>NZ_JAZHPE010000015.1:0-151615 GCF_036553535.1 Subtercola sp. YIM 133946
TGTGCACGCTGTTGAGTTCTCAAAGATCGGACGCACCCACCCGCTTGACCGTTACAAAGAACGGGAGCCGAAAGGGGCAACTTCACTACTGTACATCTTCATCTCACGATCGGAGCCCAAACGCTCAGAACCTTTGTGTTTAGCAACACAGCGTTCGAGGTTTTCTCTGCCGTTCTGATGGCCCCGCTTGAGGCCGGTAAGCTCTTCCGCTTTCCGAACCTTTGGGGTGACAAGAGACAACATTACGGTCATGTTTCATGGCTGGCAAGTTACAGATACTTCCCGGGCGTGTCGCGCTGCGACACCCCCGGAAGACCGCGCCAGCACAGCTGCCGCGGCGCTGGCGTCGCAGAATCGCTGCGCGATTCACCCAGCTCCAGCGCGCGACTAGCTCACGAAGACGCCCGCCAGCGTCTTCTTGCCGCGTCGAAGAACCACGATGCCACCGGGCAGAGCAACCTCGCCGGCGGTCGCCGCGTCGGTTTCGACCTTCACATTGTTGGCGTAGACCCCACCCTGGGCGATCGCCCTTCGGGCCTCGCTCGCCGACGTGGTGAGCTTGGTGTCGACCAACAGCTGCACGAGCGGCGTGTTCTGCCGGGCCTCGACCGTGACCAACTCCCCTAACGCCTGGCGGAGGGTCAGTTCGGGAAGCCCAGCCAGGTCACCCTGGCCGAAGAGTGCCGCCGCAGCCGCGATGGCAGCATCCGTCGCCTCGGCGCCGTGAACCAGCGCCGTCACCTCGTAGGCGAGGGCGCGCTGGGCCTCACGCCGGAAGGGTTCGGCCGCGACGGCCGCCCCGAGGCGCTCGAGTTCGTCGCGCGTGAGGAACGTGAAGATCTTCAGCCGCTCGATCACGTCGGCGTCGTCGGTGTTGAGCCAGAACTGGTAGAAGGCGTAGGGACTGGTGAGCCGGTCATCCAGCCACACCGCGTTGCCCTCGCTCTTGCCGAACTTGGTTCCGTCGGAGTTCGTGATGAGGGGCGTGCCGATGGCGTGCACCGTAGCCTGTTCGGCCCGGCGGATGAGATCGGTGCCACTCGTGAGATTGCCCCACTGGTCGCTTCCACCGGTCTGCAGCACGCAATCGTAACTGCGGTACAGCTCGAGGAAGTCGAGGCCCTGCAGAATCTGGTAGCTGAACTCGGTGTAGCTGATGCCGGCGTCGGAGTTCAGCCGCGCACTCACCGCGTCTTTCTTCAGCATCGTGCCCACACGGAAGTACTTGCCGATGTCGCGCAGGAAGTCGATGGCGCTGAGCGGCGCCGTCCAGTCGAGGTTGTTGACCAGCCGAGCCGCGTTGTCATCGTCGAAGCTCAGGAAGCGCGAGATCTGTGCCTGCAGGTACCCCACCCACTCCGCCACGGTGTCGCGGGCGGTCAGTGTACGTTCGGCCGTCGGCCGCGGGTCGCCGATCAGGCCGGTCGACCCGCCGACGAGGGCGAGCGGCCGGTGCCCGGCCAGCTGCAGCCGGCGCATCACCAGCAGCTGCACCAGGTTGCCGAGGTGCAGGCTCGGCGCTGTCGGGTCGAACCCGCAGTAGAACGTGATGGGGTCGCCGTCGAGGGCGGCCTTCAGCTCGGGCTCATCGGTCGAGACGTGAATGAGACCGCGCCACTTCAGTTCGTCCCACACGGAGACGAACGACGGGTCGTTCTGTTGGGCAGCTAAGGCTGCCGACGCTGGCTGTGACACTCCGCAAGGGTACCAGCGCCCGGCCAACCATTCCTCGCAGGCATTTCTAGGGCGTGTAACGAGGTCAGGGCAGCAGTTTGGGGTGGCGTTTGTAGGGCGAGACGGTGGGGTCGCCGGGAATGAAGAAGCGCCAGGGGTACGCGCTGCCCCCGCCGGGGCCGCCGAGGCCGGTGCGCAGGCTCGTCTCGACGGGCGACGGATGCTCGGGCATCCGCAGTTCGTAGGGCAACTCCGTGAGCGGGGCTCCCCCGTCGGCCAGCGGAATGCCGAGCGCCTTCGTGAGTCGAGCCGGGCCCCGGGCCAGATCGCGGAAGGGTACCGCGGCTCCCCTGCGCTGCCAGGCGAGCTCGACGCCTTCGACGATCTCACCGGCGCGCAGCAGCACCCCGCTGGCAGTACCGGCGGGAGAGCAGACGACGTTGGCACAGGTGTGCATGCCGTAGGTGAAGTACGTGTACAGGTGCAGTGGCTCACCGAACATGACCGAATTCGACTTCGTCTTGCCGCGGAACGAGTGCGACCCGGGGTCGTCACCCACGCCGAGGTAGGCCTCGACCTCGGTGATGCGCAGCGAGGTCGTACCCTCGGGTGCGGTACGGCTCAGGATGCCGCCGAGCAGCAGCGGCGCGACTTCGGTCGACGGGCGCTCGAAGACCGCGGCCCACGACGCGTCGGTCACCGGCACGGCCTCGTCATGGTTCGGGGTCGACTCGTCATCGTTCGGCGTCGATGCGGTCAGAAGAGCTTGACGCCGAGCGAGAGAGTGATGACGACGGCGGCGATCACGACGATGGCGGCGCCGGCGAACACCGTCCAGTAGAGCCAGTTCTTCATCGGCTTGCGCCACCACGGAGTCTTGTAGTCGGGGTGGTTGCGAATGTCGCGGTCGACCTTCGGCTTCTTTCCGTTCGGGCCGTTGGGGCCGAGCGGTTCGGGCAGGTTCTGGCTGCTGAGTGTCACGCGGTACCCCCTGGGGCGTTCAGTAGAGCGTTCTGCAGCAGGCGAACCTGCTGGGTGAGAGCAGCGAGCTGCTCGGTGACACGCACGCCCGCAGTGCCGCCGATGCCGTCGCGGCTCGCGATCGATCCGGTGACGGTGACGACAGAGCGAACATCCGGAGTCAGGTGCGGTGACACGTCTGCCAGCTGCTCGTCTGTCGGTTCGTGCAGCTCGAGGCCGTGCTCTTCGCAGAACCGTACGAGGTCGCCGCTGATCTCGTGCGCGTCGCGGAAGACGACGCCCTGCTTCACCAGCCACTCGGCGACGTCGGTCGCGAGCGAGAAGCCCTGGGGGGCGAGCTCTGCCATGCGTTCGGTGTTGAAGGTGAGCGAGGCGACCATGCCGGTGAAGGCGGGCAGCAGCACTTCGAGCTGCTCGACCGAGTCGAACACCGGCTCTTTGTCTTCTTGCAGGTCACGATTGTAGGCGAGCGGGAGGCCCTTCAGGGTGGCCAGCAGGCCGGTCACGTTGCCGATCAGGCGGCCCGACTTGCCGCGCGCCAGCTCGGCGATGTCGGGATTCTTCTTCTGCGGCATGATCGACGATCCGGTGGAGTAGCCGTCGTGCAGCTTCACGAAGCCGAACTCGCGGGTCGCCCACACGATGATCTCCTCGGCGAAACGCGAGAGGTTGATGCCGATCAGGCTGGCGATGAAGGCGAACTCGGCGACGACGTCACGGCTCGCGGTGGCGTCGATCGAGTTGAGCATGGGGCCCTGGGCGAGCCCGAGCTCGCTCGCGACGAGGGCCGGGTCGAGCCCCAGCGAGCTGCCCGCGAGGGCCCCGGCGCCGTAGGGCGAAGCGGATGCCCGGCCACTCCAGTCACGCAGTCGCTCGAGATCGCGAACCAGGGGCCACGCGTGCGCGAGCAGGTGGTGCGAGAGGAGCACGGGTTGCGCGTGCTGCAGGTGCGTGCGGCCCGGCATCGGGGCATCCATATGCGCCGAGGCCTGCGAGGCGATGGCGTCGATGAGTTGCACGACGAGGTGGCCGATGTGACGGGAGTGGTCGAGCAGGTAGAGCCGGATGAGCGTGGCGATCTGGTCGTTGCGGCTGCGGCCGGCGCGCAGCTTGCCGCCCAACTCGGGGCCGGCCTCGATGATCAGGCCCCGCTCGAGCGCCGAGTGCACGTCTTCGTCGCTCTCTGCCGCCGCGAACGAGCCGTCGGCGATGTGCTCGGCGAGGCGGTCGAACGCTTCGAGCATGGCCACGAGTTCGTCGTCGGTGAGATAGCCGGCGGCTGTGAGGGCCTTAGCATGCGCTCGGGAGCCCTGGATGTCGTAGGGCCAGAGCTGCCAGTCGAACTGGGTCGACTTACTGAGAGCCTGCAGCTCGGGTGAGGGGCCGCTCGCGAAGCGGCCGCCCCACAGGGCACCGGCCTCGCCGGCCCGGCTGGTGCTCTCGGCCACGGTCAGGCCCCCTGGGCAGACGTCGCGAGGGCGGCATCGTGTTGCGTGGCGGCCGACGGTGCGGCACCCTGCTGCTGCAGGAGCCAGACGAGCAGCGCCTTCTGGGCGTGCAGGCGGTTCTCGGCCTCGTCCCAGATGACACTCTGCGGGCCGTCGATGACGTCGGCCGCGACCTCGTAGCCGCGATCTGCGGGCAGGCAGTGTAGAAAGAGGGCATCGGGCTTGGCGTGCGCCATCAGAGCCCGGTCGACCTGGTAGCCGCCGAACACCTTCACGCGCGCGGCCTTCTCATCTTCTTTGCCCATCGACACCCAGGTGTCGGTGACGACGATGTCAGCACCGGTGACCGCGTCGACCGGGTCGACGAGCACGGTCGCCGAACCACCGGTGCGGGCGGCGATGGCCTGGGCATCCTGAACCACGTCGGCGGCCGGCGAATAGTCGGCCGGGGCGGCGATGCGCACGTGCATGCCCGCGGTGGCGCAGGCCAGCAGGTATGACTGGCCCATGTTGCTGGCGCCGTCGCCGAGGAAGGTGACGGTGAGTCCGGCAGGGTCGCCGCGGTGCTCGCGGATGGTCAGCAGGTCGGCGAGCAGCTGGCAGGGGTGGAAGTCGTCAGAGAGGGCGTTGACGACGGGCACGGTGGTGCCGGCAGCCATCTCTTCGAGGCCGCTCTGGGCGTAGGTGCGCCAGACGATGGCCGCGACCTGACGTTCGAGCACCCGGGCCGTGTCGGAGGCGGTCTCTTTGCCGCTCAGCTGGCTGTTGGCCGTGCTGATGATGAGGGGGCTGCCGCCGAGGTCGGCGATCCCGACGGCGAACGAGACGCGGGTGCGGGTCGACGACTTGTCGAAGATGACCGCCACGGTCTGCGGGCCGGCCAGCGGCTTGGTGCCGAATCGGTCGCGCTTCAACTCTGCCGCCAGGTCGAGGATCTCTGCCTGCTCGGCAGGAGTCAGGTCGTCGTCGCGGAGGAAGTGGCGGGTCATCGGGGCCTTCGAGGTGAGGTACGGGTGGAGACTACAAGGATAGCGGCCGGGGGCACTAGGCCTCGGGGGTCGGGGGCTGCGGCGGAAAGCCGACCGCCGTCAGCGCGGCCGAGAACCGTGTGATGAAGATGTCGACCTCGAGCTCACGGATGATCAGGGGCGGGGCCATGCGGATGCTCGACTCGTTCGCGGCGTTGATGATCAGCCCTGCATCCATCGCCGCGGCCGACAACTTGAGCGCGATCGGCTCGCTGAGCCCCAACCCGATCAGCAGGCCGTGGCCGCGGATCTCGTCGATCAGCGGGGAGTTCAGGGCGGCGATGCGGTCGCGCAGCAGCACTCCCTTGCGCTCGGCGTTGTCGATGAGGCCGGCCGACTCGATCTCTTCGAGCACCGCGTTGGCGGTGGCCGTGGCGAGGGGGTTTCCGCCGAAGGTGCTGCCGTGCATCCCGCGCTGAAACAGGTCGGATGCCCAGCCGAACGTCACGAGCGAGCCGATCGGCACCCCACCGGCCATGCCCTTCGCGATGGTGACCGCGTCGGGCTTGATGCCGGCGAGCTCATACGCGAACCAGCGGCCGGTGCGGCCGATGCCGGTCTGGATCTCGTCGAGAATCAGCAGAACGCCGTGCTGCTCGGTGAGCTCGCGGGCGCGCTGGAGATAGCCCTCGGGCAGGTCGATGACCCCGGCCTCGCCCTTGATGGGCTCGAGGAACAGGGCGGCGACGCTGTCGTCGATGGTCGCCTCGAGGGCCTCGATGGTGGAGTCGATGTGGATCACCCCGCCCGGCAGGGGCTCGAACGGTTCTTGCATCTCGCGCTTGCCGGTGAGCGCGAGCGAGCCCATGGTGCGGCCGTGGAAGGAGTTCTTCAGCGAGACGATGGTCGAGCGGCCGCCCCTCGTGTTGAGGCGGGCGAGTTTGAAGGCGGCCTCGTTGGCCTCGGCGCCCGAATTGCAGAAGTAGGCTCGGCCGGCGGGGCCCGCGCCGGTGATGCGTTTCAGGCGTTCGGCGAGTTCGAGCTGCGGCCTCGTCGAGAAGTAGTTCGAGACATGGGCGAGCGTGCTGACCTGGCGAGTGACCGCCTCGACGACCACCGGATGCGCATGGCCGAGCGAGTTCACGGCGATGCCGGCGAGGAAGTCGAGGTACTCCTTCTCGTTCTCATCCCACACGAAGGCGCCGCGCCCGTGGGTGAGCAGGGCGAGGGGCTGGCCCATGGTTCGCATGAGCGACTCGTTAAAGGTGTCGACCCAGGTATGTTCGGTGTTGACGTCGCTCATGAATTCTCCTCTGCGAGTGCCGTTCGGGCGTCGGCGACCACTTCGGTGCCGACGCCGCTCTGCGTGAAGACCTCCAGCAGAATCGAGTGCGGGGTGCGGCCGTCGATGATCGCGGCCTTCGGCACTCCCCCGTCGACCGCCTCGAGGCAGGCCGACATCTTCGGAATCATGCCCGACTCGAGGCCGGGCAACAGGTCGCGCAACGCGCCCGCCTCGATGACCGAGACGAGCGAATCGCGGTTCGGCCAGTCTGAGTACAGCCCGGCCACGTCGGTGAGAATGACGAGCTTCGCCGCACCGAGGGCCACCGCGAGCGCCGCGGCCGCAGCGTCGGCGTTGATGTTCAGCACCTGGCCGGGCTCGTCGCGGTCGGGCGCGATCGACGAGACCACCGGGATGCGCCCCGCGGCGAGGTGCTCGAACACCGCCCCCGGGTTGACCCCGACGACGTCGCCCACGAGGCCGAGGTCGACGGTCTCGCCGTCGACCTCGAGCAGGCGCCGCCGGCCCTCGAAGAGCCCGGCGTCTTCGCCCGACAGCGCGGTGGCCAGGGGGCCGTGCTCGTTGATGTGCCCGACGATGTCGCGACTGATCTGGCCGGTGAGCACCATGCGAACGACATCCATCGCCTCGGGGCTCGTGACACGATAGCCGCCGCGGAATTCGCTCTCGATGCCGAGTCGGTCGAGCATCCGTGAGATCTGCGGACCACCGCCGTGCACGACCACCGGCTTGATGCCGGCGTAGCGCAGGTAGACGATGTCTTCGGCGAAGGTTCGCTGCAGGTCGGGGTCGACCATGGCGTTGCCGCCGAACTTGATGACCATGACCTGGTCGTGGAAGGTCTTCAGCCAGGGCAGCGACTCGATGAGGGTCGCGGCCTTCACAGCGGCGAGATCGTGGGCGGTGTCGGTCATCAGCTGGCGTACGCGCTGTTCTCGTGAACGTAGTCGTGGGTGAGGTCGTTCGTGTAGATCTCGGCCGTGGCGTCGCCGACGTGCAGGTCGATCAGCACGCTCACCGCGCGAGGGGCGAGGTCGATGAGGTCGCGGTCTTCGAACGGCTCACCCGCCTTGCAGATCTTCACGCCGTTGATGGTGACGTCGATGTTGTAGGGGTCGAACTCGGCGTCGGTCGTGCCCACCGCGGCCAGCACGCGACCCCAGTTGGGATCGTTGCCGAAGATCGCTGCCTTGAAGAGGTTGCTGCGTGACACCGCTCGCGCAACGGTGACGGCGTCGTCTTCGGTGCGCGCGTTCAGAGCCGTGATGGTGATGTCGTGGCTCGCGCCCTCGGCGTCGCCCTGCAACTGCAGAGCGAGGTCGTGGCACAGCCCGGTGAGAGCCACGGTGAAGTCGTCGACGTCGGGGGTGACTCCGGATGCTCCGCTCGCCATCAGCGTGACAGTGTCGTTGGTCGACATGCAGCCGTCGGAGTCGACCCGGTCGAACGTGACACGGGTGGCTGCGCGCAGGGCGGCGTCGAGCGACTCGGCGGGCAGGTCTGCGTCGGTGGTGATGACGACGAGCATGGTGGCGAGCCCGGGCGCGAGCATGCCGGCGCCCTTCGCCATACCGCCGATCGACCATCCGTCGCCCACCGCGACCGACTGCTTGGCCCTGGTGTCGGTGGTCATGATGGCGTGCGCCGCTGCAGAGCCGCCGTCTGCCGACAGCGCGGCCGTGACGGCCGGAACACCGCCGACCACCTTGTCGCGGAAGACCTCGTCGCCGGTGCCGATCAGCCCGGTCGAGCAGACGATGACGTCGCCCGCCGAGACACCGAGGCTGGCGGCGACCGCCTCGGCCGTCTGGTGTGTGGTCTGGAATCCGAACGAGCCGGTGTAGCAGTTGGCGCCGCCCGAGTTCAGGATGACCGCCGACACCACCCCGTCGGCGATGACCTGCTCTGACCACAGCACCGGGTTGGCCTTGCAACGGTTCGACGTGAACACCGCAGCCGCCGCCGCGCTCGGCCCGCGGTTGAACACCAGGGCCAGGTCGAGGTCGCCACTCGACTTCAGACCGCGCGCGATGCCGGCCGCTTCGAAACCGGCGGGGGTGGTGACGCTCACTGGATGGCTCCTGGGGTGCTGGGCTGGGTCACGGCGCGACCCCGTCGATGGGCAGGCCGAGTGTCTCGGGCAGGCCGAGGGCGATGTTCGCCGACTGGATGGCCGCTCCCGCCGTGCCCTTCACGAGGTTGTCGATGGCGGTGACGGTGACGACGCGGCCCGCGGCCTCGTCGACGGCGAGGCCGATCAGGGCGGTATTGGCGCCTGTCACGTCAGACACGGTCGGAAACTGCCCCTCGGGCAGAACGTGCACGAACGGCTCGTCGGCGTAGGCGTCGACCCAGGCCGACCGCACGTCGTGTGCCGTGATGCCCGCCGCGAGACGTGCGGTCGACGTCGCGAGGATTCCGCGCGCCATCGGCACGAGCACCGGCGTGAATGACACGGTGACCGGTGAACCGGCCGAGGCCGACAGGTTCTGCACGATCTCGGGGTTGTGCCGGTGGCTGCCGCCGACACCGTAGGCGCTGGCCGAGCCGAGGATCTCGGAGGCGAGCAGGTTCGTGCGCAGGCTCTTGCCCGCGCCCGACGGCCCGACGGCGAGAACAGCGACGAGATCGACCGGCTGGATGACGCCCGCCTGCAGTCCAGGAGCCAGCCCGAGGCTGATGGCGGTGACGTTGCAGCCGGGCACGGCGATGCGGCTGACCCCGGCGAGCCGCGTGCGCTGCTTCTGGTGACCCTCGATGAGCAGCTCGGGCAGGCCGTACGGCCAGGCCCCGTAGAACTCGCCGCCGTAGAACGCGGCCCAGTCGGCCTCGCTGACGAGGCGGTGGTCGGCGCCGCAGTCGATGACCAGCGTGTTGTCGTCGAGCGTCTCGGTGATGGCACCCGACTTGCCGTGCGGCAGGGCCAGGAAGACGATGTCGTGCCCCGCGAGCGCCTCTGTCGTGGTGTCGCTCAATACCAGGTCGGCATAGGAGCGCAGGTGCGGATGCACGGCGACCAGCGGCTGCCCGGCGTTGTTGTTCGCGGTGACCGTTCGCACCTCGAACTCGGGATGAGCCGCAAGCAGTCGCAGCAGTTCACCGCCGGCGTAGCCGCTCGCTCCCGCCACTGCCACCGAATACGCCATGTCTCAAATCTACCCTTCGTCACCGGCGCCGCCGTGCGGGCCGCCTCTCGGTCGGCCGTGCCGCCCAGCCGGGCGCCTCTCGGTCGGCCGTGCCGCCCAGCGGGCGGCGAACGATCGTTCGACTACTCGCGAACGATCGCGCCGAATCGTCGTTCGGCCTCGGCGGCGCCCGCGATGCGCGCCTCACTGGCCTCGGCGGCGGTGAGGGTGCGGTCGGGAGCCCTGAAGCGCAGAGCGAAGGTCAGCGACTTCGACCCGGGCTCAATGCCCGAACCGCGGTAGTCGTCGACGAGCCGGATGCTCTCGAGCAGCTCGCCCGACCCGAGACGTACCGCGTTCAGAACGTCGGCGGCGGGCACATCGGCGGCCACGACGAGCGACACGTCTTGCGTGGCGGCCGGATAGCCGGCGAGCGGGGTCGCCTCGACTGTTCGCGCCGCCAGTTCGATCAGAGCGCCGAGATCGAGCTCGGACACGGCGACGACGCGGGGCAGGTCGAGGTCGCCGGCGAGGGCGGGCAGCAGCTCGCCCACGTAACCGACGCTCACCGTGTTGGCGCCCTCGATGGGCACGACGATCTCGGCCGTGCGGCCCGGGTGCAGAGCGGCGTGCGACGACTGCCGCACGACGATCGGAACGTCGAGGGCCGCCGCGAGCACGCGCACGGTGTCGAGCACATCGGCGATGCCGACCGGCACCGCGGGCTGGCCCGGCTGCTTGTCGATGGCGTTGCCGAGCGCGAGCAGGCCGACGTGCCAGGGCTGGGGCGGAATGCTCGCATCGAGCCGGGCGAGGGTGTCGGCATCCGGCAGCAGTGCGCCCGCGGGAACCTCTTCGACGCCGTACCGGGTGCCGGCGACCGGCTGGAAGACCGCGCCTATCTCGAACAGGGCGAGGTCGGTGAGGCCGCGCGAGAGGTTGCGGCGGGCGATGTCGACCAGCCCGGGCAGCAGGGTCACCCGCAGGTAGGGCACCTCGGCGTCGAGCGGATTCGCCAGCTTCACGGCAGCGACAGGCGAGCCGTCGGGCGAGCCGAACAGCTCGTTCGACGCGCTCGAGACGAACGGGTACGCGAGCACCTCGGTCGACCCGGCGGAAGCCAGTGTCTCGCCCGCCAAGCGGCGGAGCCTCTGCTCGCGGGTGAGCCCGCGACCGGGCGGCGCGACGGGCACCTCGCTCGGAATGCGCGAGTAGCCCACGATGCGGGCGACCTCTTCGGCGAGCGTCGACTTGTGGGTGAGGTCGGGTCGCCACGACGGCGGCGTCACCAGCAGGCCGTCGTGGGCGTACTCGAGCGTGGCGCCGATCTCGATGAGCGACGACGTGATCTCGTCGTCGGTGTAGTTCACACCGACGAGCCCGGAGATGTACGAGTCGGGCAGAAAGATCGGCTCGAGCGCGGTGTGGGCGTGGTGCACCGAACCGAGCGTGTCGGCGCGGCCGCCGGCGAGTTCTTCGAGCAGCTGCACGACGCGTGCCGCGGCAGCCGCGGCCACCTCGGGATCCACCCCCCGTTCGAATCGCTTTGACGCCTCGCTCGGCAGCTTGTGACGCCGAGCGGTGCGGGCGATGCTCACCGGATCGAAGTTGGCAGCCTCGACGAGCACGTTCGTCGTCTCGTCGCTGATCTCGGTCGTGAACCCGCCCATCACACCGGCGAGCCCGATCGCACCCGAATCGTCGGCGATCACCAGGTCTTCGGGGTCGAGGGTGCGGGTCTGGCCGTCGAGGGTCTTCAGGGTCTCGCCCGCGCGCGGCCGGCGAACCACGATGCCGCCGGTCAGCCGGTCGAGGTCGTAGCCGTGGATGGGCTGGCCGAGTTCGATCATGACGTAGTTGGTGATGTCGACGATCAGCGAGATCGACCGGATGCCCGCCAGTTTGAGCCGCGAGACGAGCCAGGCGGGGCTCGGCAGGGTCGGGTCGACGCCGCGCACCACACGCGTGACGAAGACGCTCGCACCGACGCGCCCGCGGATGGGCGCCTCGTCGTCGATCACCACCGAGAAGCCGTCGAGGTCGTCGGGTGCGTCGAGCCCGGCGGCCGGGTCGCGGAAGACCGCCCCCGTCGCGTGGGCGTACTCGCGCGCGATGCCGCGGATGGAGAAGGCGTACCCGCGGTCGGGCGTCACGTTCACCTCGACGGCGGCGTCGTCGAGCGACAGCAGGGCGAGCGCGTCGGTGCCGACCTCCGGATCGAGCCCCAGGGTGGCCAGGCGCAGGATGCCGTCGTGGTCGTCGCCCAGGCCGAGCTCGCGCGCCGACGCGATCATGCCGTCGGAGACGTGGCCGTAGGTCTTGCGCGCAGCGATGGCGAAACCACCGGGCAGAACGGCACCGGGCAGCGTCACGACCACCTTGTCGCCCACGAAGAAGTTGTGGGCGCCGCAGACGATGCCCCGAACATCCGCCCCGCCGTCGGCGGCGAGCCGCCCGGGAAGTGCGACGCGCACGCTGCACCACCGGATGGTCTTGCCATTGCTCTGCGGTTCGTCGCCGAATTCGAGCACCTCGCCGACGACGATCGGGCCCTCGAGGTCGAAGTCGTGCGACCCCTCTTCTTCGAGGCCGACGCTGACGAGCGCTGCGTGGATGTCGTCGACGGTGGTGCCGACCGGGAGCTCGACGAACTCGGCGAGCCAGCTGATGGGAATTCTCATCGTCAGACCACCATCCCGAACTGCTGGCTGAACCGCACGTCGCCCTCGACCATGTCGCGCATGTCATTGAGATTGTTGCGGAACTGCAGGGTGCGTTCGATGCCCATGCCGAACGCGAAGCCTGAGTAGACATCGGGATCGATGCCGGCCGAGAGCAGCACGTTCGGGTTCACCATGCCGCAGCCACCCCATTCGACCCAGCGCGCGCCGCCCTTCGCCCGGGGCTGCCAGACATCCATCTCGGCGCTCGGTTCGGTGAACGGAAAGTAGTTGGGGCGCAGGCGGATCTTCGCCTCGTCGCCGAACATCTGGCGCGCGAACAGCTCGAGCGTTCCGCGCAGGTGGGCCATGGTGAGCCCCTTGTCGACGGCGATGCCCTCGACCTGGCTGAACACAGGCGTGTGCGTGGCGTCGAGCTCGTCGGTGCGGTACGTGCGGCCGGGCGCGATGACGTACACCGGCAGCTCGCGGCTCAGCAGCGAGCGCACCTGAACGGGCGAGGTGTGGGTGCGCAGCAGCAGGTGCGACTGCACCGGCTCGACGAAGAAGGTGTCTTGCATGGCGCGGGCCGGATGATCGGCGTCGAAGTTGAGCGCGTCGAAGTTGAACCACTCGTTCTCGAGTTCTGGCCCCTCGGCGACCTCCCACCCCATGCTCACGAAGATGTCGGCCACCTTGTCTTGCAGCAGCGAGAGAGGATGCCTCGCGCCCAGCTTCTTGCGAACCGGCAGGGCCGTGACGTCGAGCGTCTCGGCGGCGAGCTGCGCCGCGTTCTCGAGGGCGACGACGTCGGCCTCCTTCGCAGCGAGAGCCTGGTTGACCCGGGCCCGTGCCTGCCCGACGAGCTTGCCCGCAGCAGCCTTCTGATCGTTGGGCAACGACCGCAGCTGGCCGTTCAGCCGGGCCAGCGCAGACGCCTCACCCGCGTGTTGCGACCGGGCGGCCTTGAACGACGCCGAGTCGCTGACGGCGTCGATGGCAGCGAGGGCGGCGGCCACCGCGGCGGCGACGGATTCGTCGGAGATGGCGAGGGAGTTGGAGTCAGACACGAGAACCAAGCTTAGTCAGGCGTGCTGGGCGAACGCGCTCTCGTAGAGGCACACCGAGGCGGCCGTGGCGAGGTTCATCGACTCGGCCTTGCCATAGATCGGCACCGAGACGGCGCGGTCGGCCAGCGCGAGGTTCTCGTCGGTGAGACCGCGCGCCTCGTTGCCGAAGAGCCAGGCCGTCGGCTGTTCGAGCAGTCCGGTCGACCGCACGATGAGCAGGTCGTCGCCCTTGATGTCGGCGGCCAGGATCTGCAGGCCGGCCTCGACCGCCCGGGCCTTCACGTCGAGGAGGTTCGCATCCATCGCCACCGGCAGGTGGAACAGAGAGCCGGTGGTCGAGCGCACCACCTTGGGGTTGTAGAGGTCGACCGAGCGGCCCGTCAGAATGACGGCGTCGGCCCCGGCCGCGTCGGCGGCACGGATGATCGTTCCGGCGTTGCCCGGGTCACGAACCTCTTCGAGGATGGCGATCAGCCGGGGGCCGGCCGCGAAGATGTCTTTCACGGCGGTCGGAAACTGGTGACAGACGGCGATGAACCCCTGGGGGGTGACCGTATCTGACATCACCTCCAGAACGTGCTCGGAGACGAACTCGACGTCGACGCCCGCATCCACCGCCGTCTGGGCGATGTCGGTGTAGCGCTCGAGGGCCGTCGGCGTGGCGTACAGCTCGACGACCAGCTGCGGGCTGAACAGCAGTGCCTCGGCCACCGCCTGCGGCCCCTCCAAGAGAAAGAGCCCGGTCTCAGACCGGGCCCCCTTCTTGGCAAGTTTGGCAACGGCCCGAACACGCGGAGAACGCGGATTATCAAGCATGTGCCAAGTCAACCAGACTTACGACGAACTACGCGACGGCGCCGGCCTTTGCAGCCGAGGTGTCGGCGGGCAGTGCTGCCTTGGCGCTCTGCACGAGGGCGGCGAAGGTGGCGGGCTCGGTGACGGCCAGGTCGGCGAGAATACGACGGTCGACCTCGATGCCGGCCAGGTTCAGGCCCTGGATGAGGCGGTTGTAGGTCAGGCCGTTGAGGCGGGCAGCGGCGTTGATGCGCTGGATCCACAGGCGGCGGAAGTCACCCTTGCGCGCACGGCGGTCGCGGTACGAGTAGACGAGCGAGTGGGTGACCTGCTCTTTGGCCTTGCGGTACAGGCGCGAACGCTGGCCGCGGTAGCCCTCGGCACGCTCCAGGATGACGCGACGCTTCTTGTGGGCGTTGACCGCCCTCTTTACTCTTGCCATTTTGTATCAGTCCTTTTCTAACGTCTGCGGTTCTAGAGGCCGAGGAGCTTCTTGACGACCTTGGCGTCTTGCGGGGCAAGAACCTGGTCGGTGTTCAGGCGACGCTTGCGCTGGCCCGACTTCACTTCCAGGTTGTGGCGCATGCCGGCCTGCTGCTTCATGATCTTGCCGCTGCCGGTGACCTTGAAGCGCTTCTTGGCCCCGGAATGGGTCTTCTGCTTGGGCATAGTTCTCTCCTCGTGTGGGTAGTGGTTCGTTATTCGGCCGGAGCGGCGTCGACCGGTGCTGGAGATTCAGCGGGGGCGGCGGGTGCCTCCCGTGGCGGTTTCGCTGCGGCGCGGTGTGCGTTGGCCTCGGCCTTGGCCTCTGCTTTGTTCTTCAGAGGGCCGATGACCATGACCATGTTGCGACCGTCGATGGTCGGGCTCGATTCGACAGAACCGAACTCCGACACGTCTTCGGCAAATCTCTGCAGGAGTCTGACTCCCTGGTCGGGGCGCGACTGCTCACGGCCACGGAACAAGATCATCGCTTTGACCTTGTCACCCGCCTTGAGGAAGCCTTCGGCGCGCTTGCGCTTGGTCTCGTAGTCGTGCACATCGATCTTCAGGCGAAAGCGAACCTCTTTGAGAATCGTGTTCGCCTGGTTGCGCCGGGCCTCCTTGGCCTTCTGCGCGGCTTCGTACTTGAACTTTCCGTAGTCCATGATCTTGGCGACGGGCGGCTTCGAGTTCGGGGCCACCTCAACTAAGTCAAGGTCTGCCTCTTGTGCGAGTCTGAGTGCGACGTCGATGCTCACGACGCCAACCTGCTCACCGGCCGGACCCACGAGGCGAACCTCGGGTACTCGTATACGGTCGTTTGTACGGGGATCGCTGATGCGTTGCTCCTTCTGCTGGGTGGATGTTCGGCTGGGCCTCTGGCGTCAACCAGCGCTCACGAAACTGAACGTTCACCACGCACCGACAGGAATCACACCTGTCAAAACGCACCACACCCTGCCTGCCCGGCCTTCTGTGAAGGTCGGGCGGAGTGCAATCGACCCGGTAACCTTGAGGCTGTTGAGCCAAGCGGTCAAGCGCGGGTGGGAGAATCTCCACTTTCGATCTGACACCTCTCGGTGCCAGAGCCGCCTAGAAGTCTAGCAGAGACTTCGCCCCACAGTGAGATCGGATGCAAATGAGTGACGAAGCCCGCGACATCGCCGACGTTCAGGCGGTGGAGGTCATCACCACGACGGCCGTTCACCTGATGAGCGCGGCCGCGGTGAAGGTCGGCCTGGCCGACGACCCCGAGAACCAGCTCGACCTCGATGAGGCCCGCAAGCTGATCATCGCCCTGGCCGGTCTCGTCACCGCCGGCGCCCCCGAGATCGGCGACATGCACGCCCGCAGCCTGCGCGACGGACTGCGGTCGCTGCAGCTCGCCTTCCGCGAGGCGTCGCCGTACCCCGATCCCATCGGGCAGGGCCCCGGCGAGAAGCTGACCGGCCCGGTCTACGCCTGAGCCTGCGCGACACATCTGCGCCTGTTCGGCACAACCGCACCCCTTCGAAGGGGTGCGGTTGTGCCGAAAGGGCGCGAAAACGGGTCAGACCCAGCTCGGGGCCGCCACGAGGGTCACGGCGAGCGAATCGACTCGATCCGCCACGATGGGGCTCTGCGACCAGCGCTCGTGCAGACGCGCCAAAAGGGTGGTCAACGCACCCTGGTCGAGCCCCGGCCGCAGTTCGAGCCTGACCACGAGTTCGGCCCCGAGCATCCGGCTCGTGGGGTCACCGTTCTGAAGCGAGACCGCAGCAACCGCCGGTTCGGCTGCCACCGATGCGCTGAAGACGGCCAGAACCTCGGCATCGTCGGCCGGCGCACGCCATGGGATGCCCTGCGCCATCGCCCAGACCGCAGGTCGCCGCACGACGAACTCGGTCGGCGAGGTGGCATCGATGATGACGATGTCGGTGTTCTCGCCCGCCGCAGCCAGCGCGACGCGTCGAGCCTCGGTGGGAATCGGCCGGGCCTTCGGATTCCAGGCAGTCATGGCCGCGGTCGACGTGAAGGCGGGCAGGGCCGAGCGGCCATCGGGCGTCGTCACCGTGACGATCGAGAGCTCCTGCGTCTTGTCGACGAGGTGCCCGTGATCGTCGACACCGGTCTCACCCGCATGAGCGACCAGCGGAACGAGTAACCGCACCTCGCGCAGCGCATCGACGACGTCGGCCTGCGATGCTTCGCCGGCGCCGAACCGCCTCATCGTGTCGAGAAGCTGCGGCGAGGCGGTTCCGTCATCACCCTCGAAGGCACTGGTGCTCGCCTCGAAGTGGCGGCCGGCAAAGGGCCGGCCGGCAGAATCTGCGGCGCCTGCATGCGGCTCCGGATGCTCGTCGTGCACGACTACGCCGCTCCGTTCTTCTATCGCCAGGTCAGTTCGCCACGTCAGTTCGCAGGTCAGTCACCACGTCAGTTCGACGCGACGGCCAGCGCCTCGACCAGCGTGAAGGCCCCGGCGTACAGCGCCCGGCCCACGATCGCGCCCTCGAGGCCGGCCGGAACGAGGGCGCGCAACTCAACGAGGTCGTCGAGGCTCGAGATGCCGCCCGAGGCGACGACCGGCTTGTCGGTGCGCTGCATGACCTGCATCAACAGGTCGACATTCGGGCCCTTGAGCGTGCCGTCTTTGGTGACGTCGGTGACCACGTAGCGGGCGCAGCCGGCGTCTTCGAGCCGGGCGAGAACCTCCCAGAGGTCGCCGCCCTCCTTGGTCCAGCCGCGGGCAGCGAGGGTGGTGCCGCGAACGTCGAGGCCGACGGCGATCGCGTCGCCGAACCGCTCGATGGCCGAGGCCGCCCACTCGGGGTTCTCGAGAGCCGCCGTGCCGAGGTTGACGCGGGTCGCACCACTCTCAAGGGCGTTCTCGAGCGAGGCGTCGTCGCGGATGCCGCCCGAGAGCTCGATCTTGATGCTGTCGGCCTGGGCGATGACGCGTTTGATGACGTCGACGTTGCTGCCCCGGCCGAAGGCGGCATCGAGGTCGACGAGGTGAATCCATTCGGCACCCTGGGCCACCCAGTCGGCCGCCGCGTCGGCCGGGTCGCCGTGGTTGGTCTCGGTGCCGGCCTGGCCCTGAGTGAGGCGCACGGCCTGGCCGTCTGCGATGTCGACGGCGGGCAGCAGAACGAGTGCGGGCTGGTCGGTCATGGAGCGGGCGATCCTTCGGGTGGTGGGGGCGGTGGTGACGCTGTTGGTGGTTTGAGGCGGGTCAGAGCGTCTCGAGCCAGTTCGCGAGCAGCCGCAGGCCGGCGTCGCCCGACTTCTCGGGGTGAAACTGGGTGGCCGACAGGGGGCCGTTCTCGACGGCGGCGATGAATCCGCCGCCGTGGTCGGCCCAGGTCACCGCGGCCGCGGGCAGGGGCGGTTGCGCATCGAGTTCCCACTGCTGGGCGCCGTAGGAGTGCACGAAGTAGAAGCGCTCGTCGTGCAGGCCGGCGAAGAGCCGCGAGTCGTCGGGAGCAGATACCGTGTTCCAGCCCATGTGCGGCAGAACATCCGCCTTCAGTTCGTCGACGGTGCCCGGCCATTCGCCGAGACCTTCGGTGTCGACGCCGCGCTCGATGCCCCGGCCGAACAGCACCTGCATGCCGACGCAGATGCCGAGCACCGGCCGGCCGCCGGCGAGACGCTTGTCGATGAGTTCGCCGCCGCGCACGGAGTCGAGCGCCGACATGACGGCGCTGAAGGCACCGACACCCGGCACCAGCAGGCCGTCGGCCTCGGCGACCGAACGGCGGTCGGCAGTGAGTTCGACGTCAGCACCGACCTTCTCGAGGGCCTTGACCGCGGAGTGCACGTTGCCCGAGCCATAGTCGAGCACGACGACGGTGGGCCTGGTCACAGCGCGCCCTTCGTCGATGGGATGCCCGACACGCTCGGGTCGAGCTGCTTGGCGAACCGGAACGCGCGGGCAAACGCCTTGAACTCGGCCTCGGCGATGTGGTGGGGATCGCGGCCGCCCAGCACGGTGATGTGCACGGTCAGACCGGCGTTGAAGGTGATCGCCTCGAAGACGTGCCGCACCATCGAGCCGGTGAAGTGGCCGCCGATGAGGTGCAGCTCGAAGCCGGCGGGCTCACCGGTGTGCACGAGAAAGGGGCGCCCCGAGATGTCGACGACGGCCTGCACCAGGGCCTCATCGAGCGGCACGAGGGCGTCGCCGAAGCGCGAGATGCCGCTCTTGTCGCCCAGGGCCTGGCGAATGGCCTGGCCGAGCACGATGCCGACGTCTTCGACGGTGTGGTGCACATCGATGTCGGTGTCTCCGCTGGCCTTCACCGTCAGATCGGTCAGCGAGTGCTTGGCGAAGGCGGTGAGCATGTGGTTGTAGAAGGGCACAGAAGTGTCGATGTGCGAGACGCCGGTGCCGTCGAGGTTCAGCGAGAGCTCGATGCTCGATTCGCTGGTCTCGCGCGTGAGGCTGGCGGTGCGGGGTTCGATCGGCATGCCCGAAAGTCTACCGGGCGCCAGGATGCCCGGCCGGGCCCGTTCGGTCGCGAGCGCTCGGTCAGGCTTGCTCCGTCAGCTCGCTCATCGCGCTGAGGAACGCGGTGGTCTCTGCCTCGGTGCCTGCGCTGACCCGCAGGTGGCCGGGGATGCCCAGGTCGCGAATGATGATGTCGCGCTCGAGCAGCTGCTCGAACATCCGGTGTGCGTCGGGCACCCCGCCGAACAGCACGAAGTTCGACGCGCTCGGGTACGGGTGATAGCCGAGTTCGCGCAGCGTCACCTCGATGCGGTCGCGCTGCGTCTTGATGTCGTCGACCATGGCGAGCATCTCGGGCGCGTGGGCGAGAGCCGCGACGGCGGCTGCCTGAGTGAGTGACGAGAGATGGTACGGCAGGCGAACGAGCCGCAGGGCGTCGCTGACGGCGGGGTCTGCCGCGAGGTAGCCCAGCCGCGCACCGGCGAAGGCGAACGCCTTGCTCATGGTGCGCGTGACGATGAGGCGCTCACGACCCTCGAGCAGCGACAAGGCGGTCGGCTCGTCGGCGTGACCGAACTCGGCGTAGGCCTCGTCGACGACCACGATGCCCGGCGTGGCGTCGTAGGCGGCGGCGATGGTCTCGAGCGACAGTGCGGTGCCGGTGGGGTTGTTGGGCGAACAGAAGAACACGAGGTCGGGGTTCGTGCGTTCGACCCAGTCGACGGCCGTCGCCGGCGAGATCTCGTATTCGGCGTCGCGAACGCCCGGAATCCACTCGGTGCCGGTGCCGGCCGCGATGATCGGGTGCATCGAATACGTGGGCGGAAAGCCAAGCACCGAACGGCCCGGCCCGCCGAAGGCCTGAAGGATCTGCTGCAGGATCTCGTTCGATCCGTTGGCCGCCCAGAGGTTGTCGCGGGTGAGACCGCCGCCCAGGTAGCCGGCGAGACTGTCGCGCAGGGCCAGGAACTCGCGGTCGGGGTACCGGTTCACCGAGAGCAGTTCGCGGGCGAGAGCTTCGATGATCGAGCGGGCGACGTCTTCGGGGATGGGGTGTGTGTTCTCGTTGACGTTGAGCTGAACGGCGACCTTCAGTTCGGGAGCACCATACGGGTGCAGGCCACGAAGATCGTCGCGGATGGGCAGATCGGCTAGGGAACTCACCCAGTCAATGGTAGTGCGCCCGCGCTTGCTACTTGGCGTACTGCGGCGGCAGGGCCAGGCGCTGGCCCGAGTGCACGTCAGACGACTGCAGCTGGTTGAGGTTGACGATGTCGGCGATGACATCGCGCGGGTCGGCCGAGGGGTCGAGAGTCTGGGCGATGCCCCAGAGGCTTTCGCCGGGCTGCACGGTGACATAGCTGTAGGTGACCGCGGTGCCCTCGCCCGTTGCCATGGCCTGCGAACCGCCCAGGATCGCGAACGCCACGAGGGCGGCGATGAGCGGCAGCGAGACGAGCGTCGCGAGTACGAGGCGCCCACGACGCGTGAGGCGCAGGCGAACCGATGGAGCAGTCATTTCTAGTGCAGTCATGATGTGGCCCTCTCAGGGATTTCGTACCAGGCGCTCGGCCGGGAGCGCCTGGTACGAAGCTGTGTTCCGAATATATCTTCGAACGTTCGAATGTACAAGTCGAATATGCAGACGATTATGACGACACACTCGAACATGTGTTTGTTCTTCTTGCTGTGTTCGATACAGTTTCGATAGTCGACATCGAACCGAACCGGCCACTGATGACAGTGAACAGCAAGCCACTGACATCGGGTCGAAACCCCAGCGAAAGCGAGAGACACCGTGCCCAGTGAGCGTGGCGGAACAAGGCGACGCAAGTCGTTGAGCGAGAAGCAGCTGGCGATTCTCGAGGTGATCTCTGAGGCGGTGAATCAGCAGGGGTATCCGCCGAGCATGCGCGAGATCGGCGACGCGGTCGGCCTCGCCTCGCTGTCGAGCGTCACCCACCAGCTGAACCAGCTCGAACTGAGCGGCTACCTGCGCCGCGACCCGAATCGGCCCCGGGCTCTCGAAGTGCTCATCGACATTCCGAAGAGCGACTCGGTCAACACCGACTCACCGACACCCCACGGCGACGTCGCCCTGGTACCCCTGGTCGGCCGTATCGCCGCCGGTATTCCGATCACGGCCGAGCAGCAGGTCGAAGAGGTGTTCCCTCTCCCCCGGCAACTGGTCGGCAAGGGCGAGCTGTTCATGCTCAAGGTCGTCGGCGAGTCGATGATCGACGCCGCCATCTGCGACGGCGACTGGGTCGTGGTTCGAACGCAGCACACGGCCGAGAACGGCGACATCGTGGCGGCCATGCTCGACGACGAGGCGACCGTCAAGGTGTTCCGGCAGCGCGACGGCCACACATGGCTGCTGCCGCGCAACTCGAACTTCGAGCCCATCCTCGGCGACTACGCCACGGTGCTGGGCAAGGTCGTGGCGGTGCTGCGCTCGGTGTGACGCCCAGGTGGCCGGGCGACCCGCGTCGCGGGTAGGCGGCGCCGGGCATCCACTCGGTGTAGATGGGCGCCGCCGGGCATCCACTCGGTGTAAATGGGCGCCGCCGGGCACCCACTCGGTCAGTGGGCGGTGTACTCCACGAGCTGTGCCTCGAACTCGGCGTTGACGAGGGCGCGCACGCGCGTGCCGCCCTCCTCGTAGTCGGTGCTCAGCACGGTGCTGTGCTGGTGCATCTGCGAGACGAGGTCGCCACGGTCGTAGGGCACGAGCACGTCGACCTCGATCGACGGTGTGGGCAGCATGTGGTCGAGTGTCTCGAGAAGTTCGTCGATGCCCTCGCCCGTGCGCGCCGAGACGAACACCGAGTTCGGCTCGAGGCCGCGCAGCACGATGCGGTCGTTCTCGGTCACCAGGTCGGCCTTGTTGAAGACGACGAGTTCGGGGATGCCCCGAGCCCCCGCCTCACCGATGACCTCGCGCACCGTGGTGAGCTGGCTCGCCGGGTCGGGGTGCGAGGCGTCGACGACGTGCACGATGACGTCGGCGTCGGCGACCTCTTCGAGCGTCGACCGGAACGCCTCGACGAGCTGCGTCGGCAGGCTGCGCACGAACCCGACGGTGTCGACAAGGGTGAACTCACGGCCGTCAGAGGTCTGCGTGCGGCGCACGGTCGCGTCGAGTGTCGCGAACAACGCATTCTCGACGAGCAGCCCGGCCCCGGTGATGCGGTTCAGCAGCGACGACTTGCCGGCGTTCGTGTAGCCCGCGATCGCCACCGAGGGCACGGTGTTGCGCTTGCGGTTGGCACGCTTGGCGTCGCGGGCCGGCTTCATCGCCGCGATCTGCTTGCGCAGCCGGGCCATGCGGGTGTGGATGCGCCGACGATCGAGCTCGATCTTGGTCTCACCGGGGCCACGCGAGCCCATGCCCGCTCCGGCGCCACCCACCTGGCCACCGGCCTGGCGCGACATCGAGTCACCCCAGCCGCGGAGTCGCGGCAGCAGGTACTCGAGCTGTGCCAGTTCGACCTGCGCCTTGCCCTCGCGGCTCTTGGCGTGCTGGCTGAAGATGTCGAGAATGACGGCCGTGCGGTCGATGACCTTGACCTTCACCACATCTTCGAGCGCACGCCGCTGACTCGGGGCGAGCTCGCTGTCGGCGATCACGGTGTCGGCGCCGAGCGCCTTCACGATGCCGGCCAGCTCTGCGGCCTTGCCCTTGCCGAAGTAGGTGCTCGGGTCGGGGGTGGCGCGGCGCTGCATGAGCCCGTCGAGCACGACCGCTCCGGCCGTCTCGGCGAGGGCGGCGAGCTCGTGCAGGGAGTTCTCGGCGTCAGCCAGGTTGCCCTGGGTGTAGACGCCGATCAGCACGACGTTCTCCAGTCGCAGCTGGCGGTACTCGACCTCGGTGACGTCTTCGAGCTCGGTCGAGAGACCCGCCACCCGGCGCAGGGCCTGGCGATCGGCGAGGTCGAACTGGTCTCCGTCGTGGTTCTGGCCCTGCCGAGCATCCACTGTGTTGCGGCCGACCGCCTGTGCGGCGCCGGAGGAGAACAGGGCGTAACCGGAGGAGCGTGCCTCGGCGCGCGCAAGGATGCGGTCGACAGAAGTGGTGGGTGTCGACTCGTCGGTCGAAAGTGAATCGTGTTCAGACATTTAGGTAAAGACTAACCCTCTCATTTGCTACATTCCCTCTATGGCTTCCGACAATGGGCACTACTTTTCAGCGCGTCCATCAACGGAACTCCGGCTCAAAGAGATACCGGTGACCATCGCGGGCAGATCGTTCCAGGCGACGACCGCGGGCGGCGTGTTCAGCCCTGACCGGGTGGATGCCGGAACCCAGGTGTTGCTGTCGAACACCCCTGCGCCGCCGCCCGGGGGCAATCTGCTCGATGTGGGCTGCGGCTGGGGACCCATCTCGCTCGCTCTCGCTCTGTTGTCACCCCACGCCACCGTGTGGGCTGTCGACGTCAACGAACGTGCTCTCGATCTGGTGCGGGCCAATGCCGCCAAGCTCGGCCTCGACAATGTCAACGCGGTTCTGCCGTCAGATGTTCCCGACGACATACTGTTCATGACCATCTGGTCGAACCCGCCGATCAGGGTCGGCAAAGACGAGCTGCACAATCTGCTGCTGACATGGTTGCCGCGACTCGACCCCGGCTCTGACGCGTGGCTCGTGGTGCAGCGCAACCTCGGTTCAGACTCGCTGCACCGCTGGCTCGAGGGGGCGCTGCCGAGTGGGTTCAGCGTGTCGCGGTCGGCGACGAGCAAGGGGTATCGGGTGCTGCGGGCGCGGCTGCGGGGCTGAGGTGCACGCGGTTGAACTCCGCGCGGCCGAGCTCGACGCGGCTGAGCTTCGGGTTCGGACGGGGCGCGGCTGAGCTCCGGGTTCAGACGAGGCCGGGCTGAGCTTCGAGCAGAACGAGCAGACTGAGCCGACTGAGTAGCAACGTCAGGTGAGCGTGACGTCGCCCTCGAAGACGAGCTCGGCGGGGCCCGACAGCGCCACGTGCTCGCCGTCTTCTGTCGCATACATGCGCACGCCGACGGCGCCGCCCGGCACCTCGACGCGCCACTGATTCGGAGCACCGGCACCGGCCCAGTACCGGATGGCCAGCGCGGCCGCGGCCGCACCCGTGCCGCACGACAGGGTCTCACCGCTACCGCGCTCGTGCACGCGCATGCGGATGTGCCCGACGCCGTTTCGCACGAGCGGCTCGAGCGGCACCACGAACTCCACGTTCGCGCCGTCGGCCGGTGCGGGGTCGAGGTGTGGAATGAAGCTGAGGTCGGCAGACTCGAGTTCGTCTTCGTCGGCAAGCGCGACGACGACGTGCGGATTGCCCACGTTCACGCCGAGACCGGGGCGGGCGACCTGCAGGTTCTTCGCGCGCACCAGCGGCTCGCCGCCCTCAAGGCGCCAACGACCCAGGTCGGCCTGGAAACCGGTGAGGTTGCGCTGCACGTCGATGACGCCCGCACGGGTTGCGACGACGAAGGTGTCGCCCTGAACGAGCTCGGCGAGACCGTTCTCGATGAGGTACTTCACGAACACCCGGATGCCGTTGCCGCACATCTCGGCCGGTGAACCGTCGGCGTTGTGGTAGTCCATGAACCACTCGGCGGCCGGATCTTCGGCGAGCGAAGCGGCACCCTCGGGCAGGTTGGCCGACTTCACCGCACGGATGAGCCCGTTGGCTCCGATACCGAAGTTACGGTCGCAGAGCGAGGCGATCTGCTCGGGGGTGAGCGAGACCAGCCCGTCGGGGTCGGCGAACAGAACGAAGTCGTTGCCGGTGCCCTGGCCCTTGGTGAAGTGCAGATCGATCGCCATGGTTCAAGCCTAGGGGCTCGGCGGTGGGGGTACTGCGGCGTGGAAGGCGGCGAGGGCGGTGTCGGCCAGGTGCGGGCCGGCCGCGGGCATCCACTGCGCGTCTCGGTAGCGCCGGAACCAGCTCACCTGACGCCGGGCGTACCGACGGGTGAGGGCCTGTGCCTCGGCGACGGCCTCGGCCTGGGTGGCGGTGCCGTGCACCTGCGCCAGGGCCTGTGCGTACCCGATGGCGCGGCGAGCGGTGACTCCGTGTTCGAGCCCGAGCGGCACGAGGCCCTCCACCTCGGCCACGAGGCCTGCCGACCACATGCGCTCGACGCGGGCGTCGAGCCGTTCGACGAGCAGGTCGCGTGGGTGCTCGAGCGCGATGATGGTCGACGGGCGCCACGGCGCCGGTTTGTCGGGCAACTGTCCGCTGAGGGGCACACCAGTGAGTTCGATCACCTCGAGCGCCCGTACGATTCGTCGGCCGTTGTGCGCACCGATGGCCGCGGCCGAGGTCGGATCGGCCTCGGCGAGCCGTCGGTAGAGCATGCCGACTCCGAGACGTTCGAGCTCGTCTTCGAGCGCCTGACGAACCGCCGCATCGCGAACCGGAAACCGGAAGTCGAAGATGACAGAACTGATGTAGAGCCCAGAGCCGCCCACCAGAATCGGCACCGCGCCCCGGCCGATGATGTCGTCGATGGCGGCCCGGGCCTCGACCTGGTAGGCCGCGACCGAACCCTCGTCGCTCGGGTCGAGAACGTCGAGCAGATGGTGCGGGATGCCGCGCCGCTCGTCTGGCGCCAGCTTCGCCGTTCCGATGTCCATGCCGCGGTAGAGCTGCATGGCGTCGGCGTTCACGATCTCGGCGGGCCGGCCCTCGGCGGCCAGGCGTTCGGCGAGATCGAGCGACAGGTCGGACTTGCCGGTGCCGGTGGCCCCGACGATGGTGAGGATGCCCGCGTCAGAAGCGGAGCGTCGCATGGGGTCGGGCGACACCGGCTCGTGCGACACCGGCCCGGCCGACGCTATCTCGAGTGCTGCCGGCTCAGGCGACACGTGCTCAGGTGACGCCGGATCGGACGACACCGGATCGCGCGTCACTGACTCAGGCGGAGACGACGCGCAGCGACGGCAGGCCGAGGTTCACCGGGCCCACGGCGGATCCCGACGCCGAGCCGCTCGTCGTGGGCACCGCACAGGAGTCGCTCTGCTCGCGTTCCCACGCATCGCCGGCCCGCGTGCGCCGCACGCTGAACGTGCCGGTGGCGTCGGCGATGAGGTAGTACGGCTTGGCGCTGGTGACCACGACAGAGACGATGTCGCCTGGGCGGGGCGGGGTTTCGCCGTCGGGAACCTCGAAGTGCACCAGCCGGCTGTCTTCGGCCCGGCCGCTCAGGCGCTTCGTGTCGGCGTCTTTCCGGCCCTCACCATTGGCGACCAGCAGCTCGACCTGGCGGCCGACGATCTTCTCGTTCTCCTCCCAGGCGATGCGGTCTTGCAGAGCGACGAGACGTTCGTACCGCTCTTGCACGACCTCCTTCGGAACCTGGTCGGCCATCGTCGCGGCCGGCGTGCCGGGGCGGATCGAGTACTGGAAGGTGAAGGCCGTGGCGAACCGTGCCTGCTCGACCACCCGCAACGTCTCCTGGAAGTCTTCTTCAGTCTCGCCGGGGAAACCCACGATGATGTCGGTGCTGATGGCGGCGTGCGGCATGCGTGCTCGCACTCGGTCGAGGATGCCGAGGAACTTCTCTGACCGGTAGGAGCGCTTCATCGCCCGAAGGATGCGGTCGGAGCCCGATTGCAGCGGCATGTGCAGCTGCGGCATCACCGAGGGGGTCTCGGCCATGGCGTCGATCACGTCATCGGTGAAGGCCGCGGGGTGGGGGCTGGTGAAGCGGATGCGCTCCAGGCCCTCGATCTGGCCGGCAGAGCGCAGCAGCTTGCTGAAGGCCTGGCGGTCGCCGAACTCGACCCCATAGGAGTTGACGTTCTGGCCGAGCAGTGTGACCTCGATGGCGCCGTCGTCGACGAGCGTCTGGATCTCACGCAGAACCTCGCCCGGGCGGCGGTCTTTCTCCTTGCCGCGCAGGGCGGGCACGATGCAGAACGTGCAGGTGTTGTTGCAGCCGACAGAGATCGACACCCAGCCGGCGTAGCTCGAATCGCGCTTGGTCGGCAGCGTTGAGGGAAACGTTTCGAGCGAATCGAGGATCTCGAGCTGGGCCTCGCCGTTGTGCCGTGCGCGTTCGAGCAGGCTGGGCAACGCACCCATGTTGTGGGTGCCGAACACCACGTCGACCCACGGCGCCTTCGACAGGATGACCGACTTGTCTTTCTGGGCCAGGCAGCCGCCCACGGCGATCTGCATGCCCTCGTGGCGCTTCTTCACCGAACCGAGGTAGCCGAGGTTGCCGTACAGCTTGTTGTCGGCGTTCTCGCGCACCGCACAGGTGTTGATGACGACCACGTCGGGCTCGCCCGACTCGTCACGCACGTACCCGGCGGCCTCGAGCGAGCCGCTCAGGCGTTCGGAGTCGTGCACGTTCATCTGGCAGCCGTAGGTGCGCACCTCGTACGTTCGCACGCGGCCGGACTCTTCGCGTGCAGCCGGCGAGGGGGCGATGATGGTGGGCGCCTCGACAGAGATGGGTACGGCTTCAGCGCCGGTGCGGCGGGTGCCGGCCGTCAGCACACCCGAACCCAACGAACCCACACCCAGGTGAGTCGTGCTGCTCGCGGTGCTGCCCGTGCGTGTGCTGATGCTGCTCATAGTGGCTCTAGTCTACGGTCGGCCCGCTGCTGGAGTGCCGTACGACCGCGATCGGCCGCCGTGGTGGTTGCGACTGGCCGTCGTGGCGATTGTCAGGTAGACGGCAGCGGAACCGCACCGGCCGCTGCCGGCCGGCCCGCTGCGGAGGCTCAGCGGAAGCGAACGCCGCGGGGCTGGGGGGTGAGGGCCGTCGTGACGGCGGTGCGGATGACGCCCGACGGGTAGCCCTTTCGCATCAGGAACGACGTGAGACGGCGCTCCGCTGTCTCGGCATCGAGCCGGGCGAGAGAGGGTGCCCGCTTCTCTGCCAGCTCGATGGCGCGCTGCAGCTCATCGTCGTCGTCGAGCGACTCGAGCGCCGCACTGATGATCTCGGGCTGGATGTGCCGGGTCGCGAGCTCGTACTTGAGTTGCGACCGGCCGAGGCCCTTGCGACGGTGCAGCGACTCGACGAGCGTCTCGGCGAGGTCGTAGTCGTCGACATAGCGGTTCTCGCGGTAGCGGTCGAGGAAGATCTCGAATTCGCTCTCGTCGACACCGTTCGCCGCGAGCAGCCGAGTCACCTCCCACTCGGAGAGCGACTTGCGGGCGAGCGCGCGCACCACGATGTTCTCAAGGTGCGCCGCGCGCTCGCCTTCGGTCATGGGCGGGTCACCGCCGAGATCATCGATGTCATCGTCGACCTCGACATGATCGATACCGGCCCGATTCGAGGCTCGATCGATACCCGCCCGATTCGAGGCTCGATCGATCCCGGCCCGATTCGAGGCTCGATCGGCAACGAGACGACTCAAATCGACACCATCGGCGCCGCCGGCCGGCGTGGTGGCACCCACCACGCCGGGAAGGTACGTGACCTTCGCCGTCATGGCCTACGCCCCTTTTCGTGCGGCGATCTTCGGGGCCAGCGCTTCGACAGTGCCACCCATCTCGGCTGCAGCCAGCTTCGGGGCGTTCGGGTCTTCGAGCAGGCCGAGCTTCGTCTTGATCTTGTTCTCGATCTCGACGGCGACCTCGGGGTTGTCTTTCAGGAACCGGCGCGAGTTCTCCTTACCCTGGCCGAGCTGTTCGCCGTCGTAGGTGTACCAGGCGCCCGACTTGCGCACGATCTCGTGCTCGACGCCGAAGTCGATGAGGCTGCCCTCGCGCGAGATGCCGATGCCGTAGATGATGTCGAACTCGGCCTGCTTGAAGGGCGGCGCCATCTTGTTCTTGACGACCTTGACGCGGGTGCGGTTACCCACGGCCTCGGTGCCCTCTTTCAGGGTCTCGATGCGGCGGATGTCGAGGCGCACCGATGCGTAGAACTTCAGCGCCTTGCCACCGGCGGTGGTCTCGGGGCTGCCGAAGAACACACCGATCTTCTCGCGCAGCTGGTTGATGAAGATCATCGTGGTGTTGGTCTGGTTGAGACCACCGGTCAGCTTGCGCAGCGCCTGCGACATCAGGCGGGCCTGCAGGCCGACGTGGGAGTCACCCATCTCGCCCTCGATCTCGGCGCGGGGTACGAGCGCGGCCACCGAGTCGATGACGATGAGGTCGATGGAGCCCGAGCGCACCAGCATGTCGGCGATCTCGAGCGCCTGCTCACCGGTGTCGGGCTGCGACACGAGCAGCGAGTCGATGTCGACGCCGAGCTTCTTTGCGTACTCGGGGTCGAGCGCGTGCTCAGCGTCGATGAAGGCGGCGATGCCACCGTTTCGCTGGGCGTTGGCGATGGCGTGCAGGGTGAGCGTGGTCTTACCCGACGACTCAGGGCCGTAGATCTCGACGATGCGGCCCCGGGGAAGCCCGCCGATGCCGAGCGCCACGTCGAGGGCGATCGAGCCGGTCGAGATGGTTTCGACGGGCGCGCGCTCGTCGCTGCCGAGGCGCATCACCGAACCCTTGCCGAACTGGCGGTCGATCTGGGCGAGAGCTGTTTCGAGAGCCTTCTCACGAGTAGCGTCTGAGGGCATTGCTGGTCTCCTTCAATCAGGTGCTCGCCTTGGTTCGAAGAGGCTGTCAGCCCTCGTCGACCCTGCGCCGCGGTTCGGTGCGCCTATAGGCTGTCGCGCCTGCCCTCGAGTCACGCCACGGGTTCGTGGTCATGTCTCGATGCGGCTGACGACAAGGCATATTCGCTTTGTGTTTCTTACCCTCACCACGATAGGAATCACCACCGACACTGCTGCCGACGGGCATCCATTCTGTGGAGAACGCACGAAAAACTCTGCTGTGGAGCACACTAGCAAGACCCGAACATACATTCGAGAGAAACGTGCGGCGTGTCGCCCGATTCGAAGATAAAGACGAAGAGGGGCGCCGCTACTGCCGGGGCTGCGGCAGCCCGACGCCGTACCAGCGACTCTGCGGCACGTCGGCCGCACGACACAGCGCGAGCCAGACACCGCGGATGTCTTCACCGGCCGCGAGGGCCTGTTCGGCGGTGTGGCCCGAGAACTCGTCGAGAACGAGGTCGCCGGTCACCACCCGCCCGTACGAGGGGCCGAACTCATCGGCCACGGCCTGACGGAATTCACTGAGGCGCACGGATGCAGCAGAACCTAACTGTGTGAAAGACGTATGCTCGCCGACGAATCGGCGAGCATACGAGACGAGATGAAACCGGGGTCAGCGGGCAGCGAGCGCGTCGAAACCTGCGACGAAGTCGTCGGGCACGGTGTCAGGAATCGTGTCGATGCCTTCGATGACGGCGAGTCGATCGCCGACCTCGCGCATGATGACCGAGATAGGGGTGTCGAGTGCTTCTGCGACAGAGGCGAGGATTTCGCTCGAGGCTTCTTTCTGGCCACGCTCGACCTCACTGAGGTACCCGAGTGCGACGCTGGCCTTGCTGGCCACCTGGCGAAGGGTTCTGCCCTTCTGAAGACGGAAGTCCCGCAGCACGTCGCCGATCTCTTGACGAACTAAAATCATTGGAGCCTCCTTGCGTGTCTATCTCAGTCGAACGGTGATGAATCGGGTTAGTAACACTACTCGCCCGTTGCACAAACTCTAAACGACGAAGACTGGACTTTGCTTGTTAATGACACCAGGTGTAACGAGATTGAAACCTGAGTCATTCCCACGCAACATCGGGGCCTCGAATCTCAGAACTTCGTGCGCAGAATTCGCACGGCCTCGCTGACCGCTGCGGCCCTGATCTGGTCTCTGCTGCCCTCGAGATGCAGGTCAAAGCTCCACGAGTCGTCACCGATCGCAAGGCCGATGTACACGATTCCGGGCGCCTGCCCGTCTTGCGGGTCGGGGCCGGCCACGCCCGTCGTCGCGATACCGATGCTGGCCGGCGATCCGTCGATGGCGAGGGCGTGGCGAACCCCCTCGGCCATCTGAACCGCGACCGTCGGATGCACGGCGCCGTGACTGCGCAACAGGTTCGAGTCGACGCCCAGCACCGACGCCTTGATCGCCGTGTTGTACGCAACGACCCCGCCCCAGACGACGGTCGACGCGCCGGGCACACGAATCAGCTCGGCCACGAGCAGGCCGCCGGTCAGCGATTCGGCGACGGCGACCGTCTCACCGCGGCGGGTGAGATCGGCGATGAGGCGCGCCGTGAGGTCGACGCCGTCGTCGTCAGTCTCACTCATGCGGCAGCGGTGCCCGCGGGAGTGCCCTTGTTGAGCTTGCGGTCTTGGATCAGGTAGTCGATGCCGGTGATGACGGTCAGGATGAACGCGATCGACATGAGCACGATGTTGATCACGTTGAACGTGATCACGACCGGGTCAGACCCGCCGAACAACGTGGAGAACGGGAACAGGGCGAACGAGATCGCGAACGACTGCGCCAGCGTCTTCAGCTTGCCGCCGCGCGAGGCCGGGATGACCCTCCGCTTGATGACCGCGAACCGCCACACCGTGATGCCGATCTCGCGGATCAGGATGATGATGGTCACCCACCACGGCAGTTCGTTCAGAATCGACAGGCCCACCAGCGCGGCCCCCGTGAGCACCTTGTCGGCGATCGGGTCGAGAATCTTGCCGAGGTCGGTCACCTGGTTGTTCTTGCGCGCGAGGTGGCCGTCGACGCCGTCGGTGGCGATGGCCACCACGAAGAGGATGGCGGCGAGGTAGCGCAGCAGGCCGTCGGAGCCGTTGTCGGCCAGCAGCATGATGAAGAACACCGGTGCCAACAGGATGCGCACGATGGTGATGGCATTCGGCAGGTTCCAGTTGCTGTTCTTCGCTGGAGTGGACGCCGGGGTGGGCGCCGAAGCGCCGGGATCGCCTGGAACGGTCATGGGTACTACTCTCTGCCGGTGAGGCCCCACGCGTCTTCGTCAGATGCCGCCTCTTCTTCAGGATAGCCGGGGCCGGGCTCGGCGAGAGGGTCGGAGTACGACATCTGTGCAGACTCCGCAGAGACGGCGGCCTGTGACGGAGCGGAGTGCTGTGCCGAACCGCCGGCACCGCCAGCACCGGGGCTCACGGCATCCGACCCCCGCAGCATGGCGAGCACCTCGGGCAGCTGGTCGGGCTTCACAAGCACGTCACGGGCCTTCGAACCCTCGGAGGGGCCGACGATCTCGCGCGACTCCATGAGATCCATCAGGCGCCCCGCCTTGGCGAAGCCGACCTTCAGCTTGCGCTGCAGCATCGACGTCGAACCGAACTGCGTGTTCACGACGAGCTCGGCGGCCTGCAGCAGCACCTCGAGATCGTCGCCGATGTCGGAGTCGATCTGCTTGCTGACCGCCGCGACGGTCACGTCATTGCGGTACTCGGGCCGCGCCTGCCGGGTGACGTGCTGAACGACCTTCTCGATCTCGCTCTCGCTCACCCACGCGCCCTGCACGCGGATCGACTTCGACGCGCCCATCGGCAGGAAGAGCGCGTCGCCCTGCCCGATGAGCTTGTCGGCACCCGGCTGGTCGAGGATGACCCGCGAGTCGGTGACGCTCGTCACCGCGAACGCGAGCCGCGAGGGCACGTTTGCCTTGATGAGCCCCGTCACGACGTCGACCGACGGGCGCTGCGTGGCGAGCACGAGGTGGATTCCGGATGCCCGGGCCAGCTGTGTGATGCGCACGATCGAGTCTTCGACATCTCTCGGCGCCACCATCATGAGGTCGGCGAGCTCGTCGACCACGACCAGCAGGTACGGGTACGGCTTGAGCACGCGATGGCTGCCGACGGGCAGGATGATCTCGTTGTTCACAACGGCGCGGTTGAAGTCGTCGATGTGCCTGAAGCCGAAGCTCTCGAGGTCGTCGTAGCGCATGTCCATCTCCTTCACGACCCAGGCCAGCGCTTCGGCGGCCTTCTTCGGGTTCGTGATGATGGGCGTGATGAGGTGCGGTACGCCCTGATAGGCCGTGAGCTCGACGCGCTTCGGGTCGATGAGCACCATGCGCACCTCGGAGGGCTTGGCGCGCATCAGGATGCTCGTGACCATCGAGTTGACGAAGCTCGACTTGCCCGAGCCGGTCGAGCCGGCCACCAGGAGGTGGGGCATCTTGGCGAGGTTCGCGATGATGAACTTGCCCTCGACGTCTTTGCCGACACCGATGGTCATCGGGTGCAGGTCGTTGGTCGCCTTCGCCGAGCGCAGCACGTCGCCGAGCACGACGATCTCGCGGTCGGTGTTCGGAATCTCGACGCCGATGGCGCTGCGGCCCGGGATGGGCGACAGGATGCGCACTTCGTTGCTGGCGACCGCGTAGGAGAGGTTCTTGCTGAGCGCCGTGACCCGCTCGACCTTCACGCCCGGGCCGAGCTCGATCTCGTAGCGCGTGACGGTCGGGCCGCGCGAGAACCCGGTGACCTTGGCGTCGACCTGGAACTGCTGCAGTACGTTCGTGATCGCGGCCACGATGTCATCGTTCGCCTGGGAGCGCGCCTTCGAGGGCTCGCCGAGCGACAGGGAGGCGGCCGGGGGCAGCGAGTAGTTCTGCGCCTCCTGCTCCTTCACCTCGGAGAGGGAGAGGAAGCGGTCATCCACGACGCCAGTGGCGCTCTGGTCGGCGCCCATGCCGGGCAGGGTGGCGGCCGCGCCCACGCCCGAACCGGCGGCGGTCGCCGAACCAGCGGCCGCGCCAGCGCCAGCTGCCGCGCCAGACCCGAAGAGCACGCCGGTGAATGAGGCCGTGGTGTCGGTCGCCGAGTCGTCGCGGATGCCCGTGGCAGTCTTCGAGCCCGGCAGGATCTCGCCCGTGAACCGCTTCACGGCGTTCTCGGCCGCCTCCATGTCGTCGAGCACCGACGCGCCGAAGCTCGCCGTGCTGTCGATGACCTCGGTTGCCGGAGTGCGGTCTTCGACGAACGTACGGTCGACGACGGTGTTGTCGACCGCGGTCGTCGGAATGATCGGGCTGTCGAAGGCCGGGTCTTCTTCGCGACCGCTCTTGTTGCGGCGCCACCACGGCAGCGAATCGTCGACGTCTTCGAAGTCGAGCTGCAGGTCATCCGTCGACGTGTTCTTGTCGGCCTTCGCCGATCGGGCAGCCTTCGCCTCTGCGGCATCGCGGGGTTCGCGCGGCTGAGGAGCCTCGCCGAACGCTGCGCCGAAGAGGTACGTGTACAGCTCGCGGATGCGCGACCCGAGCTTGTTCGGCGGCGTCTTCGTGATGATGAAGAGCGAGAGAATCAGCAGCAGCGAGATGAGGATGGTTGCGCCGATCGACGTCGTGATCAGCACCAGCGGGGCGGCGATCACCCAGCCGAGCACTCCCCCGGCGTCGGCGAGGGCCTCCATGCCGTCGGCCGGCGAGGGCTGGGCGCTGAACACGTGACAGAGCCCCGACACGCTGAGCAGCAGGATGCCCAGGCCGATGCCGATGCGGCCGTTGTCGTTAACGGAGTTCGGATGCCGGAACAGCCAGATGGCGAGCAGGAACATGACGACCGGCAGCGCATACGCGACCTTGCCGAAGAGGCCGCCGAACGTGTAGGCGTCGAGCAGGTTCGCCACCGGGTTCGCCACCAAGAACCACTCGACGACCGCGCCCGCGATCGCCAGCAGCACCAGCAGAAACGGGAAGCCGTCGCGGCGCTCCTCCTTGGCGAGCTTCTCGTGCCCGAAGGCGCGTGCGGCGCCGCCCACCAGGTGCGCGAGGCCGAGGTACATGGCGCCGAACGGGCCGGGGCCTTGCTCTTCGACCGGATACTTCAGCGTCTTCTGCACAGTGGTCGGCGCAGTTCGGTTCGCGGGTTTGCGCGCGCTGGCGCCACCACCCGCCGCGGCACCGCTCTTCGCCGCTCCCGCGCCGCGGGCGCGTGAGTTCGACCTGGTACTCGTAGCCATGCGCCTACGCTACTGTCGCCGCACCCGTTCGGGCGGTAGCCGCTCCGGCTGGCCGCCGATTGCCGCTCAGTACGCACCGCCTCGCGGCCGCACGACCGTCACCAACTGGCCCCAGATCAAGCTTCCCATCCTGTGGTCGTCGAGCCGGGTCACCTGAGCCTGACTGAACGCGACAGTTCGGCCGTCTCGGGTGTTCGCCGACAGGAAGCAGACATGGCCGACTTCGGGCAATGGGAGATGCGCCAGCAAGGTGAGGGCGCCAGAGCTGGCGCGCACACTGACCGGATAGGAAATCTCGTCGTTGCAGGAAATATGAGCAGAAATGTCGATGCTGGACGCGTTGCGGACGAATATGTCTGCCTCGAGCGAGGCATAGGTGCGATCATCGGCACCTGGGTCGGGAACGGAAAACGTGACGTAGCCGAGATTGGGGTAGCCCGTTGTCGGCGCACCATCGGCGTGAGCGGCAGCTGCGCCGCCGAAAGCGAGCGCGATCGCCGCCACACCCGTGAGGCTAACAGCTGTAATTCGTTTGCGAAGTGCGGAGGTCATAATTTGTCCTTTCAGGAGGTCTTACCTGAGAGATACAGATCAATTGAATCCATTACGCGAGTTCCTCACACTGTCAGTACGCACCGCCGCGCGGCGGCACGACGACTGGCACCGCGAGCACTGAGCCCGAGAGCGCGAGCGACCAGTAGCCGTAGGCGGCAGGCGACCAGCCGGTAGTACTGAGGCGCACCTCGCGGCCCAGGGGTGCGGTGGTCTGGATGCGGCAGGTGTGGCCTTCTTCGACGGGCGGGATCGACAGGAGGGTGCTGATCGCCGTCGAGCCGTCGGGCAGCGGCGGGCTGGACACGCGCTGCAGCGAGACCGAGTAGCTGTTGAGATCGTCGCAGGTCACGAAGATGGCGTAGCCGGCAAGGCTGTCGGATGCCCGCAATCCCCCGATGGCTCCGTAGATGTTGAGGTAGTGCGCCTGGGGGTTGCCCCACGTCGGCAGCGTCGTGTTGATGACGGTGCTCGGCGGCGTGGCTGGGTCGGCGAGGGCCGTGCCGGCGACGACCTGGCTGCCAGTAACCGCGACGAGACCCAGCAGAGCTGATGCGGCCACGACGCGGGCGCGCCCTCGAACAACCGCGCCCGCGTGGCGTGAGGCGCGTCCTGGCTTGTCAGCGGAACCGAGCGCGGTGAGGTGTGGGAACGCGGAGGGCGGTGGGTACATGGGGGCTCTTTCTGTGAAGGATCGTCTACACAGAGAGAGGGGCGACGGCCGCATTCATTACGCGACTACAGCGACGCCGACCGCACCCCGTCACACAGCCGCACCCCGTCACGCAGCCGCACCCCCCACGGGACGCTCGCCTCCGCGTCAGCTCGCACCGCGTCAGTACTGCTGACCGCGTCCGGGCGGAACTACGGTGACCAGTGCTCCGGAGATGTGCACATTCGGGGTGTGAAGCGCGAAAGAGCCGAGATTGGTGAGCTGGATCGCGCGGTAGACCTGATCGACCGTGACGAAAAGCGTGCACGTCCTTCCGATTTCAGAGTCGGGGATGCTATCGCGAAAGGTGATTTGGCCGGGATCGGCGCCCGCCCGACCGGCCACTGGGCAGCTCGTGCCGTCGCTGCACACCGTCTCGAACGAGAAGTCCGACAACTGGAGAGTTCCGATGTTGGTGATGGAATAACCGTAGAGGTCGATCCCATGACCGTAGGGATCACTCGGCACCGTGAACGTGAGAGCGGCGTGGTCGACGACGTCGACGCCCCTGAGCTCGACGCTGAGCCGAACCAGAGACCGACGGCGGCTGATGTCGCCAATCCGACAAAACCGATCCGGGTGCGACTTCTGACTGTCATGAGAACCCCCTTCGAAAGCCTCTACTGACAGACAATCGAATCAGGTCCATTCATTACGCGACATCCGACACAGATTCGATCAGGCCCCGATGACCACCAACGGATGCGTGAAGGGAGCCGAATTCATCCGCGGATTCGAAACAGTTGTCTGAACTGACACCGTTCCGAACCCGCCGCTGGATTCCGCGGCGAGCACCGCGGTTGACGATTCGGAGTCCTCGCACCCAGCCACTTCGCCAGACTGAACGCGTATTCGGTCAGGCCTCAATGACGACCGGCACGATCATGGGGCGACGACGGAAGGAGGTGTTGACCCAGCGCCCGACGGTGCGGCGAACGACCTGCTGCAGCGCATGCGTGTCGTTGGTGCCGTTGCCCACGGCCTCCATGAGGGCTGCCGCGATCTTCGGCTTCACCTTGTCGAAGACCGACTCGTCTTCGGCGAAGCCCTTGGCGTGGATCTCGGGGCCGACGACGATGCGGCCGGTGCCGGCCTCGACGACGACGATGATCGAGATGAAACCCTCTTCGCCGAGGATGCGGCGGTCTTTGAGGTCGTCGTCGGTGATCTCGCCGACGCTGGTGCCGTCGACGTAGACGAAACCGAGGTCGTACTGGCCCACGACCCGTGCCACGCCGTTGCGCAGGTCGACGACGGTGCCGTCTTCGGCGATGATCGTGTTCTGCTCGGGCACACCCGTCTCGATGGCGAGCTTCTGGTTGGCGACCAGGTGCCGGTATTCGCCGTGCACCGGCATCACATTCTTCGGCTGCAGGATGTTGTAGCAGTAGAGCAGCTCACCGGCCGCGGCGTGGCCGGAGACATGCACCTTGGCGTTGCCCTTGTGCACGACCGTCGCGCCCAGCTTGGTGAGGCCGTTGATCACGCGGTAGACCGCGTTCTCGTTGCCCGGGATGAGCGAGGAGGCGAGGATGACCGTGTCACCGGGCCCGACCTCGATCTGGTGCTCGAGGTTGGCCATGCGCGACAGCACCGCCATGGGCTCACCCTGCGAACCGGTCGACATGTACACGATCTTGTCGTCGGGGATGTCGCCGGCTTTCTTGAAATCGACCAGCACTCCCTCGGGCACCTTGAGGTAGCCGAGCTCGGCGGCGATGGTCATGTTGCGCACCATGGAGCGGCCGAGCAGGGCCACTCGGCGGCCGTTGGCTTGTGCGGCATCCAGAACCTGCTGCACCCGGTGCACGTGCGAGGAGAAGCTCGCGACGATGACACGGCGCGGAGCGTGTGCGATGACGTTCTCGAGCACGGGGCCGATGGTGCGCTCTGACGGCGTGAAGCCGGGCACGTCGGCGTTGGTCGAGTCGACGAGGAACAGGTCGACGCCGGCCTCGCCGAGGCGGGCGAAGGCGCGCAGGTCGGTGATGCGGTCGTCGAGGGGCAGCTGGTCCATCTTGAAGTCGCCGGTGTGCAGCACGACACCTGCGGCGGTCTTGATGGCGACAGCCAGAGCATCCGGAATCGAGTGGTTCACCGCGACGAACTCGAGCTCGAACGGGCCGAGGTGCTCGGTCTGGCCCTCTTCGACCTGGAAGGTGTAGGGCTTGATGCGGTGCTCTTTGAGCTTGGCCTCGACGAGCGCGAGGGTGAGCCCCGACCCGATCAGCGGGATGTCGTTCTTCAGGCGCAGCAGGTACGGCACCGCTCCGATGTGGTCTTCGTGGCCGTGCGTGAGCACGATGCCGACGACGTCGTTCAGGCGCCCCCGCACCAGCGAGAAGTCGGGCAGGATGAGGTCGACGCCCGGCTGGGTCTCTTCGGGGAAGAGCACCCCGCAGTCGACGATGAGCAGCTTGCCGTTGATCTCGAAGACGGTCATGTTGCGACCGATCTCGCCGAGACCGCCGATGGGGATGATGCGCAGCGTATCGCTGGTGAGTTTCTGTGGTTCGTATACGGCGTTGGGCATATGCCCTCCTATTTCACAAATTCGGTGTCTGGACCAGCGCGCGTCATTCGCGCGTGGTGCCCGGAATTTTCGGCAGCGCGCCACCGGCAGCAGCGTTGCGATCAGGGCGGAAGTTCTTGAAAGAGACCCCGGGGATGCTGCGCACGAGGTCGATTTCGTCTTCGATCTTCGCCGCCTCCCACTCTTCGGGGCCGACGAGCGGGAGCCTGACGCGCGGGCTCGAGATGCGCCCGAGGCCGTGCAGGATGTACTTGGCCGCGACCGTTCCGGGCACATGGGTCATGGTGGCGCGAACGAGCGGCTCGAGCGTCTGGTGCATGGCGGTCGCAGTGGCGAGGTCGCCCGCATTCACCGCGTCGATCATGATGCGGTAGGGGCGGGCGGCGATGTTGTTGGTGACGCCGATCAGCCCCGTCGCGCCGATCGACAGGTGCGGCAGCACGTTGGAGTCGTCGCCCGAGAAGTACATCAGGTCGGTCTGGTTGAGCACCCGGCTCACCTCGCTGAAGTCGCCCTTGGCGTCTTTGATGGCGATGATGTTCGGGTGCTTCGCGGCGCGCAGAATGGTGTCGTAGCTGATCGGGATGCCCGTGCGACCGGGGATGTCGTACAGGATGACCGGCAGGTCGGTCGCGTCGGCGATCATGCGGAAGTGCGTGAGCACCCCCGCCTGCGTGGGCTTGTTGTAGTACGGCGTGACGACGAGGTTGCCGTCGGCGCCCGCCTTCTCGCTCTGCTTCGCGAGCTGCATGGCGTGCGCGGTCTCGTTCGAGCCGCCGCCCGTGATGATCTTGGCGCGGCCGTCGGCGACCGACTTGCCGACCTCGACGAGCCGGATCTTCTCGGCGTCGGTGAGCGTCGACGTCTCGCCGGTCGTGCCCGACACGACGATGCCGTCGGCCCCGTCGGTGATGACTGTGTCGATGTGCTTCTCGACACTGGCCCAGTCGACCTCGCCGTCGGCGGTGAACGGAGTCACCAGGGCGACGAGCACCTGCCCGAAAGGGTTGTCGATAGTCATTGAAGCCACGATTACAGGGTAGCGGTGAAAGTCGTGAGCGAAGTCCGGTTTCGATACGCTGCGCTACTCAACCGGCGAGCCCGGAGCGGCGAAGTGCGGTTTCGATACGCTGCGCTACTCAACCGGCGAGCCCGCGGGCCCAGGAGCGACGAAGTCCGGTTTCGATACGCTGCGCTACTCAACCGGCGTGCCCGCGGGTTGAGTAGCGACGAAGTCGCGTATCGAAACCAGGGCGCCGACCGACCGTCGCCGAATCCGATCAGAACCCGAGCCTGCCCAACTGCTTCGCATCGCGCTGCCAGTCTTTGGCCACCTTGACCCGGATGCTCAGAAACACCTGCTTGCCGACGAGCGGCTCGATCGACGCCCTCGCCCTGGCCCCCACCTCGCCGAGCCGGGCCCCCGACTTGCCGATGATGATGCCCTTCTGGCTGTCGCGCTCGACGAACAGGTTCGCGTAGATCTCGACCAGGTCGCGGTCGTCACGCTCGATCATGTCGTCGATGGTGACGGCGATGGAGTGCGGCAGCTCGTCTTGCACGCCTTCGAGCGCGGCCTCGCGGATGAGTTCTGACACCCGCGACTCGAGGCCCTCATCGGTCTTCTGGTCGTCGGGGTACAGCTTGTCTGACTCGGGCAGCAGCCTGATCAGTTCGGCCGTCAGAATGTCGAGCTGCAGGTTGCTGGTCGACGAGATCGGGATGATCGCCTCCCAGTCGCGCAGCTGCGACACCGCCAGCAGGGCCTCCGCCACGGCGGGGCGTGAGGCGGCATCGATCTTCGTGACGATGGCGACCTTCTTCGCGCGGGGAAAGTTGTCGAGCTGCTCGTTGATGAACTTGTCGCCCGGGCCGAGCTTCTCGTCGGCGGGCACGCAGAAGCCGATCACGTCGACATCGCCGAGCGTGTCTTGCACCACCGAGTTCAGCCGCTCGCCGAGGAGCGTGCGCGGGCGGTGCATACCCGGGGTGTCGACCAGGATGAGCTGGCCGTCGGGGCGGTGCACGATACCGCGGATCGCCCGCCTGGTGGTCTGCGGTTTCGAGCTGGTGATGGCGACCTTCTCGCCGACCAGCGCGTTGGTGAGCGTCGACTTGCCCACGTTGGGCCGGCCGACGAACGAGATGAAGCCGGCTCGGAAGCCGGGTGCTGAGATGAAGTCTGAGCCGGTCATACTGACCCCTTTTCGGGCTGTTTCCGTGGTTCGGGTTGGCGCTTCGGCGCGGCCAGGGTCTGCGGCCGGGTGTCGGTGCTCACGTTCTCGGGCGCCGCCGTGGTCGCGTCACGCTGCACGATCACTGTACTGATTCGCTTGCGGCGGCCGTCGGTTCGCTCGGCCGTGAGGGTGAGCCCGGCGGTGTGGGCGACCGAACCCTGCACCGGCAGCCGGCCGAGCGCCTTGCCGAGCAGACCGCCGACCGAGTCGACGTCGTCGTCGTCGAGCTCGAGGCCGAACAGCTCGCCGAGCTCGTCGACCGGCAGCCGGGCGCTGACCCGGTAGACGCCGAACGACAGCTCTTCGACCTCGACGACCTCTCGGTCGTATTCGTCGGAGATGTCGCCGACCAGCTCTTCGATGAGGTCTTCGAGGGTGACGAGACCGGCGATTCCGCCGTACTCGTCGACGACCATGGCCAGGTGGTTCGATTCGAGCTGCATCTGGCGCAGTGTGTCGTCGACCTTCTTCGACTCCGGGATGAACAGGGCCGGCTTGGCCAGCTCTGCCACCGTGACCACGTCGACCTTCTTCGGCTTCTCATGGCTGAGCCGCGCGGCATCGCGCAGGTACAGGATGCCCGTGATCTCGTCGACGTCGTCGGCCACCACGGGCATCCGGCTCACCCCGCGGCTGAGAAAGAGGCCCATGCTCTGGCCGACGGTGGCGCCCTGCTCGACCGTGACCATGTCGGTGCGCGGAATCATCACCTCGCGCACGACGGTGTCGTTGAACTCGATGATCGAGTGGATCAGTTCGCGGTCGTCTTCTTCGAGCACGTCGAGCTCGGTGGCCTCGTCGACCATGCTGAGCAGCTGCTCTTCAGACGAGAAGGTGGCCGAGCGCGGGCGGCCCGGCGTGACGCGGTTGCCGATGGCGACGAGGGCGTTCGCTACAGGCCCGAGCAGAACGCGCAGCAGGTGCACCAGAACGGCGGTGAGCCGCAACACGATGCGCGAGTGCACGCGCCCCACGCTGCGCGGGCTCGAGCCGACGAGCACGAACGAGACACCCGTCATGATGAGGATCGACAGCACCAGCGCGAGCCAGATCTCGTCGAGGCTGAACGCCAGCGCGATGGTGACCAGCACGGCGGCCGAGGTCTCGACGACGACGCGCACGAAGTTGACCACGTTGATGTGGGCGCCGGTGTCTTCGGCGATGGCACGCAGCGACCGGGGCGCGCGCGAGTTCTCGGCCAGCTCGAGGATGTCTGCCCTCGACAGCGAGGCCATCGCCGAGTCTGCCGCCGCGAACAGGCCGCCGAAAACGACGAGAACGAAGGCGACTGCGATGAACGGGCCGACGAGCGAGAGGGAGTTCATGTTCGGCGGCGACGCTCCGTCAGGGCGAAGCCGACCAGGATGTCGCCCTGGATGCCGAACATCTCTTTCTCTTCGGCGGGCTCGGCGTGGTCGAAGCCGAGCAGGTGCAGCAGGCCGTGGGTGGTGAGGAGCAGCAGCTCTTCGAGGGTGGAGTGGCCGGCGGTCTGGGCCTGCGCCTCGGCCACCTGCGGGCAGAGCACGATGTCACCGAGCAGGCCGGGGGGCGTGGGAGCCTCCTCCGTACCGGGCCGCAGTTCGTCCATCGGGAAGCTGAGCACGTCGGTGGGGCCGGGTTCGTCCATCCACTGCACGTGCAGCTGCTCCATCGCGGCCTCGTCGACCAGCACGATCGCCAGTTCGGCGTCGGGATGCACGTGCAGCTGGTCGAGGGCGTAGGTCGACAACCGCAACAGCGCCTGCTCGTCGACCGGGATCGACGACTCGTTGTTGACTTCGATGCTCATGCGGGGTCTCCCTGGGTGGTGGCCGCGGATGGCGCGGTGGTCGGGGCGGCCGGCGCGGCCTGCGCGGCGGTCGGGGCGGCGGGCGCGGCCTGCGCGGCCGCCCGGCGGGCAGCCGCCTGCGCCCGGTTGGCCAGCTGCGTCTGCTCGTACCCGGTGTAGGCGTCGACGATCTGGCCGACGAGCGAGTGCCGCACCACGTCGGCGCTGGTCAGCGTGGCGAAGTGGATGTCGTCGATGCCGTCGAGCACCCCTCGCACGACCTGCAGACCGCTGGTGCCGACCGGCAGGTCGACCTGCGTGATGTCGCCCGTGACGACCATGTGCGAGCCGAAGCCCAGGCGGGTCAGGAACATCTTCATCTGCTCGGGCGTCGTGTTCTGCGCCTCGTCGAGCACGATGAACGAGTCGTTGAGGGTGCGGCCACGCATGTAGGCCAGCGGCGCCACCTCGATGGTGCCCGTCGCGAGGAGCTTCGGCACCACCTCGGGATCGAGCATCTCGTTGAGGGCGTCGAAGAGCGGCCGCAGGTACGGGTCGATCTTGTCGGTCAGCGAACCGGGCAGATAGCCCAGCCGCTCGCCGGCCTCGACCGCGGGCCGGGTCAGGATGATGCGGTTGACCTCTTTGCGCTGCAGGGCCTGCACGGCCTTCGCCATGGCGAGGTACGTCTTGCCGGTTCCCGCCGGGCCGATGCCGAACACGATGGTGTTCTCATCGATCGCGTCGATGTACTGCTTCTGCCCGAGCGTCTTGGCCCGAACCGTTCGGCCTCGGGCGCTCAGGATGGGCTGGCCGAGCGCGTCAGACGGGCTGGTCGTGCTGCCGGAGTCGAGCATCCGCGCCGACGCCGTCACCTCGATCTCGGTGAGCTCGTCGTTGCCGTTTCGCACCATCTCGACGAGCTCGTCGATCAGACGGTGCGCCGACTCGACATCGGCCTCGGGGCCCTGCAGGGTGATCTCGTTGCCCCGCACGTGCAGCCCCACCGTGGGGTACTGCTTCTCGACGAGGGTGACCAGCCGGTCTTGCGGGCCGAGCAGGCGCACCATGGCGAGCCCGTCGACGTGGATGACCGCGTCGGAGAGCGCGCCGCCGCCGCTCGGGTCTGCGCCGGCGCGCGCAGCGGCGCCACGACCGTTCGCTAACGACTCAGAACGTGGCAAGTGAACCCTCATCGCTCGCGGTGGTGCTGCCGCCGTCGGGCCAGGCGAGAACGTGGGCGTGCACGTGGAAGACGGTCTGCCCGGCCCCCTCGCCCGTGTTGAAGATGAGCCGGAAGTCGCTGCCCGCGTGTTCGGCGGCGACATCGTTCGCTATGGCGACCACCTCGGCGAGCAGCCCGGGGTCGCCCGCGGCCAGCTCGACGACGTTCGCATACTGTTCGGTCTTCGGCACCACCAGCAGGTGCACCGGCGCCTTGGGTGCCACGTCGGCGAACGCGATCACGCGCTCGGTCTCGGCCACGATGGTCGCCGGAATCTGACGCGCGACGATGCGGCTGAAGATGGAGGGCTCGGTTGAAGCTGGCATGTCGTCCATCTTAAGGTGAGCAGCTGACAGACCGCCCGGTCGTCACCACCGGCCCAGCAGCACGTTCAGCGCGGCGAGCCCCGCGGGCCCCGCCGACGAGGTGCGCAGGATGCCGGGCCCGAGCCGCACGGCGGTGGCGCCGGCCTTCGTCAGGTCGTCGAGCTCACGTTCGGCGATGCCGCCCTCGGGGCCCACGACCAGCACGAGGTCGGGCAGGGTGCTGTCGGGGTTCTGGGCGACGCCCTCCCCCGCGATGTCGCTCTGCGCGACGGCGGCGAGGTCGACAGAGCTGATCGGATGCTCGGCGGTGGGCTCGAGAATGAGCACCCGGGTGCGCTCGGCGAGGGCGACGAGCTCTTTCGTCGTGTGCAGCCCGCTCACCTCGGGCACCCACGCACGGATCGACTGTTTCGTCGCCTCGCGCACGACACTGCGCCAGCGGTCGATGCCCTTCGCGACCTTGTCGCCCACCCAGCGCGACACCGACCGTTCGGCCGCCCAGGGCACCACGCCGTCGATGCCGAGCTCGGTGGCCGCCTGGATGGCCAGTTCGTCGCGGTCGCCCTTGGCGAGCGCCTGCACGAGCCAGATCGAGAGCTCGGGCACCGGAACGTCGAGCACGTGCGTCACCGCGATGCTCAGCACGGTGCTCGAGACCGCGATGACGGGCCCGGTGACCATCAGCCCGCGGCCGTCGCCGATGGAGGTCTCCTCGCCGACGCGCAGCCGGTTCACCTTCACGGCGTGCTTCTGCTCGTCGCCGTGCAGCGAGACGACGTCAGAGACGTCGTGCGGAATGTCGCGCAGGTCTTCGCGCAGGTACAGCGAGGCCATCAGTTCAGAAAACGGTCGCGCAGCTTCGAGAACAGCCCCTGCTGGAACTGCCCGAGCGACGGGGCCGGGTACTTGTGGGCGGCTGCCAGCTGCTTGACCAGCTCTTTCTGCTTGTGGTCGAGCTTCGTCGGCGTCACCACCTGGATGCCGATCTTCAGGTCGCCCCGGCCGCCGCCGCGCAGCTTGGTCACACCGCGCGACTTGACCGTGACCACCTCAGAGCTCTGGATGCCCGCCTTCAGCTCGATCTCGACGTCGCCGTCGAGCGCGTTGACGGTGGTCGTGGTGCCGAGCACCGCGTCCCACATCTGCACCTCGAGGGTGCAGAGGATGTCGTCGCCGTTGCGGCTGAACACGTCGTGGTGCCGCACCTTCACCTCGAGGTAGAGGTCGCCCTGCGGGCCGCCCGCGGGGCCGACCTCGCCCTGGCCGGGCATCTGCAGGCGCAGGCCGGTGTCGACGCCGGCGGGGATGTCGACGGGAATGATGCGTCGCGCGCGGACGCGACCCTGGCCCTGGCAGGTGACGCAGGGCGCGGGGATGATCGTGCCGAAGCCGCGGCAGGTGCCGCACGGCGAGCTGGTCATCACATTGCCGAGCAGCGAGCGCACGGTGCGCGAGATCTGGCCGGTGCCGTGGCAGATGTCGCAGGTGACCTCAGAGGTGCCCGGCTGCGCGCACGAGCCGTGGCAGGTCTCGCAGATGACCGCTGTGTCGACCTCGAGGTCGCGGTGGGTGCCGAAGATGACCTCGCCGAGGTCGACCTCGACGCGCAGCAGGGCGTCCTGCCCGCGTTCGGCACGCGAGCGCGGGCCGCGCTGGCCGCCCTGCTGGCCGCCGAAGAACGTCTCGAAGATGTCGCCGAAGCCGCCGAATCCCTGGGCGCCTGCGCCACCGCCCCCGAAACCGGCCTGCGGGCCGCGATCGTAGCTCTGGCGCTGCCCGGGGTCGCTCAGCACGTCATAGGCGTGCGTCACCGCCTTGAAGCGCTCTTCGGCATCCGGGCTCGAGTTCACGTCGGGGTGCAGCTCGCGCGCGAGGCGACGGTACGCCTTCTTGATTTCATCAGCACTCGCGTCGCGTTCGACACCGAGTACGTCGTAGTGGTCAGCCACGAAGGGCCTCTCCTTTGCGTTTGGGTGGGTTGCCGGGCCGAAAGCGGATCACCGCTGCTGTTTCGACCACGAGATGATCACGATTCGCCGAGGCTCTTCGAGAGATAGCGGGCGACCGCGCGAACGGCCGCGATGTTGCTGGAGTAGTCCATGCGGGTGGGGCCGAGCACGCCGAGCCGGGCGACCGCGCCGCCCGCCGAGCTGTAACCGCTGGCCAGCACCGAGGTCTCGGCGAGGCCGAACGGAGCGTTCTCACGGCCGATGCTGATCGAGATGCCGTGCTCGTCGGCCTGCATCTCGCTGAACAGCCGCAGCAGAACAACCTGCTCTTCGACCGCCTCGAGCACCGGAAGGATGCTGCCGGCGAAGTCGCCCTCAGTGCGCACGAGGTTTGCGGCCCCCGCGATGATGAGCTTCTCCTGCCGGTTGGCGGTGACCTGCTCGGCCAGGGTGGCCGCGATGACGGCGACGGATACCCGGCGATCGGCCACGAACTGCTCGGTGAAGACGGCGAGCCTCGCGGCCGCCTCGTCGAGCCCCAGGCCGGAGACCGACGCATTGACGCGCGCCCGCACATCCGCGAGGAAGTCGTCGTCGGCAGCAACCGGAAGCTCGACGATGCGCTGTTCGACGTGGCCGGTGTCGGTGATCACCACGGTCAGCAGGCGGGTGGAGGTCAGTGCGACGAGTTCGATGTGGCGCACCTTCGCCTGCGACAGCGAGGGGTACTGCACCAGCGCGACCTGCTGGGTGAGCTGCGAGAGCAGCCGAACAGTGCGGGCGAGCACGTCGTCGAGGTCGACCGAAGAGCCGAGAAAGGTCTCGATGGCCTGCCGCTGGGCGGGCGACAGCGGTTTCAGGTCGGCCAGGTGGTCGACGAAGAGGCGGTAGCCCTTGTCGGTGGGAATGCGGCCCGACGAGGTGTGCGGGGCCACGATCAACTCTTCTTCTTCGAGCAGGGCCATGTCGTTGCGAATCGTGGCGGCCGACACCCCGAAGGAGTGCCTGTCGACGATCGACTTCGAGCCGACGGGCTCGCGGGAGGCCACATAGTCGTGCACGATCACGCGAAGCACTTCGAGGCTGCGTTCAGAGACCACTGCCGTTGCCTGCCTTCCTCGTGCCGGTGCTTAGCACTCCAGTGTTCAGAGTGCCAATTATATATCGGCCACCACGGCGTACGACTTTCGCCGAGTATCCGACACGCTGAGCAAATATCATTGCCTCAGGTCACAGGTCGGCATTATCTTGTGACCATGTCTGACCCCAACGAACCGCCGCCCTACCAGCCCGGCCCTGCGCCGGCCGCGGGCGCGCCCCTCTCGGCCGCCGACGACAAGCTCTGGGCGAGTCTGGCCCACTTCGGCAACATCATCCTGCTCGTTCCGGCCCTCATCATCTACCTCGTGTTCAAAGACCGCGGGCCGCTGGTGAACCAGGAGAGCAAGGAGGCCCTGAACTGGACGATCAACGTCACCGGCGTGATCGTCATCGTCAACATCCTCTCGGCCATCCTCGGCGTGATCCCGATTCTGGGGTTCGTTCTCGGCCTGCTGCTGACGCTCGTGTGGGTCGCGGTCTTGATTGTCAATCTCGTGTTCGCCATCATCGGTGGAGTACGGGTCAATGGCGGCGGCACCTATCGCTATCCGTTCAACTACCGGTGGATCAAGTAATCGAAAGGCACTGACATGACGAACGTACCTCCCACCCCGCCTCCGCCCCCGCCCGGGCAGCCGCCCGTCGGGCCACCGGTGCCACCCCAGGGGCCCCCGCCCGCAGGCCCTCCGCCCGTCGGCGGCTACGCGGCCCAGCCGCCCATGAGCCCCTCAGACCAGCGGCTCTGGGCCACGCTCATCCACGTCGGCGGCATCATCTTCGGCTTCCTGCCGGCGCTGATCGGCTACCTCGTGCTGAAAGACCGCGGCGAGTTCATTCTCGAACACACCAAGACGGCGCTGAACTTCCAGCTCACGATGCTCATCGCCTACGTCGTGGGCAGCATTCTGACGTTCCTCATCATCGGCATCTTCATCATCATCGCCGCGGGAATCATCGTGCTGGTCTTCAGCATCATCGCCGCCATCGCCGCCAACAAGGGCGAGCTGTACTACTACCCGAAGTGGTGCACGATCCAGTTCATCAAGTAGCGCTGCGGATGCCCGGCGGCGCCACCGCGCGACGCCCGGGCCGCGTCGCCGCACTCAGGTGAGGCGACGCACCACCGCATCGGCCAGAAGCCGCCCTCGCAGGGTCAGTTCAATCGACCCGGCGAAGGCGGCTTTCGCGTTCACCAGGCCGTCGGCGATCAGGCCGGCGACCTCGCGGCTCGCCTCGGGCCCGAGCGAGGCGATCGGCAACCCCGAACGGATGCGCGCCAGCAGCAGAACCCGCTCGATCTCGCGCGAGCCGGCGTCGGGCGTCTCGCGGCCCGCAGCCGGCGACACTCCGGCGAAGATGCGGTCGGCGTAGGCGGCCGGGTGCTTCACGTTCCACCAGCGGGTTCCGCCCACGTGGCTGTGGGCGCCGGGGCCGACGCCCCACCAGTCGTGGCCCTGCCAGTAGGCGAGGTTGTGGCGCGAACGGTACTCCGTCGCGGGGGTGGCCGGGCCGGTGAGCGCGTCGGCGGGCGGGGCGGCCACGCGCGGGATCGGTGCCGCCGAGGCGCGCGACCAGTTGCTCACCTCATACCACTCGTAGCCCGCGGCCCCGAGGCGGGCATCCACCAGCTCGTACATGTCGGCCTCGAGGTCGTCGTCGGGTTCGGGGTAGACGCCCGACCTGATCTGGCGGGCGAGTTTGGTGCCCTCTTCGACGATCAGCGCGTAGGCAGAGAGATGGTCGGGCTGCATGGCGATGGCGGCGTCGACCGAGCGGCTCCAGTCGTCGAGGCTCTCGCCCGGGGTGCCGTAGATGAGATCGACGCTGACCTGCAGCCCGGCATCCCGCGCCCAGCCGACGACCTGCGGCACCCGCTCGGGGTCGTGGGTGCGGTCGAGGGTCTGCAGCACGCGCGGCACGGCCGACTGCATGCCGAAGCTGACACGGGTGAACCCGGCGGCGGCGAGGTCGGCGAGATACCGGGCGTCGACCGAGTCGGGGTTCGCCTCGGTGGTGACCTCGGCCCCAGGGGCCAGGCCCCAGGTGTCGGCGACCGCGTGCAGCATCGAGACGAGCTGGTGGGCGGGCAGCAGGGTGGGGGTTCCGCCGCCGAAGAACACGGTCGAGACGGGGCGCGCATCGACGCCTGACCCTTCGAGCACGCCCGCGGCGAAGCCGACCTCGCGGATGGCCTGGCCCGCGTAGTCGAGCTGTTTCGCGCCACGCAGCTCGGTCGAGGTGTAGGTGTTGAAGTCGCAGTATCCGCAACGCACCCGGCAGAACGGAACGTGCAGGTACACGCCGAACGGATGCCCGTGCGAGAGCTCGGCCGTACCGGCCGGCAGCAGACCGTCGGGCGGGGCGGGGTCGCCGAGCGGCAGGGCGCTACCCACGGCGACGGCCCCGGGCATCCATTCGACGCGGCACAGCGGTCGCCGCGTCAGGCACGGGCGGGAAGCAGCGCACGCAGGTAGAGCTTGGTGGTCTTGCGTTGCTGCCAGCGCACGAGGGGGCCGGCCAGGCGGTAGTACCACGTGCTCGGCTTCGAGAAGCTGCGGATGGTCACCCACACCGAGTCGTCGGGCCGATGTTCGACCATGAAGCTCTCTTCGCCGATCTCGGGATGCCCGGGCAGGGTGCCGTAGGCGAAACCCACGCGGTGCTCGTCGCTGGTCACCGAGACCACGCGCACCGGGGCGACGAACCGCACCCCGACGACGTGCACCACGAGCTCGGCGGTGACCCCCGGCGCCACGTGAGGAGTGCCGTCTTCGGTGTAGACGTGCCCCTCGTCGAACTCGCGCGGGCCGACCGGGTTGCCGTCGACGTCGTAGACCAGCCCGGCGTAGTCGGACTCGCTCGACGGCGGCAGCTCGATGTTCTCGACGGCCAGGCCGCTGCCGCGCTGGATTCCCCAGGTGAGCACGGCTTCGGCGGCCGAATCGAACCGTTCGACGCCCGAGCCGAGCCGCACGGTAGCCTCGAACGGACGGAAGCCCTTCGGCGGGTAGTACATCAGGTCGTCGGCCTGGCTCGCGCCGATCGCCGCGTACGTCAGCGCCTGGCCGCTGTGCGTCTCGCGCGTTCGAATCTGTTCGCCTGCCATCGTTCCATTATCGACGACGGCGCCGCCGATGGCGCACCGGCCGTCTTGAGCGAATGTTCGTCGGTGATGTGATTGTCTGCGGTCTGCAGACATTACGAAGGTGAGGGGGTGCACATGACTGCAGTCGATTCGCCAGACGCCGAGTTGTTGGCGCTGTCTGCCGGCGGCGACGCCGAGGCCCTGCGCGCCATTCTGCGGCGGCACGCCCCCGCCGTCACGCGCTACGCCTGGGCTCTGGTGGCGAACGCAACCGATGTCGAGGAGGTCGTGCAAGACACCTTCGTGACCTGCTGGCGCAAAGCCGCCACGATCGTTCTGGCCGACCGTTCGCTGTTGCCCTGGCTGCTCGTCACGTGCCGCAACACGGCGCTGAACCTCAACCGGTCGAGGCTGCGGCACGCGGCCGGCCCGCTGCCCGATGAGATCGCCGCGCCAGAGAGCGACGACGAATCACGCGACCGGCTGAGGTGGGTGATGGCCGAGATGGAGGCCCTCTCGCCCCTCGACCGGCGCATCTGCGAGCTGTGCCTGATTGAGGGCCGCAGCTACGCCGAGGCCGCGCAGGCGACCGGCATCAGCGTCGGAGCCGTGCGACAACGGGTGGCACGATCGCGCACCCGGCTGCGAAAGGCGGTGACCGAGAATGAGAACTGACCCTCCCACCGGCGACGACTTCGATAGGATCATCGGCCGCATCACCGATGCCGTGATGGCCGAAGCGATCGTCACGCCGCAGGACGCGGCGCTACTGCCGGGGCCGGCGACCGAGGCTGCCGCCCGGCCGGCGACGACGGCGGGGTCGGCGGGATCGGCAACCGCACCCGGGCCGGCGACGACGGCGGTGCCCCGCCCGACAGACGTGCCTCGCCGCCGGGTCGGGCTGCGGGCCGCGGTCGTGGTGGTTCTCGTGCTGCTCGGCGTGGGCACGGCCGGCACCGCGCTGGCGCTCGGGCTGGGTACCTCGCTGTGGAACGTGGGCGCTCCGATCGCGACCGCGACCCCCAGCGACACCCCTTCCCCGAGTTCGACACCGACCGCGCCCGCATCGTCGGCGCCGCCGGCACCGTCTGTTCCTGCCGTCACCACCTCGCCGCAGACGTTCACCGCGCCGAGCTGGGGCTCCGGGGTGACGGCGGATGTGTCGGGGCTTGCTCCGAACACGCGGTACGCGGTGTCGATCGAGTCGCGGTATAGAGGTGAGTCGTCGACTCCCGACGGGTACTTCCCTGTGCTCAGCTCGCCCGCACCGCTGACCACAGACGGCTCGGGCAGAGCGTCGATCACCTTCACGCCCGACACCTTTCCGCAGAACTTCACACACAGCGGCGAGAGCGGCTTTCTCTTGGGCAGCTACCTCAGGGTCGACGCCGGCGACGGCCCGGCACCGGAGTCGCCCTCAGACGGCTCGACGACCGGAATCGCCGAACCCGTGGCGCTGAGCGAGCCGCTGTCGATCGCGTTCCTGCCCATCGACGACGTCACGGCCGACGTGCAGGCCTGCGTCGAGCCCGAGCAGCTGGTTGCGGGGCAGGCCGGCCTGCCGGTGACATTCTCCGGACTGCTGCCGGGCGAGTGGGTGGAGCTGCGCGGTGTGCAGACCGACGGTGGAACCGGCTACAGCTTCGACGGCCGCGGCGCTGCCGACGACTCAGGGCACGCGACGATCATCATGAACGGAAACACCGCCGAGTATCCCGTCGCCCCCTCCAGTGCGATCGCCCCGAGCGTGTGGCAGATCGCCTGGTCGGCCAACTTCAGGGTCACGCCGCCCGACGGTCAGTACGACGGTACCCTGCCGGTGACGATCGGCGGGTGCGCCGCCGGCTGACGAGGGGCTACTTGTCTTTCTTGCTCTCGGTGTCGCCGCTCAGGGCGGCGATGAACGCCTCCTGCGGGACCTCGACGCGGCCCACCATCTTCATGCGCTTCTTGCCCTCCTTCTGCTTCTCGAGCAGTTTGCGCTTGCGGGTGATGTCACCGCCGTAGCACTTGGCCAGAACGTCTTTGCGCATGGCGCTGATCGACTCGCGAGCGATGATGCGCGCGCCGATGGCGGCCTGGATGGGCACCTCGAACTGCTGGCGCGGAATGAGCTTCTTCAGCCGCTCGGTCATCAGCACGCCGTAGGCGTAGGCCTTCTCGCGGTGCACGATGGCGCTGAACGCGTCGACGGCCTCACCCTGCAGCAGAATGTCGACCTTGACCAGGTCGGCAACCTGCTCGCCGATGGGCTCGTAGTCGAGGCTGGCGTAGCCCTGCGTGCGGCTCTTCAGGTGGTCGAAGAAATCGAAGACGATCTCGCCCAGCGGCATCCTGTAGTGCAGCTCGACGCGGTCGGTGCCCACGTACTCCATGCCGTCGAGGGTGCCGCGGCGGCCCTGGCAGAGCTCCATGATGGTGCCGACGTAGTCTTTGGGCGCGAGGATCGACGCCTTCACCATCGGCTCGCTGACACTGGCGATCTTTCCGCCGGGAAACTCGCTCGGGTTGGTGACCGTGACGCTCTTCTTGTCGTCGGTGGTCACCTCGTAGATCACGCTCGGCGCGGTGGCGATGAGGTCGAGGCCGAACTCGCGTTCGAGGCGTTCGGTGATGATCTCGAGGTGCAGCAGGCCGAGAAAACCGCAGCGAAAACCGAAGCCGAGAGCAACGGAGGTCTCAGGCTCGTAGACGAGTGCGGCATCCGACAGCTTGAGCTTGTCGAGGGCCTCGCGCAGGTTCGGGTAATCGCTGCCGTCGATCGGGTAGAGGCCGGAGAACACCATCGGCTTGGGCTCGCTGTAGCCCTTCAGAGCGACGGTGGCGGGCTTGCTGAACGTGGTGACGGTGTCGCCCACCTTGCTGAGCCTCACGTCTTTGACGCCCGTGATGAGGTAGCCGACCTCACCGACTGCGAGCCCCTTCGACGGCGTCGGTTCGGGCGAGCTGACGCCGATCTCGAGCACCTCGTGGGTCGACTTGGTGCTCATCATCATGATCTTCTCGCGCGGCGTGAGCTTGCCGTCGATCATGCGCACATACGTGACGACACCGCGGTAGGCGTCGTACACCGAATCGAAGATCATGGCGCGGGCAGGGGCGTCGATGTCGCCCTTCGGTGCCGGGATGCTCGCCACCACCAGGTCGAGCAGCTCTTCGACGCCCATGCCTGTCTTGCCGCTGACCCGCAGAACGTCTTCGGCCCTGCCGCCGATGAGGCCCGCGAGCTCTTCGGCGTACTTGTCGGGGTCGGCCGCCGGCAGGTCGATCTTGTTCAGCACCGGGATGATCGTGAGGTCGTTGTCGAGGGCCAGGTAGAGGTTGGCGAGGGTCTGCGCCTCGATGCCCTGTGCGGCATCCACCAGCAGGATGGCGCCCTCGCAGGCCGCCAGCGAGCGGCTCACCTCATAGGTGAAGTCGACGTGCCCGGGGGTGTCGATCATGTTGAGGGCGTACGTCGTGCCGTCGAGCTGCCAGGGCATGCGCACGGCCTGGCTCTTGATGGTGATGCCGCGTTCGCGCTCGATGTCCATGCGGTCGAGGTACTGCGCGCGCATGTCGCGGTCGCTGACGACGCCGGTGATCTGCAGCATGCGGTCGGCCAGGGTCGACTTGCCGTGGTCGATGTGCGCGATGATGCAGAAGTTGCGGATGAACGCGGGGTCGGTCGACGCCGGCTGGAGTTCCTGTACTGCTCTGGGGCTCACGCGTTCCTCGTCGTTTCGGCAATGGTGCCTTCAAGTTTACGAGACTTGTCGCTGCCGCGGGCTCGCGACGGGAATCGGTGCGCCGAAGCGGGTGTTGACTGGTGGCATGAGCATCTTTCTGACCGGCGCGACCGGGTTTGTCGGATCATCCATTCTTCGCACGCTGCGCGCGCAGGGCCGCGAGGTGACCGCGCTGGCGCGCAACGCCTCGAAGGCCGAGGAGGTCGAGGCGCTGGGCGCCGTCGCCGTGATCGGCGAGCTCAGCGACACCGAACTGCTGACCGCCCAGGCGATCGCCTCAGACGGGGTCATCCACGTGGCCTCCCCCGGCGACGCCTCGAGCGCCTCGCTCGACGACGCCTTCGTGACGGCGATCTTCGCGGGGCTGGAGGGCAGCGACAAGCCGTACGTGCACACGGGCGGCATCTGGGTGTTCGGCGACGGCGACGCCATCACCGAGGAATCGCCGCAGAACCCGCCGGCGCTCACCGCCTGGCGTTCGGCGATCGAGAAGCGCGTGCTTGAGGCCGAGGGCGTCAAGACGACGGTGATCATGCCGGGCATCGTGTACGGGTACGGGTCGGGTATTCCGAACGTGGTGGTGGATGCCCCGCGCATTGTCGGCGACAACGGGCTTGAGGCGCTGCAGTTGGTGGGGTCGGGCGACGCGCACTGGACCACGGTGTACGTCGACGACCTCGCCGACCTGTACGTCGCGGCGTTCGACCTGGCCGCCGCGGGCAGCGTGTACCTCGGCGTCGGTGGCGAGAACCCGTCGACGCGCGAACTGGGTGTCGCGGCATCCATTGCGGCGGGGCTCGATGGGCGCGTCGTGCCTTCGAGCGTCGACGACGTGCACGCCCGCATCGGCGAGGCGTTCGGCGACGCGCTGCTGCTCGACCAGCAGGCCACCGGTTCGGCCGCCCGCATCGACCTCGGCTGGGAGCCGAACGGCCCCTCGCTGATCGACGAGCTGCGCACCGGCTCCTACGCCCCCGGTCACTGACTCGCGCCCCCCGGTTGAGTAGCGGGGCGCGGCCGGCGCCGCCGGTTGAGTAGCGGGGCGCAGCCGGCGCCGCCGGTTGAGTAGCGGGGCGCAGCCGCGCGTATCGAAACCGTTCGACGCGCAGGTTTCGATACGCGCTTCGCGCTACTCAACCAGCGGGGGCAGCACTACGTGCCCAGCACCGGCGGGCGGGGCAGGCGACGGATGCCCGTCTCGATGGTTTCGGGCGAGGCGGCCACGCACAGGCGAATCCAGCCCTCGCCGTGCCGGCCGAATGCGCTGCCGGGCGCCACAGCCACCCGCTGCGCGAGCAGAAAACGCTCGGCCCACTCGGCCACATCGCCACCGGTGGCGTACGACACGTCGACCCACAGGTAGAACGCCCCCGACGGCTCGAGGTAGGCGATGCCGAGCTCGTCGAGCAGGGCCGTCGCCACGGCGAGGTTCTCGCGGTAGTGCGTGGCGGCGGCCAGCACGTGGTCTTGCGGGCCGGTGATGGCGGCCACCGCCGCGAGCTGTGCGGGCGTGTTGATGCAGCTCACGATCGCCTCCTGCGTGGTGCGCATCAGCGGCGCGAGTCCGGGCGGGGTGACGAGGTAGCCGACGCGGGCCCCGGTGAGAGCGTAGGTCTTCGAGAGCGAGAACACTGAGAACACCCGGTCGTCGGTGTCGAGCGAGGCGACACTGGTGTGCAGGGCGCCATAGGTGAAGCATTCGTAGACCTCGTCGCTGAGCATCCACAGGTCGTGCTTCTTGGCGAACGCCAGAAGGCTCTCGATGACGGGCTTCGGAAAGATGGCGCCGAGCGGGTTCGACGGTGAGTTGACGATGATCATGCGCGTTCTGGCCGTGACCAGGCGTTCGAGTTCGTCGAGGTCGGGCAGGAAGCCACCGGATGATCGCAGTGTGTACGGCACCGGAACGGCAGAGATCATGCGGGCGTTCATGGCGAACGTCGAGTAGCCCGGGTCGGGAATCAGTACCTCATCACCGGGCCCGAGGGCCAGCGTCATGGCGAGGAACAGGGCGTGCATGCCCCCGTTCGTCACCCACACCTGCTCGGTGTCGACGGTGATGCCGTTCTGGGTGGCCAGCTTGTCGACGATCGCCGCACGCAGCTCGGGTATGCCGCCGTTGGGTGTGTAGTTCGTCTGGTCGGCCTGCCAGGCCTCGGCGGCCGCGGCCAGGATATGCTCTGCGACCGGAACATCTGGCTCACCGACCGCCAGGAAGACGACGTCGTCGAGCGACTGGGCGAGCTCGAAGATGCGGCGGATGCCTGACGGCGGAACCGAATCCATGTGCGGTGCGAGACTGGGCATGCGATAAACGCTAGACGACACGCGCCGAGATTGTTGTTCGGGCGGTCAGCTGGTAATGTTGCCTGTTGGCTTGCGTGCATCTGACCGCGCCACCCATCACAAACTTCACCCAGTTTTCATCACAATCGATACAGAAGGTATTTCAGTGGCAAACATCAAGTCCCAGATCAAGCGAATCGGCACCAACAAGAAGGCCAACGAGCGCAACAAGGCCGTCAAGAGCGAGCTCAAGACGGTCATCCGCTCGGTGAAGTCGAGCGTTGCCGCTGGTGACAAGGAGAAGGCCACCGCCGCTCTGGCGCTCGCGGGCAAGAAGCTCGACAAGGCCGCCAGCAAGGGCGTCATCCACAAGAACCAGGCAGCGAACCGCAAGTCGGCCATCGCGAAGAGCGTCGCCGCGCTGTAGAGCCTGTGACTCACGAAGCCTGACGGCTTCGTTCGTCGTAGAGAGCTCAGCAGAACTTCTGCGTCTCGAAAAGCCCCGTCGATCGGCGGGGCTTTTTGTCGTGCCCGGGGTGGGTGGCGACTGGGAGGTCAGCGCTCGCCGCGGGAGGAGACGGTGGCGATCATGCGTTCGAGGGAGTAGACCGGGTCGCGGCCGACACCGCCTTTGATGTTCTCGTCGGTCTCGGCCAGCATCTGGATGCTGCGGCCGAGGCCCTCGCCCGTCCACCCCTGCAGGTCTCGGCGCGCACGGTCGATCTGCCAGGGCGCGAGGCCGAGCTGCCCGGCGAGCTGCCCCGAGCCGCCGCGGGTGCCCAGCACCTTCGCCATCGTGCGGAGCTTCATGGCGAACGCCGCCACCATCGGCACGGGGTCGGCCCCCGTCGCCAGCGCGTGCCGCAGCAGGGCCAGCGATTCGCCGTAGCGGCCGGCGATGGCGCTGTCGGCCACTGCGAACGCGTTCGTCTCGACACGGCCCGAGTAGTACTTCGCCACGGTGTCTTCGTTGATCTCGTCGCTGGTGTCGGCGATGAGCTGGGTGCAGGCGCTGGAAAGCTCCGCGAGGTCGTCGGAGAAGGCCGAGACCAGTGCGCGCACGGCACTGGGAGTGACCCTGCGGCCGGCCGCCCGGAACTCGGCGACAGCGAAGTCGTACCGCTCGGCATCCTTCTTCAGCTCGGCGCAGACCACCTCGATGACGTCGCCGGTGCTGGCGCGAACGGCGTCGAGCAGGCGCTTGCCGCGCACTCCCCCGGCGTGCCGCAGCACCACGTAGGTGTCATCGGCGGGAAAGCCGAGGTAGTCGATGGCCTCGAGTAGAAACGCATCAGTGCTCTTCTCGACCGACGAGACTCGGATGAGGCGCGGCTCGCCGAACAGCGATGGGCTTGCCATGGTCAGCAGCTCGCCGGGGGCGTAGCTCGCGGCGTCGATGTCGCTGATCTCGAGGCTGGGGTCTTCGGCCTTGAGCAGGTCGCGCAGCTGGCGGATGGCGCGCTCGGCGAGAAACGACTCGGTGCCGGAGACGAGCACCACTGAGGCGGGGCGGATCTGCTCCCACGAGAGCTGCGGGATCACCGGCGCAGCAGACTTCGTCGACCCCTTCGCACCACCGCGCGCGGGCGTCGGACGCGCACCTCGTGCTGCGGCCACGTGTCACCTCATTCCTTCTTCTCCACCCTAGCCGCACCGTCTGACCACACGTCGATGCCGCCGTCGGTGGGGGTCAGCACGATCATGCCCAGCAGGTCGGTTCGGTAGGCCAGCGTCTGGCTGCGGCCCAGAATCGACAGCAGACGGTCAGTCGGATGCCCGTACCGATTGTTCATTCCCACCGAGATGACACCCACCGTCGCCGAGATCGCGTGGTAGAGGTCTTCGCTCTGGTCGGCGCTGCCGTGGTGCGCCACCTTCACGACGTCTTCGTGCGGCAGCTGGTTCACGGCCATCATCGCCTTCTGCGCGTCTTCACCCAGATCGCCGAGGAAGAGAGATCTGATCGCACCGCTGAACTGCAGCGTGACGCAGGCATCGTTGCCGCGCAGGTCGGTGCCTGCCTCGGGCCAGAGAACGCTGTAGGCGAGGTCGCCGAGAGTGCCGGTGTCGCCGCGGGTGGGATGCTCGACCTCGGCCCCGCCAGCCGTCAACTCGCTCGCCATACTCGAGTCGTGACCACCGTCGTGATCGTCGTCGGGCGGCCCGAGCATCGCCGTCGTGACGTGCCCGACCACGGCGCTGAGGCCGCCCACGTGGTCGAGGTCGTAGTGGGTCAGCACCAACAGGTCGATCACCCCGACGTTGAGGCGATGCAGGCAGGTGGTGAGCAACGCCGGGTCGGGGCCGACGTCGACGAGACCGATGCTGCCCGTGTCGGGGTCGCGCACGACGACGGCGTCGCCCTGGCCGATGTCGCAGGCGGCGATGGTCCAGCCGGGTGGCCAGCCGCCGCTCGGCCTGACGGCTGAGCCCAGGGCGCTGCCAGCGTAGATCGTGATCGTCAGCGCGACGGCGGCGCCCGACGTGAGGCGCAGCCAGGTCGTCGCGGAGAGGTCGGGCATGCGGAGGCGCGAGCGGGGGCGGGACCGCCTGAGAGGGCGGGTTCGAAGGCGGGGGCGCCTGCGGGATGACCAATCTGCGGCACGACGGCGGCGGTACGCCGGCGATTCACGCAGGAAGACCGCCGCGAACGTGAGCGCCGTCAGGGTGAGCACGAGAGCGACCCCCGCGGTTCCGCCGGGCCACGGGATGCTCGCGCCCGGGGCATGGGCGAAGAACGTCGCCACTCCGGCGATCCACGACGCCGGAACCCACGTCAGCCACGCCCCCACCGGAGCGAGCGGCGGAATCAGCGCGCCTACCAGGCACGAGACCAGTCCGATCACCGTGGCGATGGGCGCGGCCGGCTCGGCGAGCAGGTTGGAGAACACGCTGTAGGTCGAGATCTTCGGCGCCAGCAGAACGAGAATGGGCTGGCAGGCCAGTTGGGCGGCGAGCGGCACGGCGATGACGAGCGAGAGCCCCGCGGGCATCCACTTCGCCAGCACCTGCTGGATCGGGCGTGTGAGAAGGAGCAGCCCGGCCGTCGCGAGCACCGAGAGCGCCAGCCCGTAACTGTGTGAGAGCCACGGGTCGGCGGTGAGCATGACCAGTGACGCGAACGCCAGCGCGGGCATCCCGCGCGGAGCTCGCCCCGTGCCGAGTGCGAGCAGCACAACGGCCGCCATCACCGACGCCCTGACCACGCTCGCCGACGGCGTCACCAGAACGACGAACGCGACCATCAGCAGCACCGAAGCCACGATGCGCCAGCGTCGCGACAGCCCGATCGCCCCGCCGAGCAGCATGATCGCGGCCACCACGACCGCACAGTTCGCACCCGAGACGGCGGTGAGGTGGCTGAGCCCGCTGTCGATCATGCTGGAGTCGAGGTCGTCGCTGACCAGGCTGACGTCGCCCAGCGCGAGACCCGGCACCAGCTCGGCGCCATCGCCCGGAAGCCCACGTACCGACTCACGAAACCCGTCGCGCAGCCGATTGGCCCAGTCGAGCCACCACGGCGCGGGCGAGGCCACCACCGGCGCGCCGGTCGCGAAGACGAGATAGGCGACGCTCTCCCCCGGGTCGGTCGCCTTCAGTGTTCCCACCACCCGCAGCTGCGCCCCGATCTGGATCGGGTCGTCGGGCTCCTCGTTCGCGGCCGAGGGCGCAAAGGTCGAGTCGTCGGAACGCACGAAGACCAGCACGGGGATCCGCAGGTCGTTTTCGCGGCCGCCAGCGACGATGCGCGTCGCCGTCGCCGTGAAGCGCCTCGAAGCCTGGGTGCCCGTGAATCCGACCGCGTCAGATTCGACCGCTGCGGACCCCACGGTGATGGTCGCGGTGACGGTGTGACCCGCGAGCCCTTCGACGCTCGGCGGGTTGCGCGCCCCGACCTGAGCGCCCACCGATGCCAGCACAACCACCACCGCCGCGACGGCGACGGCGACGGTACCCACCCACTGCGGGGCGCCCCCGCTCCGGCCATACCCGCGCTCGTGAGCTCGGCGGGATCCGTGATGTCGACGGCGACGGCGGCTCCAGGCCGGTCGGGAGAACCCCGCGGCGACAAGCAGGAGGAGCGCCATCACCCCGAGCGCGCAGAGCGCAAGCACACCGGCCCACGCGACCAGCCACTCCGACGGCGCGCCGACGACGATCGCCGCGACGAGCCACGCCGCCGACGCCGGCACCACCAATCTCAGATCAGGCGCCATCGCTCATCCCACCAGAGATTCGGTGCTGCTTCGCGCGGATGCCACCGTGGCGGCGTCTGGGTGGCAACCTGCATGTCGATCGTGAGCCAGCCGCGCCGCCGCCAGCGACGCTCGGCCGGCTGGACGGGATGGCACAGCCACCATGGGTTAGGCGATTGCCGGGCATCAGCCGGTCTTCGGGGCATGGGCAGTCGGCCGGTGCTAGACGGTCTCGCGAGGCGCGGCGGGCAGGCGACATCGAACCGTCTCGTGAGGCGAGGCGGGCCGGCCGCGGCGGCGCCGACCGTCTCGCAAGGCGCGGCGAGCCAGCGACATCAAACCGTCTCGTGAGGCGAAGCGGGCCGGCGGCTGCGGCGACGGCGACGGCGACGGCGACGGCGCCAGACCGTCTCGCGAGGCTAGGCGAGCCGGCGACATCAGACGGTCACGAGGGGCTCGAGTTCGGCGAAAGTCTTGTCGCCGATTCCCGAGACGTTCTTGAGGTCGTCTGTCTGGGTGAAGGGTCCGTTCTCCGTGCGCCACGCGATGATGCGGGCCGCCATTGCCGGCCCCACGTGCGGCAGCGTCTCGAGCGTCGGCTCGTCGGCCAGGTTGATGTTCACCGGAGCGCCCGCCGATGCGGCCGAGCCGCCACCGGATGCCGCACCTGCGCCCGCACTCGAAGAGCCTGCGCCCGCCGACGCTCCGCTGGTCGCGGCGGCGACCGACCCGAGCGGAGGGGCCGCACCGGTCTCGGGGACCACGACCTGCTCGGCGTCTTTCAGTACCCGCGCGAGGTTCTGCTGGCCCTGGTCGGCGTTCGGGGCGAACCCACCGGCTGCGGTCACGGCATCCATGACCCGGTCACCGACCCGCAGCTGGTAGAGGCCGGGCTTGGCCACAGCCCCGAGCACGTGAACCAGGATCACCGCGCCGGACTGCGACGTACCCGCCTGCGTCCCGGCCGCCGAGGTGGTCGAGGTCGACGACGCTGACGCAGATGTCGCTGCTGATGACGTGCCGCTTGCTGCACCGGCACTGCCGGGACCGTCGGTGCCGCTGCTGGAGTGATCATTTGCGCTGCCAGCACTCGAGCTGACGCCGGGAGTGGCGCTCGGCGACCCGGATGCTGCGATCCGTGTTCCGCCGCCGGCCGAGAGCGCGATTGTGTCGCTCTGGCCCCGCGGGGTGAAGACCGAGACCAGAACGGCGCACACCAGGGCCAGGATGCAGATGACGACCGCCGCTCCGATCCCTACCCGCACTCGTGGCCGCTGCGGACCCGGACCCGGCTCCGGCTCCAGCTCCAGCTCCAGCTCCAGCGCGTCGCCTGACCCTTTGTCGCCCGACCCCACCATGCCGAGCTCCTCCGTGGCTTCCGCCCCGGCGCTGTGCCGATTCCACGTGTCGATCTCGCTCCTGCTCGGCATGGCGCGGGTGCTCACACTCACCGAGTCGTCTACGTGCGTCGAAGCCACCGCCGTCGATCGAGCGCGGGCGGATCGAGCATCGCGACGGCTGAGCGGGGCGTCGGTGGCCGGGGCGATGGCGTCGGTGTCGGTGTCGGTGTCGGTGTCGGTGGCAATCGTGATGGCGGTGGAGTCGGCGATGGCCGATCGTGGGCGGGAGGTGGAGGGCTGAGCAGGAAGTGGGGTCATGCCCCGAATCTAGGAATCACAAAAGGTCGAGCATCCGGCACTGCACGAATCTGTGGACGACGCGACCGAAGCTCAGCCTGTGGAGGACGACCCGACCACGAACAACCCGACCGTGCCGGAACCCTGACCCCAGACGAGAAAGGGCCGAGCATCCGCCCGGCCCCGACTCTGCGCGAAGAGCGCCGCGCTCCCCGCAGACAGCCCTACGCGCGCGGCCTCGTCGCGATGTTCACGATCTTCGGCGCGCGCACGATCACGTTCACGATCTCGCGGTCACCGAGAAAACGCTCCACGGCGGCCGACGAACGCGCGAGCGCCTCGAGGTCGGTCGAGGAGATCTTCGGCGAGACGGTGAGACGGTCGCGCACCTTGCCGTCGACCTGTACGACGGCGGTGACCGACTCCTCGGTCAGCAGCGCCGGGTCGGCCCCGCGCCAGCCGTAGCTGGAGATCGAGGGCGGGTAGCCGAGGCGCTCCCACATGTCTTCGGCCGTGTAGGGGGCGAAGAGCGAGAGGCCGAGCGCGATGGTCTCGACGGCCTCGCGCACGGCGGGGTCGCCGCCGCCGGGCCCGGTGTCGACGGCTTTGCGGGCCGCGTTGACGAGCTCCATGATGCGCGCGACGACCACGTTGAACTTGAACGCTTCGATGAGGCCGGGAGCCTCGGCGAGAAAGCGGTGGGTGACCCGGCGCAGGGCGATGTCGCCGTCGCGCCAGTTGACTTCGGGCGCGCTGGTGACGTCGCCCGCGAGCCGCCACGCCCGCGCCAGGAACTTCGCCGACGCCGCGGGCGACACGTCGGCCCAGTCGATGTCGTCTTCGGGCGGCCCGGCGAACGCCATCGTGAGGCGCACGGCGTCGACACCGTGCTCGTCGAGCTGGTCGGAGAGGCGCACCAGGTTGCCCTTCGACTTCGACATGGCCGAACCGTCCATCAGCACCATGCCCTGGTTCAGCAGCGCGCTGAACGGCTCGGTGAACGAGACGTAGCCGAGGTCGAACAGCACCTTGGTGATGAAGCGGGCGTACAGCAGGTGCAGGATGGCGTGGGTCACGCCGCCGACATACTGGTCGACGGGGGCCCACTTGTCGACCTCGCGCGGGTCGAACGCCTTCGTCTCGTCGTTCGGTGACAGGAAGCGCAGGAAGTACCACGAGCTGTCGACGAAGGTGTCCATCGTGTCGGCGTCGCGCAGGGCGGGCGAACCGTCGCGCGGGTCTGGCACGTTCACCCAGTCGGATGCCGCACCGAGCGGCGACGTGCCCTTGGGCTGCAGGTTCAACCCCTCGGTCGGCGGCAGCAGAACGGGCAGCTGGTCTTCGGGCACGGGAATCTCGGCGCCGTCAGAGCCGTGGATGATCGGGATCGGCGTTCCCCAATACCGCTGGCGTGAGATTAGCCAATCCCGCAGGCGGTAGTTCTTGGCGGCGCGGCCGGTTCCGGCGGCCTCGAGCTGCTCGATCACCCGCGCGATGGCCTTGTTCTTCGACAGCCCGTCGAGCGAGCCCGAGTTGATGAGGCGACCGTCGCCGGTCAGCGCCTTGCCGGTGGAGAACGGATCGAGGGGTGGCAGGTCATCCGGGATCTCGCCGTCGGGGAACACCGGAATCGCGCCCGTGACCGGCTGGTTCGTGTCGAGCACGACGCGAACGGGCAGGTCGAAGGCCCGGGCGAAGTCGAGGTCGCGCTGGTCGTGGGCGGGCACGGCCATGACGGCGCCGGTGCCGTAGTCGGCCAGCACGTAGTCGGCTGCCCAGATCGGCAGCCGCTCGCCGCTCAGCGGGTTGATGGCGTAGCGCTCCATGAAGACGCCGGTCTTGGGGCGGTCGGTGGCCTGACGTTCGAGTTCGGTGCTCTTCTGCACCTCGGTCAGGTATGTCGCGAACGCGTCGCGCGCCGAGGCCGAGACTTCGGGGCCGGCGATGAGCTCTGCCGCCAGCTCGCTCTCGGGTGCGATGACCATGAAGGTGGCGCCGTAGAGCGTGTCGGGGCGCGTGGTGAAGACGGTGACCTTCTCGTCGCGACCCTCGATGGCGAAGTCGACGTCGGCGCCGATCGAGCGGCCGATCCAGTTGCGCTGCATCGAGATGACCTTGGCCGGCCAGGTGCCCTCGAGCTGCTTCAGGTCGTCGAGCAGGCGGTCGGCGTAGTCGGTGATCTTGAAGTACCACTGCGTGAGCTTCTTCTTCACGACCACGGCGCCGCTGCGCTCGGAGGTGCCGTCGGGCAGAACCTGCTCATTGGCCAGAACGGTCTGGTCTACCGGATCCCAGTTGACCCAGCTCGCCTTGCGGTAGGCCAGGCCCTTCTCGTACATCTTGAGGAACAGCCACTGGTTCCACTTGTAGTACTCGGGGTCGCTCGTGTGCAGTTCGCGCGACCAGTCGAACGAGCCGGCGTAGCGGCGAAAGCTCGCCTTCTGCTGGTCGATGTTGTCGTAGGTCCACTCGCGGGGGTCGATCTGGCGCTTGATGGCGGCGTTCTCGGCGGGCAGGCCGAACGAGTCCCAGCCGATCGGGTGCAGCACGTTGAAGCCCTGGTGGCGCCAGTACCGCGAGATGACGTCGCCGAGCGCGTAGGCCTCGGCGTGCCCCATGTGAAGGTCGCCCGAGGGGTACGGAAACATGTCGAGCACGTACTTGCGCGGCCGCTTGTCACCGTCGAGGTCGGTGCGGAACGGTTCGAGCGCGTCCCACCGCGGCAGCCACTTGTTCTGAATGGCGGTGAAGTCGTAACGCTGGGCGCCGCCGGTGGCACCCTCGTCAGAAGATTCGGCGCCGTCGCCGTTTGCGCGCACGGCGGCATCGCGTTCGATAGTCACGTAGGTCTCAATTCGTCGGGATGGGGCGGCTCGCGTACGGGCAGACATCAGCCCCGCGCAGCTCCAACACTCAAGCGTACTAAACGATGCTGAACCGTGGGTCGGCGGGCGGTACGCCCTCAGCTGACAGCGGGTGGGGGGCGGGGGGCGGCCGGTGCTCGGCGCGACCGGGCATCCGCCCGGGTAGCGTTGACGGGGTGAGTGACGTGAGTGCTGGCCAGAGCAGCCCCGATGAGGCCGAGCGGCGGTTCGTCTTTCGTGACGGTGAGCTGCGGCTGCAGCAGGGGGCTCCGGATGCCCGGCGGCGCCTGCTCGTCGCGGACTCGTGGCTCGTCGACCACGGCCGCGTGCGCGCCATCGACCTACACCGCGACCGGTTCGTGGGGTCGTGTCTCGCGAGCGGATACTCCGACCGCGCCACCCTCGACGCCTTCTGGGCGTCGGCGCTCGGGGCGCTGCCGCCCGTGCACCGGTGGTTTCCGCGCGTGGAGCTGTGGGCGACCCCAGGAGGCGGGCCGAGCGCCGTGTCGCGACCGGGTCGCGCTGCGTCCGGAGACGGAACGGCGGGACACGGAACAGCGGGAGACGGAACAGCGGGACACGGGACGGCGGGACACGGGACGGCGGGACACGGGACGGCGGGAGACGGAACGGCGGGAGACGGGACGGCGGGCGGGTTCGAGCTGTCGGTGCTGGTGCGGCTCGCCCCGGCGCCGGCGGGTACTGCCGTGCTGGGCACTCACCTCGGGGAAGAGCCGCGGAGCATCCCGAGCGTGAAGGGGCCCGACCTCGAACGGCTCACTACGCTGCGCAACGCGGCCCGCGAGCGCGGGATCGACGATCTCGTGATTCTGGCGGGCGACGCAGCCATCGTCGACGGAACCACGACCGCCCTGCTGTGGTGGCGCGGCGACGAGCTGCACGTGCCGCCCGCGGCACTCGCGCGGGTCGACAGCGTGACGGCGCGCACGATCCGGGTGCTGGCGCAGGCGCTGGGCGTGCCGGTGGTCGAGGAGCGGGCGGCACCTACCGACCTGCGCGGGTGCGAGGTGTGGGCGGTGAATGCGCTGTACGGCATCCGGTCGGTGACGGAGTGGGCCGGGGGGCCTGCGGTGGCCGCCGACGAGGCCCGTGCGGCCCAGTGGCAGCGGCGGCTCGGCCAGTTGGCGCGGCCGCTGGCCTGAGTGGCCCGCGGTTTCAGCGAATGTTCGGCGTCGCATGGGTAGGCCGCGCGTCGACCAGGATGTGCTGAAGAATCAGGCCAGGCCGGGCCGGGCGGGGTCAAGCGAGCTCAGGCCAGGCGGGGCCAGGCAAGGCGGGGCCAGGCGGGGTCAAGCGAGGTCAGGCAAGGCGGGGCAGGGCGCGTCGCGGCAGGTCGGGTGAGGGGCGGTCAGGGCAGACGGAGGGTCTGCGTGACGAGGGCCGGCTGAACGGCGGCGTGCGAGATGAGCACCACCGAGCGCTCAGGGCCGGCGGCAGCCAGCAGCTCGGCGAGCAGCAGGTCGGCGCGCTCTGGGTCGACGTTCGCGGTGGGCTCGTCGAAGACCACGACCGCGAAGTCGGCCAGTAGCACGCGGGCCAGGGCGATGCGCTGGGCCTGTCCGCCCGAGACGAGGGCGCCGTGCTCGCCGAGCGGGGCGGAGAGTCCTCCGCGTTCGAGAGCCCAGTCGAGCAGGCCGACACGGTCGAGCACGTCGAGCAGGTCGTCGTCGGTCGCCGTGTCGTCGGCGAACAGCAGGTTCTGGCGCAGGTTCTCGTCGAAGAGGTAGGGCTGCTGCTCGCAGAGTCCGACGATCGAGCGTACGTCGGCCTGCGGCAGGGTACGAACGTCGATCCCATTGATCGTGTAGCCGCCGTCGACCTCCAGAAAGCGCACCAGCGCGTGGGCGAGGGTGGTCTTTCCCGCCCCGCTCGCTCCCGTGACCAGCACCCGGTCGCCGGGCCGGATGCTCAGCGAGACCCCCTCGATGGCCGGTGCCGCGGCGCCGGGCCAGCGCACCGACACGTTCCGCAGCTCGACGAGCGGGGCGCCGAGGTGCGGGGTGCCCCAGGGCTGCGCGCCGGTGGTCCCGTCCACGGGGATCTCCGGCGGCGCCACGGCCGGCACCGCGTCGGCCACCCGGGCCGCGCTCACACGCACCTGCCGCCACGCCCCGACGGCGAGCGGAACCATGCCGAACACCTCGAACACCGCGATCGGCACCAGCGCGAGCATCGCGAGCACGGGCCCGGTGATACCGCCTGCGAGCGTGCCCGATCCGGCACCGGCGGCCGCGGCGGCGACGGCGGCGGCACCGGTCGGCGGCACACCCAGCGCGGGAACTCCGACGAGCAGCGCGATGAGCGTCGCGGCTCCGGCCAGCAGCGACACGACAGCGGCGACCGCCCCGGCCCCCGACGCCTTGCCGAGCGCGGCGTCGGTCAGCCGGGCGTCGGCCTCGCGCAGGCCGGCGAGGCGGGCATCCACCGCCCCGTAGGCGACCAGAACGTCGAGGTTTGCGACAACGTCGAGGGCGCGGTCGGCGACGTCGGCGCGCAGCGGTGAGAGGTCGGCTTCGGCGCGGCCCGCGAGACGGAGGTTGACGAGGGTGCCGAGCGCGAAGGCGAGGGTGAGGGTGACGGCGAGGGCGATTCCGGCGGCGGGCAGCAGGATGCACGTGCCGACCACGGCGGCGACGCACACCACGAGCGACACCAGCAGGGGCTGCACCACCCTCAGCGGAAGGTTCTGCAGCTCATCGACGTCGCCCACGAGCCGCGCGAGCAGGTCGGCGCGTCGCGTGCCGCGCAGCCCGTCGGGCGCGAGTGGAACCAGCCGCTCGTAGATACCCACCCGCAGGTCGGCCAGCCCGCGGAACGCGGCGTCGTGGCTCGCGAGCCGCTCGAGATACCGAAAGGATGCCCGCCCGAGCGCCGCGGCCCGAACACCGACGATCGCGGCCGACAGAAACAGTATGGGCGGTTCGTCGGCCGCCCTCGTGATGAGCCAGGCGGATGTCGCGAGCAGCCCCACCGCGGCCGCCGCACGCAGCACGCCGAACAGCAGTCCGGGGGCGAACGACTTCCAGCGCGGCTGGGCGAGGCGCAGTACCTCGGCGGTCTGCATCAGCGCACCGCCTCTCGGTCGGCCGCCACCGGCTCGGCGGTGGTAACCGGCTCGCGGGGCGCTACCGGTTCGCGGGTAGCCGCCGGCTCGCGGGGTACTACCGGTTCGCGGGTAGCCGCCGGCTCGCGCGTGGCCACCGGTTCGCGGGCCGCGACCGATCCGCGCGTGACCGCCGCCTGGTCGCCGGCCGCCGCCGGCTCAGCGGCCGCCGCCGGCTGGCTGGCCGACGAGAGGGGGCGCGCGAGGGTGACGCGGTGGCCGGCGGCAGCGACGACGGCAGGGCGGTGCGAGACCACGACGACGGTGGTTCCGGCGGCGGCGAGCTCGCGAAGGCCCGCGATCAGTCGCCCTTCTGTGGCGGCGTCGAGGGCCGAGCTCGGTTCGTCGAGCACGACGACCGGGCAGTGGCGCTCGAGAGCGCGGTAGAACGCGCGGGCGACGGCCACGCGTTGCGCCTGGCCGCCCGAGAGGCCCCATCCGTTCACGCCGAGCAGGGTGGCGGGGTCGAGGTCGTCGGCGGCGGCCAGTCTCATCGCCCGCTCAACGAGCGCGGGTGCGGGGGCCGCGGTGCCGAGGGTGATGTTGTCGGCGATGGTCGCCGCGAGGAGGCCGGGCCGCTGGCCCGCCCATGCGATGTCGTCGAGGCTGAGCCGTCTCTCCGCGCCGGTGGCGACCGCGGTGGCCGCGCCGGAGGCCCCCGTGGGGCCGGTGGCGAGCCCGGAAGCCCCGGTGGCGACCTTCGCAGCGCCGGCGGCGACCTCCGCACCACCGGGTGCGGTGACGCCCGCGGCGTTCCGGCTCGAGGTCGTGATCGCGCCGGAGAACGGCACGAAGCCGAGCATCGCCGCGACGAGACTCGACTTGCCGGCTCCGCTCGGGCCGGAGACGACGGTCAGCGCGCCGCCCGGAAAGACGCCGCAGAACGCGTCGACGGCCACGTCGTCGCCGTGGCGCACCGTGACCGCATCGAGCACCACGGTCACTCCCGCAGCCGGCCCCGCAGCCGATTCAGCCGCCACGGCAGGCGCGGCCGGGCCGGCCGACGGCACCGCATCGAGAATCTCGAAGACGTCGTCGGTGGCCGCCACGCCGTCTGCCGCCGCGTGGAACTGCGCCCCCACCTGGCGCAGCGGCAGGAAGGCCTCGGGCGCGAGCATCAGCACGAACAGCCCCACCCCGAGCGCCAGCGACCCGTCGACCAGCCGCAGGCCGATCGAGACCGCGACCAGCGCGACCGACAGGCTCGCGGCCAGCTCGAGCGCGAATCCGCTCAGGAACGACAGGCGCAGCACCTTCATCGTCGTCGAGCGGTATTCGTCGGTCACCGAACGGATGCGCGCCGCCTGCCGCTTCTCGCGCCCGAACACCTTCAGCGTGGAGAGCCCCTCGACAACGTCGAGGAACCCGGTCGCCAGCCGGCTGAGCTGCTGCCACTGGTCGGCCTGCGCCTTCTCGGTGGCCCGGCCGATCAGCACCATGAACACGGGGATGAGCGGCAGGGTCAGCAGCACCGTGAGTCCACTCTGCCAATCGGCCAGAAACAGTACGACGACGAGCACCGGCATCACCACGACGGTCAGGATGAGCTGGGGCAGGTACTTCGCGAAGTACGTGTCGAGGGCATCCAATCCGCTCGTGATCACGGTCGTGATGGCCACGCTGTTGCGCGTCGCCAGCCATGACGGCCCGAGCCACGGCAGGGCCGCCAGCACCTCGCGCCGCAGCTGGCTCTTGACGATGGCCGCGCCGCGCGCCGCGTTGACCTCGGTCAACCAGGCGAGTGCCGAGCGGGCCAGCACGACCCCGGCGAGCGCCGCGAGCGAGGGCAGCAGCTCCCCCAGCCCCGCGCCTCCGATCGCGCGCACCACGACCGAGTTCACCAGCCACGCGAACGCCACGATGCACGCCACCTGCCCCAGGGCGAGCACCGCGCCGACGGCGAAGAAGGCACGCGCAGCTCCGGCGTAGCGCAGCAGGCGCCTGTCGACGGGCTTCATCAGGCGCCTGCCGCCACGTCTGCCGACCCGTGGGCCGCACCCGGCTCGGCCTCGCCGGTGATGGATGCCCGGGTCAGCCGCTTGCGGAACACCCAGTATGTGAACCCCTGGTACAGCAGGATGAGCGGCACGAACACCAGCGCGACCCAGCTCATGATCGTGAGGGTGTACCCCGACGATGAGGCGTTCTGGATGGTCAGGCTGTGCGCCGGGTCGTTCGTGGCCGGCATGACGTCGGGCATCAGCGAGACGAACAGGCTCAACACGGCGATGCCGATGGTGGCCGCCATCAGGGCGAACGACCAGCGCTCTGCGCCGCGCAGGTTCAGCAGGTACGCCCCGACCAGCGTGACGGCAGCGACGGCCGACAGGATGCCCGACCAGACGGTGCCGAACGACACCGTCGTCCACACCAGGAAGGCGGCCGCGACGACGATCGTGAGCAGCCCCGACCGAACGGCGAGCGCCCGGGCCCGCTCACGGATCGGGCCGTCGGTCTTGAGCGAGACGAAGATGACGCCGTGGGTGAAGAAGAGCAACAGTGTGGTGAGTCCGCCGAGAATCGCGTAGGGGCTGAACAGGTCGAGCACGCTGCCGGTGAAGTTGAACCCAGCATCGAGCGGCACACCGCGAACGACGTTCGAGAACACCAGGCCCCACAGGAAGGCGGGCACTGCAGAGCCGATCACGATCATCCGGTCGAAGCGTCTCTTCCAGGCAGCCTCGGGGCGCTGGTGCCGGTACTCGAACGAGACTCCGCGCAGGATGAGCGCCAGCAGAATCGCGAGCATGACCAGGTAGAAGCCGCTGAACAGGGTCGCGTACCACTCGGGGAAGGCGGCGAACAGCGAAGCCCCGGCGACGATCACCCAGGTCTCGTTGAGATCCCAGATCGGCCCGATGGTGTTGATGAGCACGCGGCGGTCGGTATCGTCGCGGCCGAGGAACGGCAGCGTCATGCCGACGCCGAAGTCGAACCCGTCGAGCACGAAGTACCCGATGAAGAAGAAGCCGATGACGAAGAACCAGAGGGTGGGCAGATCCATCAGTACACCGTCGCTTCGTGGCTGATCTCGCCGGTGGTCTTGTCGGGTATCGGCGGCTCGTCGGGCCCCTTCTGGATGGCCTTCTTGATGAGCTTGAACTCGACGACGGCCAGGGTGCCGTAGATGAGGGTGAATGCGATGAGCGAGATGAGCACCTCGAGCCCGGTCGTGTTCGGCGACACCGCGTCAGACGTCTTCAGCAGGCTGAACACGATCCACGGCTGCCGGCCCATCTCGGTGAAGACCCAGCCGACGATCATCGCGGCGAGCGGCAGGGGCGCCGCCCAGATGGCCACGTTCCACATCCAGCGCTTGGGCTCGCGACCCTTGCGGGTGGCCCAGAGGCCGGCCACGGCGATGGCGATCGACACCACACCGAACAGGATCATGTAGCGGAACGCCCAGTAGGTGACCCAGATGATCGGCGTGTAGTCGCCGGGGCCGTACAGCTGCGAGTACTGGGCCTGCAGATCGTTGATGCCCTCGACCGTTCCGTCGAACGTGTGCGTCGACAGGAACGACAGCAGGTACGGTATGCGAATCGAGAACAGCTCGCTCACGCCATCGGGTGTGCCGAGCGTGAACAGCGAGAACGAGGCGTTCGCGCCGGTGGCCGTGTTGTAGAGCGCCTCCGCGGCGGCCATCTTCATGGGCTGCGTCGAGACCATCGCGAGCCCCAGCTGGTCGCCCGACAGAATGGTCAGGATGCCGGCTCCCACCATCATCCAGAGCCCGAACTTCAGCGCCGGGCGCATGGTGTCGACGTGCTGTCTTCTCTTCAGGTGCCAGGCGGCGGCGCAGATGATCAGCGCGGCACTGACCATGAAGCAGGCGAAGATGGTGTGCGGAAAGGCGGCCAGCGCGACCTTGTTGGTCAGCAGGGCCCAGATGTCGGTCAGCTCGGCGCGGCCCTTGGCCTGGTTGATCTCGTAGCCGACCGGGTTCTGCATGAAGGCGTTGGCCGCGATGATGAAGTAGGCCGAGAGCACGCCGCCGACGGCCGTGACCCAGATGGTGGCGAGATGCAGCTTTCGCGGCAGCCTGTCCCAGCCGAAGATCCACAACCCGATGAAGGTCGCCTCGAGGAAGAACGCGAGGAGGCCCTCGAGAGCGAGCGGGGCGCCGAACACGTCGCCGACGAAGCGGGAGTAGTCAGACCAGTTCATGCCGAACTGGAACTCCTGCACGATTCCGGTCACCACGCCCATGGCGAAGTTGATCAGGAAGATCCTGCCGAAGAACTTCGTCAGCTGCAGGTACTTCGCCTTGTCGGTGCGAACCCACGCCGTTTGGAACAGCGCGACCGTGACCGAGAGCCCGATGGTGAGGGGCACGAAAAGAAAGTGGTAGATCGTGGTCAGGCCGAATTGCCAGCGTGACAGCAGAAGTGGATCAAGCAGGTCGTTCACAGCGCCTCCGCGTGTCAACCGCTCAGTGATTTCTGAGCTACCATTATGCGATTTCCCGGGTGCATCGGGTAGTTCTACATTGTGTAGAAAAGCATCTTCTACTGAGTGTAGAACACTTTTCTACCCGGCGTAGAACAATTTCACGAAAGGCGGTAATCTGGGGCAATGGCAACTCTGGGTGAACTCGAACGCTCCATCATGGAGCGCCTCTGGTCGACGGGCGAGCCGGTCTCGGCCGCCGAGCTGCGCGACGAGCTGGCGCACAAGACCAGTGCCGGCAATGAACTTGCTCTCACCACCATGCTCACCGTGCTGTCACGGCTCGAACGCAAGGGTTTCGTCGACCGCAACCGCAAGGTGAGGCCGCACCTCTATTACGCCGTCACCACCCGCGCCGACCACACGGCCGAGCTGTTGCAGCAGGCGCTCGGCGGCGAACCCGACCGTGCCGCCGCGCTGGCGCACTTCGTGGGCACCGTCAGCCCCGAAGAGGCCGCAACACTGCGCCGCCTCCTGGATGACCGCGCCAACCAACAGCCTGACACTCCCACCTCCCCCACCTCCCTCTGAGCCGGGTCAGGGGCGGCGAGTACGCTGGGCGGGTGATCGGTGAGGTGAGCGCGTGCTGAATTCGATGCTCGTCGCCTCTGCGACGCTCGCAGTGCTCGCGGTGCTGCTGGCCTGGCCGGTGCCCGTGCTGCTCGCCAAGGCGCACTGGCCCTCACGCTCACCCGGTGTCGCCCTGGCTGCCTGGTCTGCCATCGCCCTGGCCGGAGGGTTCTCGATGATCGGCTCGCTGGTCACCTTCGGCCTCGCGCCGTTCAGCTCGAGCCTGGTGCACGGCCTGGCCGCGCTGCCGCCGCTGGTCTTCAGCGGCCCGTTGCCGCCCGACGTCGGGCTCATCGACATATTCGCCCTCAGCAGCGCAGCACTGCTCGCCGCCCACCTCGTGCTGAACCTCGTCGTCACCTCGGTTCGCACCGAGCGCCAGCGCCGCCGGCACCGTTCGCTGGTCGAGTTGCTCAGCACTCCCCTGCTCGGCCGGCCCGGAACGCACATCATCGACTCCCCCGCGCCCGTCGCCTACTGCCTGCCCGGTGCGCGCACCGTCACCGTACTCTCAGAGGGGCTGGTCACCCGGCTCAGCACCGACCAGCTCGAGGCCGTCATCGCCCACGAGAAGGGCCACCTGCGCCAGCAGCACCACATCGTGCTGGTCGCGTTCGAATCGTGGCGCAGCGCGCTGCCCTGGTTCCCGATCGCGACACGGGCCCAGGTCGCCGTATCAGTACTCGTCGAGATGCTCGCCGACGACCAGAGCCGCAGAAACACGGATGACCTCACCCTCGCCGAGGCCATCACCATCGTCGGCTCTGCCGAGACCGAGACGATCGTGCAGCGTCGCGGCGGCGGACTCGCCGCGCTGGCGGTGGCAGAACGGCCGACGACGGCGCCCCCGGCGCGCGCGGGTGAGGCGCTCGACCCGGTGTCGGCGCGCGTCGAGCGGCTCGTGCATCCGCAGCCCCCGCTCTCGATCGGCGCACGCGCGTTCATCGTGGGGCTGGCCGTGGTGTTGCTGGCGATTCCCACCGTCTTCCTGCTGGCCTCCTAGCGGGAAGCAGCCGGGCCGGTGCCGGCAGAGCCGCACGACAGAACCGGGCCGCCTTCCGAAGGAGACGACCCGGTTCACGCGAGAACGCCTCTTAGAAGAGGTTCTCTTTCGCCAGCCACGCCTTCGCGATGTCGGCAGACGACTTCTGGTCGACCGTGCTCTCATCGTTCAGCGCCGCGAGCTCCGACGACGTCAGCGCCGCGTCGACCTTGTTGATCACCGAGGTGACCTCGGGCGTCGCGGCCGACTTGTTGATGATCGGCACCACGTTCGACGACAGGATGAGACCCTTCGGGTCTTGCAGCACCACGAGGTTGTTCGTGGTGATCGCCGACGACGAGGTGTAGATGTCGGCCACCTGCACTGTGTTGTCGAGCAGCGCCTTGACGGTCAGCGGGCCGCCCGAGTCACCGATCGGCGTGAAGGCGAGCGTCACACCGTAGGTGCTCTTCGCGCCGTCGGGGCCGTAGGGCCGCGTGCTGAACTCCTGGTTGGCGCCCAGGGTGGCGTTCGGCACCTTCGACAGGTCGGCGATGGTGGTCAGCCCGTACTGGTCGGCGAGCGCCTTCGTGACGACATACGCGTCTTGATCGGCGGCCGGGGCCTGGTCGAGCACCTCGAGGTCTGCCGGAACAGCCTTCTGCAGCGCTGCGTAGACGTCGTCAGACGTCGTGGCGGTCGCCGACGGGTCGAGGTACTGCAGGAGGTTGCCCGTGTACTCGGGGAACAGCGTGATGGTGCCGTTCTCGACCGACGGCATGTACGCGTCGCGCTGGCCGATGTTGAACTGCCGGGTCACGGTCTGGCCGTTGGCCTCGAGAGCCTGAGCGTAGATCTCGGCGATGATCTCGTTGGAGTAGTACGCCTGCGAGCCGATGACGATGGTGCCGGCACCTGCACTGCCCGAGGCGGTCGAGCCCCCGCCGAGCGGAGTGCTACTCGAGGAACACCCTGCCAGTGCGACTGCCGCACTGACCGCGATAGCGGCGATGGCGCCGATACGGCCTTTCTTCCCTGCTGTGAACATTGCTATTTCCCTTCTTGGATGGGGGATCCCACCGTCGCGCGCGACCGGACTGGCCGCGAACGAACGTCTTTCACCTGCCCCGCGGTGACACCGCGTGGCACGATCAACCTCTGCGCGAGGGCGAATATGCCCTCGAGAATCAATGCGAGTGCCGTGACCACGATCGATGCGCCCAGCAGTTCGACGTAGTTGCGGGTGGCCAGGCCGTCGTTGATGTACACACCGAGCGCGCCGCCGCTCGCGAAATAGGCCAGTGTGGCGGTCGCCACCACCTGCAGGATGCCCGACCGGATGCCCGCCACGATGAGCGGCGCCCCGAGGGGCACCTCCACCTTCGTCAGCACCTGCCACTCGGTCATGCCCATGGCACGGGCAGCGTCGACCGTGCGCTTGTCGACCGCCTCGATGCCGGCGTACGCCCCCGAGAGCACCGGCGGAATCGCCAGGATGACGAACGCCAGCAGCGGCGCTTTGAAGCCGATGCCGATGAGCAGGGCGAAGATGATGAGCAGGCCGAGGCTCGGCAGCGCGCGCAGGCCGCCCGAGAGCGACACGGCGAGGTCTCGGCCCTTGCCGGTGTGCCCGATCAGCAGGCCCAGCGGGATGGCGATGATGGCGGCGATCGCCACGGCCCCGAAGGTGTAGGCGAGCTGCTCGAGGATGCGGCTCTGCATGTCGCCGGGGCCGCTCCAGCGCGCAGGATCGAAGATCCAGTCGATGCCCTGCAGAATGAAGTTCATGCGCCCACCGCCGCAACGGGCAGGCGGCGAGCATGCCGACGGCCGGCTCGCCGGTCGGCCCTCGTCCAGGGCATCAGCAGGCGGCCGATGCCCACCAGGATGAGGTCGAACACGATCGCGATCACGAGGGTGGCCACGATGCCGCTGATCACCTCGCCCGGAATGTCGCGCTGCAGGCCGTTCAAGAACAGGTAGCCGAGGCTGGTGACGCCGATGACCGAGCCGATGCTGACCAGGCTGACCGTGCTGACCGAGACGACCCGCAGCCCGGCCAGCAGCACGGGGCCGGCGAGGGGGAACTCCACCTTCCAGAACCGGCTCCAGCCCGAGAAGCCCATGGCGGTGGCGGCCTGCTTGGTATCGGGGTCGACCGAGGCCAGGGCATCCGCCGTCTGGCGCACCATGAGCGCCACGGCGTAGATCGTGAGCCCCACGATCACGTTCACGGGGTCGAGGATGCCCGTACCGATGATGGCCGGAAGCGCGATGAACAGCGGCAGCGAGGGAATCGTGTAGAGCAGCCCGCTGATGGTGAGCAGCGCACCCCGGGTGACGCGGAACCGGTTGGCGAGCCAGCCGAGCGGCAGCGAGATGACGAAGCCGAGGATGATCGGCGGAATGGCGAGCGCGACCTGGATGAGCGTCAGGCTCCACACCAGGCCGAGGTTGTTGGCGACCCAGTTCACGAGGTCAGCACCCCGGTGGGGCGCCCGTCGTCGTCGACGACGACGTTTCGGCCGTTGACGACCTCGACGCGCAGGGCACGCCGGCCCCGGTCGGCGCCGATGAAGGTGGCCACGAAGTCGGTCGCGGGCTTCGACAGGATCTCGGCCGGTGTGCCGGACTGGGCGATGCGGCCGCCCTTCTCGAGCAGCACGACCTGGTCGCCGAGCAGGAAGGCCTCGTCGATGTCGTGGGTCACGAACACGATGGTCTTGCCGAGTTCGCGCTGGATGCGGATGAGCTCCTGCTGCAGTTCGGCACGCACGATCGGGTCGACGGCGCCGAACGGTTCGTCCATCAGCAGGATGTTCGGGTCGGCGGCGAGCCCGCGTGCCACGCCCACGCGCTGCTGCTGACCGCCCGACAGCTGGCTCGGGTAGCGGTCGGCGAGCGAACGGTCGAGCCCGACGGTGTCGAGCAGGGCCAGGGCGGAGGCCCGGGCATCCGCCTTCTTCACCCCGTTCAGCAGTGGAACGGTGGCGACGTTGTCGATCACCTTGCGGTGCGGCAGCAGGCCCGAGTTCTGCATGACGTAGCCGATGCTGCGGCGCAGCTTCACCGGGTTCAGCGCGTAGATGCTCTCGCCGTCGATCTCTATCTCGCCGCTGGTCTTGTCGACCATGCGGTTGATCATGCGCAGGATGGTGGTCTTGCCCGAGCCCGACGACCCCACCAGAACGGTCGTCTGCCGCGCCGGAATCACCAGACTGAATTCGTCGACGGCGACAGTTCCGTCGGGGAACTGTTTGGTGACCGTGCGGAATTCGATCATGTCGTCGCCCTCTTCGTCGGGTTAAGGTGTGCGCCAAGCAAAACATCTCTGAACGGCGTTGGCAAAGCCTGGGCCGTCCCTTGACGAATTGTTTCGCGTACTACCGACATTCGCCGCGCACGCGGGCGCGGCGGTGAGAAGCGGTGACCGCGGAGGCCCTAGTCGGCCTCGACGACCGCGTCGTCGCTCACCGACGTGAGGTACGAGTGCACGATCTTGCGGGCCTCGGCGATGATGGCCGCATCGCCCTTCTTGTCGGTGACGAACGCACGCGTGAGCAGGGCGTCGGTCATGTTCACCGACATCTCGATGCGCAGGGTGAGCTCGTCGGTCTCGACCACGCCGAAGTCTTCGCTGATGATCGCCGCGAACGCCTTCGCGATGCGGGCAGAACGGATGCTCGCAGGCTCGACCTCGGGGTACGACACCAGGTCGCCGAGGCGGATGGAGGTGAAGCCCACCTCGGTGCGGTGCATCTCGACGCCGGTGTCGAACGAGATCATCAGCAGATCGATCCACGATGCGGGCTTGTCGCGCAGGATGTTCTCGCGGGTCTGACGCAGGAAGCGATCCATGCTGCGCAGGCTGAGCGCCGACAGAACGGCGATGCGGTCGGGGAAGTACCGGTAGACCGTGCCGATCGACGCGCCCGCGCGTTCGGCCACCATGGCCGTGGTCATGCGCTCGACACCGACCTCTTCGACGACCTCGGCCGCGGCGTCGACGAGGGCCGAGATACGGGTCGAACTGCGAACCTGAACCGGCTCGTTGCGAACGTTGACCATCTCGAGCAGGGTTTCGTCGATGAGCTTACTGAGCGACACTTTCTTAGCCATCCCCTTCGTTGTTGCAAGTAACCTCATGTTACTCGCAGCAGACGATTCCTCGGTGTTCGGCGAATGAGTCTTTGTAAATTCCCTAGCATTTGACAGGAATTGCCGTCGGAAATCTTAGAACTTACATTGTTTTCCGTCACCGCCCCCGGCCGTTCCGGTGCCTGACAGCCTCATCTGACAGACTGTGCGGGTGTCCCCCGAGCCAGAACAGACCTTCTCCCCGCCCAAGGTCACTCCTGAACTCATCCTGCACAGGGCCGCGCGAATCGAAGACGCGTTCCACGAGTTCCGCGAGAACCGGGCGCGCAAACGCGGGTACCACACCACGGTCATCCCCTACACCGGCTACGGCTCGACCACCTGGATCAGGGTGCTCAGCCGCGTGCTGCTGACCCGCGACAAGAAACAGCGCCGCCGCCTGCCGATCATCGGCCGACGCGACGAGACGGTGCGCGGCTGGCGCAGCTTCACCAGCGTGCCTGTGAACGAGGTCGAGGTCACCGTCACCGTCGACGGCTCGGTGCACCTGGTGAAAGCCGACCGCGGCGGCGTCGTCGACGTCGAGGTGCCGGTGAGCCTCCAGCCCGGCTGGCACACCATCACGCTGCAGGCCGAAGATTCGCAGGCGGTGGATGCCCCCATCTTCGTCATCGACCCGAACGCGAAGTTCGGGGTCGTGAGCGACATCGACGACACGGTCATGGTCACCGCCCTGCCGCGTCCGCTGCTCGCCGCCTGGAACACCTTCGTGCTCGATGAGCACGCGCGCATGCCCACCCCGGGCATGGCCGTTCTGCTCGACCGGCTCGCCTCCGGGCATCCGGGTTCGCCCACCATCTACCTCTCGACGGGCGCCTGGAACGTCGCGCCCACGCTCACCCGCTTTCTCTCGCGCAACCTCTACCCGTCGGGCGCTCTGCTGCTCACCGACTGGGGCCCGACGCACGACCGGCTGTTCCGCAGCGGCCGCGAGCACAAGCGCGACAACCTGCACCGGCTCGCCTCCGAGTTCCCCGACGTGAAGTGGCTGCTGGTCGGCGACGACGGCCAGCACGACGAAGAGATCTACGGCGAGTTCGAAGACCTGCACCCCGAGAACGTCGCGGCGATCGCCATCAGGCAGCTCTCGCCGAGCGAGGCGGTGCTGGCCGGCGGCCGGTCGAAGGCCGAAGACATGTCAGAGAAGTCGCAGGCGCTCTGGGTCTATGCACCCGACGGCGCCGGGCTCGCGAAGCAATTGCGGTCGGCCGGCCTGGTCTGACCCCGCGACCATGAAGCCCACCGATCGCTCGCGCCTGGCCCGCCTGAGACTGGCGAGTCAGCGCATCGGGTCGGGCGATGAGACCACGGCGGCCGAGCTGGTGCGCTGGATGACCGCCAGCCAGGCCCAAGACCTGCCGGGCGCCAAGTGGTCTGTCGCCCTGCGTTCGGCGGGTCTCACGGCGGCCGACGTCGACGTCGCGCTCGACCGCGGCGAGTTCGTGCGGTCGTGGCCGTTCCGCGGCACCCTGCACTTCGTCGCAGGCGAAGACCTCGGCTGGATGCTCGACCTGACCGCGACGCGAACCATCGCCGGTGCCGCGTCGAGGCACCGCGGTCTCGGCCTCGACACGGCCACGTTCGACGCTGCCCGCGCGATCGCCGAGAAGGCCCTGGCGGGTGGAACGGCGCTGACGCGCGACGAGCTCTTCGCGGCGTTCCAGGCGAACGGGGTGGCGACCGACGGGCAGCGCGGGGCGCACCTGCTGTGGTACCTCAGCCACACCAAGGTGCTCTGCTTCGGCCCGATGGTCGGCAGGCAGCAGGCACTCGTGCTGCTCGACGAGTGGGTCGGGCATCCGCGTCGCCTCGACCGTGACGAGAGCCTCGGCGAACTCGTGCTGCGGTACATGAGGAGTCACGGTCCGGCGACGCTGAAGGACTTTCTCTGGTGGTCGAAGGTGCTCGTACCGGAGGCCCGAGCCGGCCTCGAGCTCGCCCGCGGTGAGCTGGAGTCGATCGATGTCGACGGGGCCACGTACTGGCTGGCAGCCGGGTCGCTCGACGCCGATCTCGACGCCGACACCGCGACGGCGCGCTCGTCGGTACACCTGCTGCCCGGCTTCGACGAGTATCTGCTCGGCTACACCGACCGCGGCGCCGCGCTCGACGCCGGGCACTTCGAACGCATCGTTCCGGGCAGCAACGGCATGTTTCTGCCGACGATCGTGGCGGGCGGGCGCGTGGTGGGCACGTGGTCGCGCAAGGCGGGGCCGAAGAAGGTCACGGTGACGGCCGACGCGTTCGGCGAGCTGACGGCGGCGCAGCGGAGTGGATTCGCGGCCGGGGCCGCCCGGTACGCCGACTATCTCGGTCTGCCGCTCGGCTGACACCCGCCGCCACGGCCATAACGACAGAACGCCGGCCCGCGAGCTGGTCGCGGGCCGGCGTTCGAAACCGGGAGGTTACGCCTGGAGCGAGGCCTGCAGGTCGATGTTGATGGTCACGTCGTCGCCGACGAGAACGCCACCGGCCTCGAGCGGAGCGTTCCAGCTCACGCCGAAGTCGTTGCGGTTGATGACCGTCTTCGCGGTCAGCCCCAGCTTGTAGTTGCCGTACAGGTCGTTTCCGAAGCCACCGAACTCGACGGTGAAGGTGACCTTCTTGGTGACGCCCTTGATGGTCAGGTCGCCGGTGACGAGCAGGTCGTCCTTCTCGGCGACGACGCTGTCAGAGACGAAGCTGAGGGTCGGAAACTCGGGAGCGTTGAAGAAGTCGTTGGTGCGCAGGTGGCCGTCGCGGTTCGCGTCGCCCGTGTTGATCGACTCGACCTCTGCGGTCGCGGTCAGCTTGGTGTCGAGGGGGCTCTCACCGGTCACGAAGGTCGCGTCGAACTTCTCGAACTTGCCCTTGACCTTGCTGATGAGCAGGTGGCGAACGCTGAACGAGACCTCGCTGTGCGACGGGTCGATGGTCCAGGTGCCGGCTTTGTGACCGGGGATCGTGTAGGTGTCAGTCATGGTGTCTCTTCTCTGTCTAACCGAAAGGGATACGAGCATTGCGGCCCGTGTCAATACAAATGTATCGAGTCGCGGGTTTATTCCCACGGGTGAGAGAGTTTGTTCATGGCACATTCACCGACTCGCGTTGATTTCTGGTTCGACCCCTCCTGCCCGTGGGCCTGGATGACCAGCCGGTGGGTCGACGACGTCTCGGCCCATCGCGACCTCGACGTCACCTGGAACATCATGAGCCTGGCGATCCTGAATGAGAACACCGACGTCTCCGATGAGTACCGGGCCTTCTTTCCGCGCGCGCTGCGGTACGCCCAGCTGATCGCCGCCGCGAAGGAGCTGCACGGCCAGGAGGTCGTCAAGCCGTTGTACGACGCTCTCGGTACGCGCATCCACCTCGGCCAGCGCACCGACGCAGACGCGGTGATGGCCGAGTCGCTCGCCGAGGTGGGGCTGCCCGCCGACCTCATCGAGAACGCCCCTGCCGACCCCGAGGCGAACCCGTATGCGTTCGAAGACCAGCTTCGCGCCTCGCACCGCAGCGGAATCGACCTCGTCGGCCAAGACGTGGGAACGCCCATCATCAGCGTGAACGACGTGGCCTTCTTCGGCCCCGTGATCTCGCCGGCGCCGAAGGGCGAGATGGCGCTGACGCTGTGGGACGGAGTGGTCGCCGCCGCCTCGTACGACGGCTTCTTCGAACTGAAGCGCAGCCGCACCCGGGGCCCCGACTTCAGCTGAGCGTGCTCTGGGCGTGCTCTGGGCGCGCCGCGTCGCGCCGCGGTTTTTCTCGAAGGTCGCTTAGCGTGGAGCCATGACACGTTCGGCGCGCCTGCTCACCGGTGCCGTTCTCGTGGTGGCGGCGACCCTCGTGTCGCCGCTCACGGCGAGTGCGGCATCCACGGCGAGCGCCGCTGCGGGCGCCACCGCGTCATCCGCTGCGAACGCGGCCACGACAGCGACCGGCCCGGGCTCGGCGAGCGCTCAGGGGCTCGGCACGGTCATCCTCACCGACTACCCCAGCTGGGACGACGTGAACGCGGCCAAGGCGAATGAGGCCGCCAAGCAGGCCGAGGTCGACAACATCAACAGCCTGCTCACGAGCCTCGAGGCCCAGGCGGCCGAGCTCGGCGACGCCGCGGTGAAGGCGGGTAACGACTACCTCAAGGCGGCCGCCGCCCTGCAGTCGGCGACGCAGGTGGCGACCACCGCCGCCCAGCGCGCGACCGACGCCGACACGAAGGCGGCCGCCGCCAAGCAGCAGGTGGGGGCGCTCGCCGCCTCGCTCTATCGCTCGGGCGGCGACACGACCGCCTCGCTGCTGCTCGGCGGCGGCGGCACCGCCGACTCCCTGCTCTACCAGCTCGGCACCATGAGCCAGCTCACCGCGCAGTCTGCCCGGCTCAATGAGATCGCCGCGTCGGCGCAGAACCTCGCCGCGACGCTCGACGCCCAGGCGACCGTGGCCGAGACGGCGCGGCAGCAGCTCGCCACCGCCGCGCAGCAGGCCGCCGACGACGCCAAGGCCGCGCAGGAGGCGGCCGACGCCCAGGTCGTCGACCAGAAGGCCAAGAGCGACGTGCTGTACGCGCAGCTGGCCTCGCTGCAGAACTCGACGGCCGAGGTCGAAGAGCAGTACCGCCAGGGCCAGATCGCTGCGGCCGCCGCGCTCGCCCAGCAGCAGGCCGCCGAGGCGGCAGCGAACGCGGGGTCTGATTCGGGTTCGGGGTCGAGCGAGGGGCTGCCGCCGGGCTCGGTCGACGTGAATCCGTCGTCGGCCCAGGCCTACGCCGCCTCGCGGGTCTCGGCGATGGGCTGGGGCTCAGACCAGTTCTCGTGCCTGGTCAGCCTGTGGAACCGCGAGTCTGGCTGGCGGGTCAACGCCTACAACGAAGACAGTGGCGCCTACGGCATCCCGCAGTCGCTGCCGGGCAACAAGATGGCGACGGCCGGCGCCGACTGGCGCACCAACGCGCAGACCCAGATCAACTGGGGCCTGTCGTACATCTCGCGGGCCTACGGCACACCGTGCGGGGCCTGGGCGCACTCGCAGAACACGAACCCGCACTGGTACTGAGCCCGCGCGGCGGCGGCCTCTTCCCTGTTCAGGCCGTGAACACGTCGTTCAGCGTCACCGTCTGCAGGCCCCGGCTCTGGATGATCTGCATCAGCTGCCCGAACACCTCGGTGACCGGGCCGTAGTTCAGGTGCCCGATCACCACGTGCTGCGGCAGGAACCACTGCGTCGCGAAGTCGACCACCTGCTGGTCGGTGATCAGCGACGAGTCTGAGAGCGAGCCGTACCAGAGCACCGGGGCGGTGTAGCCGATGCTGGCAGCGAGCCTGTCGGTGTGGTGGTTGCGAAAGCCGTAGGGCGGCCGGTAGTAGGGGCGGGCATCCACCCCGTAGGTGCTCAGAATGAAGTCGTGGTTCTTCTGCAGCTCGTCGATGACGTCGTCGTCGCTGATCGAGGTGAGGTCGGCGTGATCCCAGGTGTGGTTGCCGAGCTGTATCTGGCCGCTCGCGACCAGGGGGCGCAGCAGGGCGGCGTTCTCTGTCCAGCCGGAGTAGGTGCCGTTGACGAAGAACGTGAGCCGGGTGCCGGTGGATGCCGCGAACTCGACGTACTTGCGAATGACGTCGCCGCTCGTGCCGTCGTCGACCGTCCAGGCGAGCAGGTTGCCGTCGCCGGGAAGGTCGGAGATGACGCCGTCGGGCAGCGGCACCCGCTCAAGCGCCGGCGGGGTCTGCAGCAGGGTCGGAGTGGGAGTCGGCGTCGGCGTCGGGCTGGGAGTCGGGGTCGGGGTTGCGCGGGCCGTCGGCGTCGGCCGGGCGGTGCTCGATGAGGCGGCGAACACGACGGGAGACTCGCGCGCGCACGCGCTCAGCGTCAGCGCGGATGCACCGGCAGCCGCTATCGTGAGAAACAGTCGGCGATCCACGTCGAAACACTATCGGCCGGAGGCCCGGCGGTGACAGATCTGCCCTCCCCCACTTCGGGGGACGAATTCCGCGAGACGCCGGTGCCCGGTGGCGCGGGTGACACCGTCGGCGCTGGTGGCGCGGGTGACACGGCTGGAGCAGCCGGCCGCAGCGCCGGTGGAGACGGGGGCGTGGTCGCCGGGCTGTGGGGGGCGAGCCACCCGGGGCCGACCGTGGCCGTCACGGTGCTGTCGCTCGTGCTCGGCGTCGCCATCGGGCTGCCGGTGGCCAGGCTGCTCGAGGTGGGGTTCGCAGTGTTCACCGGGCAGCTGTCGATCGGCTGGTCGAACGACTGGCTCGACGCCCGCCGTGACGCCCAGGTCGGCCGAACCGACAAACCGACGGCGACGGGAGCCGTGCGGCCCGAGACCGTTCGAACAGCCTTCATCGTGGCGGTTGTGGCGGTCATCCCGTTATCGCTCCTGCTGGGCGCTGCGGCCGCGGTGGCGCACCTGGTGCTGGTCGCATCGGGGCTCGCCTACAACCTCGGGCTGAAGAAGACCGCCCTGTCGTGGCTGCCGTTCGCGGTGAGCTTCGGCCTGCTGCCGGTGGTGGTGACGCTCGCGGCCGCGCCGCCCGGCCTGGCCCGCTGGTGGGTCGTCGCCGCCGGAGCCCTGCTGGGGGTCGCCGCCCACTTCGCCAATGTGCTGCCCGACCTCGACGACGACCGCGCGACCGGCGTGCGGGGCCTGCCGCACCGGCTCGGCCGCGTGGCGTCTGGTCTGTTCGCATTCGGCGCGCTGCTGGTCGCGGCCGCTCTGGCCACCTTCGGGGCGGGCCGGATGCCCGAGGCGGTGCCGCTCGTCGCCTTCGCGCTCGACGTGCTGATCGCGGCCTGCGGCGTGTGGCTGGTGCTGACGCGCCCACCGGCCCGGCTGCTCTTTCGCCTCATCATCGCCAGCGCGCTGCTCGCCGTGCTCAGCCTCGCCCTCTCGGGCTCGTCCCTGATCGCGTGAAGCGGAGTCAGAGGCGGTTGACGCCGCGCACACGCACGACCGCGACACCCTGCTCGGCCGACGCCGTGAGGTCGACCTCGGCATCGATGCCCCAGTCGTGGTCTGCGTCGGGGTCGTCGAACGTCTGCCGCACGACCCACACGTCGGGCTGCTCGGTGATGCTCAGCATCGACGCGCTGCGGGCCGCCGCGCCGGTGCCGAGAAAGTCGTACTCGGCGAAGTAGGCGTCGAGAGCATCCGCCCAGTTCTCGGCGGTGAAGCCCGAACCGGTGGCCGCTTCGAGCTCGCCCAGCTCGTCGACCTTCTCGAGCGCGGCCAGCTGCACCCGGCGGAAGAGCTCGTTGCGCACCAGGATGCGAAAGGCCCGCTGGTTCGACACGACGCTGTGCGGCGCGGGCGGCAGCACGGCCGTCACCCCGCGGCCCGCGCCGGCGACCAGGTCTGCCTCGTCTTGCACATCGGCCGGATTCGTCAGCTCCTCCCACTCGTCGAGCAGGCTCGAGTCGACCTGGCGCACGAGTTCGCCCAGCCACTCGATGAGGTCGACCAGGTCGACCGTCTTCGCCTCGTCGGGAATCGTCGAGCGTGCCGCCTTGAACGCGTCGGAGAAATACCGCAGCACCAGCCCCTCCGACCGGTTCAGCTTGTAGAACCCGATGTAGTCGTTGAAGGTCATCGCGCGCTCGTAGAGGTCGCGCACCACCGTCTTCGGGCTGAGCTCGAAGTCGCCCACCCACGGCTGCGAGGCGCGGTAGGTCTCGAAGGCGGCCGCCAGCAGCTCTTCGAGCGGCTTGGGGTGGGTGATCTGTTCGAGAATCTCCATGCGCTGGTCGTACTCGATGCCCTCGGCCTTCATCGCGGCGACAGCCTCACCCTTGGCCTGGAACTGCTGCGCAGAGAGCACCGGGCGCGGGTCGTCGAGGGTGGCCTCGAGAACCGAGATCATGTCGAGGGCATAGGTGGGGGCATCCGCGTCGAGCAGGTCGAACACGGCCAGGGCGAACGGCGACAGCGGCTGGTTGAGCGCGAAGTTCGGCTGCAGGTCGACGGTGAGTCGGATGCTCACGAACCCGTTCGCGTCGGGCGGCAGCTGCTCGACGATGCCCGCCGTGCGCAGCGTGCGGTAGATCGCCAGCGCCTGACGCTCGAGTTCGAGCTGCCGGGAACGCGGCTCATGATTGTCGTCGAGCAGGTGCCGCACGGCCGCGAACGCGTCGAACGGATGCCCGGGGCGGTCGCCCGCGGCACCGTCTGACCCGCGCCCGATGATGTTCAGCAGCATCGCGTGGTTGATCTGCATGCTGCTCGTCAGTGTCTCGGGCTCGGCCGCGATGAGGCGGTTGAAGCTCGGCTCGCCCCACGACACGAAGCCCTCGGGAGCCCGCTTCTTCACGATGCGCTTCAGCTTCTTCGGGTCGTCGCCGGCCTTGGCCACCAGCCGGGCGTTCTCGGTCTCGTGTTCGGGCGCCTGGCAGACCACCGTTCCGGCGGTGTCGTAGCCGGCGCGGCCCGCCCGGCCCGCCACCTGGTGGAACTCGCGGGCGGTGAGCTGGCGCATGCGCGTGCCGTCGAACTTGGTGAGCGCGGTCAGCAGCACCGTGCGGATCGGCACGTTGATGCCGACGCCCAAGGTGTCGGTACCGCAGATGACGCGCAGCAGGCCGCGCTGGGCGAGCTGCTCGACCAGCCGGCGGTACTTCGGCAGCATGCCGGCGTGGTGCACGCCGATACCGGCCCTGATCAGCCGCGACAGCGTGCGGCCGAAGTTCGTGGTGAAGCGGAAGTCGCCGATCGCCTCGGCGATCTCGTCTCGCTGCTCGCGGCTGACGATCTTCACGCTCGACAGCGCCTGGGCCCGTTCGAGCGCCGCGAGCTGTGAGAAGTGCACCACGTAGATCGGTGCCTGGGCGGTCTTCAGCAGGTCTTCGACCGTCTCGTGCACCGGCGTCGTCGCGTAGTAGTAGTGCAGCGGAACCGGCCGCTCGACGCCGGTGACCACCGCCGTCTCACGGTTCGTGCGGCGGCTCAGGTCTTTCGACAGCCAGTCGACATCGCCGAGCGTGGCCGACATCAGGATGAACTGCACGCGGGGCAGCGTCAGCAGCGGAACCTGCCAAGCCCAGCCGCGCTCGGGGTCGGAGTAGAAGTGGAACTCGTCCATCACGACTTGGTCGACGGGGGCATCCGCCCCGTGCCGCAGCGCGATGTTCGCCAGGATCTCGGCCGTGCAGCAGATGATCGGGGCGTCGGCGTTCACGCTCGAGTCGCCGGTGACCATGCCCACGTTGGTCGGCCCGAAGATCTCGACCAGGGCGAAGAACTTCTCGCTGACCAGCGCCTTGATGGGGGCGGTGTAGAACGTGCGCCGACCGTCGGCCAGTGCGGCGAAGTGCGCGGCGACCGCGACCAGCGACTTGCCCGTGCCCGTCGGCGTGCTCAGAATGACGTTGGCGCCCGAGACGATCTCGATGATCGCCTCCTCCTGCGCCGGATACAGGGTGAGACCGCGCGAGGCGGTGTACTCGGTGAAGCGTTCGAAGACCAGGTCGGGGTCGGCGGGCTCGGCGGGCTCGTCGGCCCCGGATGCCCGCTCGCCGGCGGTGTCTCGGGGTGCCGGGCTCGGGGCCTCGGGCAGATAGTTGACCAGCGAAACGAGCGAGTCGAGCTGGGCATCCATTCTTCGAGCGTACGCGACCCGTCGGCGGCGCACCGTTGCGGCAGATGCGCGCCCTTTCGAGCAGGTGCGCATCTACCGAAGTGGAGCGGATTCAGGAGTGGTGGAGGGCGACGGCGATCACCATGTCGTCGAGGTTCGGGAGGGCGCGGGTCAGCTGCTGGCGGGCGTGGTGCACGATGGTCTCGGCGTCGGCCACCGAGGTGTCGGCCAGGGCGATCTCGGCGGCGCCCTGCAGGCGGTGGCCGACCCAGCGCAGCTGCAGTCTCGACACCCTGAGCACGCCGGGGGTCTCGGCGAGGGCGTCTTCGGCGCGGTGCACCAGGTGCGGCTCGATGCCGTCCATCAAGCGGCGCCCGATGCTCCGAACCGTTCCCCAGAGCAGGAGGAGGATCGAGACGGAGATCAGCAGGCCCACGATCGGGTCGGCCAACGGGAAGCCCAGCATCACGCCGAGGGCGCCGAGTACGACCGAGAGCGAGGTGAGGCCGTCGATGCGGGCGTGCACGCCGTCGGCGACGAGCGCGGCCGAACCGATCTGCCGGCCGACCCTGATGCGGTAGAGCGCGACGAGCTCGTTTCCGGCGAATCCGACGACTCCGGCCAGCATCACCCAGCCGAGGTTCGACACGGTGGCGGGGTGGAGGAGCCGCATGATCGCCTCCCAGCCGGCCACGATCGCCGAGAGGGCCACAACGGCGACGATGAAGAGGCCGGCGAGGTCTTCGGCGCGGCCGAAGCCGAAGGTGTAGTGCGTGGTGGCGACCCGGCGGCCGAGCACGAAGGCGATCCAGAGCGGAACGGCGGTCAGGGCATCCGAGAAGTTGTGGATGCTGTCGGCCAGCAGGGCGATCGACCCGCTGGCGAGAAAGATGCCGAACTGCACGAGCGTCGTGCCGAGCAGGATGAACAGGCTGATCTTCAGCGCCCGCACGCCACGCGTGCTGGCCTCGAGGGCGTCATCGATCGAGTCGGTCGCGTCGTGGCTGTGCGGCACGAACAGGGCGTAGAAGAAGCCGCGGATGCCCGTGGGGTGGCTGTGGGTGTGCCCGTCGTGCCCGTGGGTATGCCCGTCGTGCTCGTGGGGGTGGCCGTCGTGCCCGTCGTTCTGCTCGTCGTGCCCGTGGGTATGCCCGTCGTGCCCGTGGGTGTGCCCGTCGTGCCCGTGGGTGTGCCCGTCGTGCTCGTGGGGGTGGGGGTGGGGGTGGGTGTGCGCGACGGGCTGCTGCCGGGCATCCGGGTCGACGGTCATTCGGCCGCCTCGGCGTGGTGGTGGCGCGGCGTGCCGCCGAGGGAGTGCTCGGCCTGGAAGATGGCGTCGCTGACCAGCGTCGACGCGTGCTCGTTCTCGAGGCGGTAGTAGACCTTCTGGCCGTGCTGCCGGGTGGCCACGATGCGCGCGAGCCGAAGCTTGGCCAGGTGCTGCGAAACGGCGGCAGGGCTCTTGTCGACCAGCTCGGCGAGCGCGTTGACCGACTGCTCGCCGTCGCGCAGCGCGAGAATGAGTCGCACCCGGGTGGCGTCGGCGAGCATCGCGAAGATCTCGACCGCGAGTTCGACGAATTGGCTGTCGGGCTTGCGTCCGCAAATCTGCTTGTCTGCATCCATACGCAGATACTACGACATTCGACGCGTGGCGCAGCCACCCGGGCGGGCGGCCGAAGCGGTCGCGTAGAATGGCTCGGCCCATGAATCAGAACGAATCGCCCGCGCAGAGTGCACTCCCCACCGCACACGGCATCGCACCCGACGACCTCGAGGTGGCGTTGCGCGTGCTGGCGAGCCTGCACGAGCTCGACGACGAGCATCCCGACTTCGTGGCCGTGCGCCGAGCCACCGCGAAGATGTTCAAGTCGGTCAAGAAGAGCCGCCGCGACGAGAAGCGCGAGGCCATCCAGGCCGCCGATCGCAGCGTCGTGGCCGCCACCGCCACCGGCGCACCCGACCGCATCGACGACGAGACCCGCGGCATCGCTCTCGCCATCACCACAAGCGCGCCCACGGCCGGCACGCTGATCAAGTCTCGCCCGTGCTATATCTGCAAGCAGCACTACACGCAGGTCGACGCGTTCTATCACCAGCTCTGCCCCGACTGCGCGGCGACGAGCCACCAGAAACGGGATGCCCGCACCGACCTCACCGGCAAGCGCGCCCTGCTCACCGGGGGCCGCGCCAAAATCGGCATGTACATCGCCCTGCGGCTGCTGCGCGACGGGGCGCACACCACCATCACCACGCGCTTTCCCCGCGACGCAGTGCGCCGGTTCTCGAGCCTGCCCGACGCGGCCGAGTGGCTGCACCGGCTGCGCATCGTCGGCATCGACCTGCGTGACCCGGCCCAGGTGATCGGGCTGGCCGAGACGGTGGCCGAGGCGGGGCCGCTCGACATCCTCATCAACAACGCGGCGCAGACCGTGAAACGCTCTCCCGGTTCGTACGCTCCGCTGGCCGAGGCAGAGCTGGCCCCGCTACCCGACGGGCCGCTGCCGGAGATGATCACGTTCGGGCACACCGACGATCCTCATCCCCAGGCCCTGGCTGCGTCCGTTGCGGCGCACCCGCTGCTGAGGCGCGCTGCACGGCCGGATCTCGCGCAGTCGAACGTCAATGCGAACACCGAACTGGTGGGCTCAGCACTGCTCGACGCGGCGCTGCTCGACGCCGGACTCTCCCCCGACGAGCTGAGCGCCGACGAGCTCTCGGGGCTCGCGATGGCGGCCGGGTCGTCGTCGCTCGAGCGCCTCGCGGCCGGAACCGCGATCGACGCCGGAGGGCTCGTACCCGACACTCACCACGAGAACAGCTGGACGCAGGCGGTGCAAGACGTCGACCCGCTCGAGATGCTCGAGGTGCAGCTGTGCAACACGACGGCACCCTTCCTGCTGGTGTCACGCCTGCGGCCCGTGATGGCGGCCGCGGCGAGCGCGGCGGCATCGGGCCGGAGCTACATCGTCAATGTGTCGGCCATGGAGGGCGTGTTCGCCCGCGGGTACAAGGGCCCCGGGCATCCGCACACCAACATGGCGAAGGCCGCGCTCAACATGCTCACCCGCACCAGCGGCAAGGAGATGCTGACCGACGGCATTCTGATGACGAGCGTCGACACGGGGTGGATCACCGACGAGCGCCCGCACCCGACGAAGGTGCGGCTGGCCGAAGAGGGCTTTCACGCGCCGCTCGACCTGGTCGACGGCGCGGCACGGGTGTACGACCCGATCGTGCGCGGCGAGGCCGGCGAAGACCTCAGCGGGGTCTTCTTGAAGGACTACAAGCCCTCGGCCTGGTGACGCCCGAGCACGGGGGCCCAGCGCGCGCTACGAGCGCGAGCTCTCGACTCGGCGGATGGCCAGGTCGGCGTCGGCCTGCGTGAAGTCGGCCGTCGCGAACTCGTCGGTGTGCGGCAGCCGCAGGGTCAGGCTCGAGATCGCCTGCATCGACAGCGTGGCCGACTCGATCGAGTACTCGAGGCTGTGGCCGCCCACGGCGCGGTCGTCGTCGAGGTAGTGCAGGTGAAAACCGGCGACGCTCACGCCCTGGTAGATCTGGGGCGCCCAGAATCCGACCAGCGAGCCGGAGGTTCGGCCGAGTTCGCTCTCGTTCTGCGTCTGCATGACCTCGACGAGGGGCCGGAACGGGTGGTGCTGCCGAATCGGCTCGCGCACGCGCATCCGGTCGAACACGCCGTCGACCCTGATGGCGTAGAACATGTTCGGGCTCGGCATGATGCCGCCGACGAGGCTCTCGAATTGGTCTCGGGTGACAGGCGAGCCGTCTGGCCCACCGTCGAACGCGGCCGGCGCGCCCTCGGCTGCTCCGATGGGCACGCGGATGCTCGGGTCGAAGTTCACCACCTCGGCGAACGGAATCAGCTCGCTCTCGTCGGCCGGGCTCACCGACCCGTCAGAGGTGCAGCGGAAGATCTGGCCGTCGACGAACACCAGCTCGCCGTTGAGCGCATGCCCGCAGCCGAGGCCGAAGTCGCCCTTCGCCAGCACCTGCGGCGCCGGGAAGACACCGTCGTAGAACCCGGCCATCAGGGCATGGATGAGCGAGAACTGGGTGATGTTGACGCCGATCTTCGGCAGCAGTGCGTCGAATGCGCTCACCGGGCGACCCCGCCGCCGCTCGCGCCTGCGCCGGCCGAGCCAGAACCGGCCGACCCCGAACTGGCCGACCCCGAACCGGCCGAGCCAGAGCCGCTCTTACGCCCCGATCGCCGCGTGACCGCCTGTGCGATCAGCCGCCAGCCCAGCAGGAAGACGCCCAGCACGATGAGGGCCACGATGACGAAGCTCACCTCGACACCCTGAAGGCTCAGTACCCGCAGGAACATTCCGACCACCACGGTGAACAGCCACACCGGGATGCCCGGCAGCACGACCCGCAGCGGGTAGCGCCACGCCCTGGTCGCCAGCCAGCCCACGATCAGCCCGACGAGGAAGGGCCAGAAGGTCACGAGCGTGCCGCCGAGGCTGAACCCCTCGCTGTGGCTGCTGCGCCCGATCAGCACGAACACCAGCACGAGCACGACGTCGATCACGGCGGCGAGAACGATGGTGCGGGTGGGGGCGGGGCGGCGAACGGGAGCGGTGCGGGTCACGCCATCTGTCATGCCCTCAGTCTAGAAGCCGCCTCAACGCCCGGGCCGCAGGTCGGGCGCCCGGCGGATGCCGAACTCGACCGCGAGCGCGCGACGGGCCGCGTGCCACCCGCCGAGCCCGTGCACCCCTGGCCCGGGCGGCGTCGACGACGAGCAGAGGTACACGCCCGCGATCGGGGTCTGCCACGGGTAGCGCGACAGCGTCGGCCGCCGCAGCAGCTGGCGGAAGGTCGCCGCCCCGGCCGAGATGTCGCCGCCCACGTAGTTGGGGTTGCCCAGCTCCTCCTCAACCGCGGTCTGGCCGCTGGTGGCGATGATCGTGTCGCGAAAGCCGGGGGCGAACCGTTCGATCTGCGCGATGATCGTCTCGCTCTGGTCGACGTCACTGCGCGCCGGAACGTGCGTGTACGCCCAGAGGGTGTGATTGCCCTCCGGCGCTCGCGACGGGTCGACCACCGTCGGCTGCGCCACGAGAACGTACGGCCGAGTGGCGTGGCGGCCCGACGCCACCATGGCCTCGCTGCGCGCGATCTGGGCGTGCGTGCCGCCCACGTGCACGGTTCCCGCCGTGCGCAGCTCGGGGTTGGCCCACGGCACCGGGTCGCTCAATGCCAGGTCGAGCTTCGCCACCGCGTTGCCGTACCTGAAGCGCCCGAGGGCCCGGGCGTAGCGGGCCGGAATGCGGTCGCCTGCGATGCTGAGCAGGGCCTTGGGCGCCACGTCGAGCAGCACCGCGCGCGAGGTCGGCAGTTCGTCGAGCGAGGTGACCTCGGTGCCGGTGACCAGTTCGCCGCCGTGGGCCAGCAGATCATCCACCATCGCGTTCACGATCGCCTGGCTGCCGCCCACCGGAACCGGCCAGCCGAGGGCGTGGGCGTAGGTGCCGAGCACCAGCCCGGCGGCGGCCGGCGCGAGGCCCGGCAACGGCAGGATCGAGTGCGCCTGCACCCCGCTCAGCAGGGCCGGCGCCACGTCGCTCTCGAACCGCAGGCTCCACAGCGGGCTGCCCTGCTCGAAGGCACGCAGGCCGAAACCGGCGGCCAGCGTCGGGTGCCGCGGAATGCGCAGCAGCGACGTTCCGGTGAACTGCGCCAGCTCGCGCCAGTGCGTCACCAGCGGCTCGAACAGCCGCCTCCATGCCGGCCCGTCGACGCCGAGCGCCCGGGCGGTCTCGTCGAGGCTCTGGTAGGCCAGGCCGGCCCGGCCGCCGTCGAGCGGATGCCCGTAGGCCAGTTCGGGCGTACGCAGCTCGATGCGCGAGGCCAGCTGGAACCGGCGGAAGAACTCTGATGCGAGGGCCATCGGATGCACGGCAGAGCACACATCGTGCAGGTACCCGGGCAGCGTCAGTTCGGCCGTGCGGGCTCCCCCGCCCGCCGTGTCGGCCCGCTCGTAGACCCGCACCGACAGGCCGGCGCGGGCCATCGTGACGGCCGCCGCCAACCCATTGGGCCCCGCGCCCACCACTACGACATCGACCTCGCTCATGGCATCAGTATGTCTCGTTTGCAGCCGCCTGCCAGCCCCTTGCCAGCCACCTTGTCAAGCCCTTGCCGCTCTGCACCGCCGATGGTTGCCTGATAACAAGCACCAAACCAAGGAGGTTGATGTGACCATCGAACTCACTCCCCCTGCTTCTGCCGGAGCACCGTCGCTCCGCTCCCTGTCGACTCCGTCTGCGGCGAACCGCTGGCCCCTCGACGAACCGCACGCGAGCGACATCCGCATCTCGATCCTCTCCGACCACGAGTGGCGCATCTGCGATCGACGCATCCCCGAGACGAACGCCGAATGCGTTCTGGGCTATGTGGAGAAGACGGGCGGCTTCTACGAGGTCATGAAGCTGTCGTCGACCCGCAACCTGCTGTACTACGCCGACTTCGAGCACGCCATCCAGAGCTTCTCCGAGACGGTGCCACCCATCGCTGTGGGGAACGTATCGTAGCCGGCGAGGGCGCGCCCACTGCCGTTCTCTTCGACATCGACGGCACGCTCGTCGATTCGAATTACCTGCACGTGCACGCGTGGAGCCTCGCGCTGGCCGACCTCGGGCATCCGGTCGACGACTGGCGTATTCATGCCGGTATCGGCATGGATTCGTCGAAACTCCTTGACGCCCTGTTGGGCAACGAGAAAGACCGTCTGGGCGAGAAGGCGAGCGATGGCCACAGCGAGCGGTACTCCTCGCTGGCCGATGAGCTGCGGCCGTTCCAGGATGCCCGTGCCCTGCTGCAGGCCGTCGCCGCCCGCGGCGTGCGGGTCGTACTCGCCACTTCGGCGCCCGAAGACGAGCTGAAGAAGCTCCGTGCGGCGCTCGACAGCGAAGATGCGCTCTATGCGGTCACCTCTGCCGACGACGTCGAGACGGCAAAGCCCGAACCCGACGTGGTGACGGTCGCCCTGCAGAAGGCCGGCGTCGAACCGGGCAGCGCCATCATGGTCGGCGACACGGTGTGGGACATCGAGGCTGCGTCGAAGGCCGGTGTGCGCTGCATTGCCGTGAAGAGCGGTGGCATCGGTGCTGCCGAGCTGCGTGACGCCGGTGCGATCGAGGTCTACGACGACGTGGCGGCGCTGCTCGCCGCGCTCGACTCGAGCGCCATCGCCACCCTGTAGCCCGGGTACTTCCGCCGCATCGCGGCCGATGCCATACTGCAGGCATGAGCGACGGCGCCGGAACCCGAGAAGATCCCTGGCGACTCACCACGGCGCCCGGTTCGTCGAGCTACGCGATGTACCGCGATGACGAAGCCGTGCCACCGATACTGGTGTGCCAGGTCGGCAGCACGAAGCTCACCTACGACGCCCGCGCCGTCGACGACCTGCACGCCTGGCTGCTCGAACGCGGCGACTGGGTGCCGCTCGGGGCGGCCGACGAGCAGAAGAAGGCGGCCGACGGCAGCGTCGAAGCCTGGGGCCGTTCCGCCGAGAACCCACTCGGCGGCTGGTACGGGCTGCGCGCCGGCTACCGGGGCCGGTTCGGCATGTATCTGCCGCCGCTGCTCGAGGCCCTCGGGCTGGCAGAGCTGACGCACGACGCGCGCAACAACTCGGTGCGGGCGATCGCTCGCTGAGCATCCGGAGCCTGGCCCTCGGCGGGCCACGACGGTCTTGGCGACCTGGTCTGGCGACACGGTAACGTGTGGGCATGGATGACCAGACGTGGGGCCGTGCGCCGATCGAGCCGCAGAGCGTCAACGCACCGCTGTCGCGGGCCGCGATCTTTCTCGTGGTGACCATCAACGACGAAGCCGGTGCGGTCGATACGGTGCGCGACGTGATCAGCGACATCGGCGGGCTCGTTCGAACGGTGGGCTTTCGCGACCTCGCCGGGCACCTCTCGTGCAACGTCGGCATCGGCGCGGCCGCGTGGGCCCGGTTCGGGCAGGCGTCGAAGCCGGCCCAGCTCGATCGCTTCCACGCCATTCCGGGATTCAGGCACACAGCGGTGTCGACGCCGGGCGACCTGTTGTTCCACATTCGCGCCGAGCGCGCCGACCAGTGCTTCGAGCTCGAGCGGCTGCTGCTCGGCAAGCTCAGCACGGCCGTCACGGTCGTCGACGAGGTGCAGGGTTTTCGCTACTTCGACTCGCGCGACCTGCTCGGCTTCGTCGACGGCACCGAGAACCCCACGGGGTCGGCGATGCTGGATGCCGCACTGATCGGCGACGAAGACCCCGAGTTCGCCGGCGGCAGCTACGTCGTCGTGCAGAAGTACCTGCACGACCTCACCGCGTGGGCGACCCTCAGCACCGAGCAGCAGGAGGCGGTCATCGGCCGCACCAAGGCCGACAACGTCGAACTCGACGACGACGACGCGCCCCGCAAGTCGCACAAGGCGCTGAACACCATCGTCGACGAGCAGGGCGTCGAGCACGACATCCTGCGAGACAACATGCCGTTCGGCCGGCCCGGCCAGGGCGAGTTCGGCACCTACTTCATCGGCTACGCGAAGAACCTGTGGGTCATCGACCACATGCTGCGGCGCATGTTCATCGGCGACCCGGTGGGCGACTACGACCGCATTCTCGACTTCTCGACCGCGGTCACCGGCACCACCTTCTTCGTGCCCTCGAACGACCTGCTGGAGTCGCTCGCCCCCACTGGGTGAACGCCGAGCTCAGCGTCAGGTTCGGCGCACTAAACTCACTGCATGGATGTGCCCGCCATGGATGAGCCACTGATCAGCTCCCTCCGTCGCGCGGTCGAGGCCACGCCCGACGACATCCACCTGCGGCTGCTGCTCGGCCAGTTGCTGCTGAAGGCCGGCGCGACCGCCGAGGCGATCAGCCAGGCGGCGAGCATCCTGCAGCTGGCACCGGCGAACACGGATGCCCGGCAGCTCATGAACGACGCCTTCGCCGCCCCGGCCACCGCCGAGCCTCTCGCGGCCGAGCCCGTCGCGGCCGAGCCCGTCGCGGCCGCACCACCGAGCGAACCCCCGGTGGTGCCCCACCCTGCTGTGCCCCACCCTGCCGAGCCCGCCGCCGACACCCCGGCGCCCCCCACCTCAGCCGAGCCCGCTGCCGCCACCCCCGGCGCCGCTGCCGTCACCCCCGAACCCGAGTTCGACTGGAGCGCGGCCGAGAGCGACGTGCACGAACTCGCCCAGCCGATGTTCGTCGACTCCACCCCCACCACAGCCCCCGGCTCTGCCTTCGACATCGAGCGTTCGGTGATCACCCTGGCCGACGTCGGCGGCATGAAGAGCGTCAAAGACCGGCTGAACGCCGCCTTCCTCGCGCCGCTGCGAAACCCCGACCTGCGCAAGCTGTACGCCAAGAGCCTGAAGGGCGGCCTGCTCATGTACGGCCCGCCCGGCTGTGGCAAGACCTTCATCGCCCGGGCGATCGCCGGCGAGCTCGGCGCCCACTTCCTGACCATCGGCCTCGCCGACATTCTCGACCCGATGCTCGGCAACAGCGAGCAGAACGTGCATGAGGCGTTCGAGCTGGCCCGGCGGGAAGCCCCGTGCGTGATCTTCTTCGACGAGATCGACGCGCTCGGCCAGCGCCGCAGCCAAACGCGCAACAGCGCTCTGCGCGGCACCGTCAACCAGCTGCTCACCGAGCTCGACGGGGTCGCCGACCAGAACGAGGGCGTCTTCGTGCTCGCCGCGACCAACCAGCCGTGGGATGTCGATCCGGCCCTGCGCCGCCCCGGCCGCTTCGACCGCACGGTGCTGGTGCTGCCGCCCGACCTCGAGGCCCGCGAATCGATCTTCCGCTACCACCTGCAGCACCGCCCCGTCGAGGGAATCGAGCTGCAGCCGCTGGCCAGGGCATCCGCCGGCCTCTCGGGCGCCGACATCGCCTACGTGTGCGAGGTGGCGGCAGAGCGAGCCCTGATCGACAGCGCCAACACCGGTGTCGTGCGCATGATCTCGATGAGAGACGTCACAGACGCCCTGGCCGAGGTCACGCCCTCGACGTCGAGCTGGCTCGACAGCGCCCGCAACGTGGTGCTGTTCGGTGACGACGACGGCACCTACGCCGAACTGAAGGCCTACCTGAAGAAAGCCAAACGCCTGTGACGAGCGACGCGGCGAAGCACGAGGATGCCGCACTCACCCACGCGCGCACCTACCTCTCGCTCGGCAAACCGGCCGACGCCCTGGCCGCGCTCGCGCCCCACCTGGCTTCGCACCCCGACGACGAGCGCGGGCTCTGCCTCGCCAGCCAGGCGCACCTCGTGTCGGGCGACGCCGCCCGCGCGCTCGACGCCGCCCAGCACGCCGCGGCCCTGACCCCCGACAACGAGTGGGCCTGGCGCCTCGTGGCGTTGTCGTACTCGAAGCTGGGGCACCACCCCGAGGCGCGCGCCGCTGCGGCCAACGCGCAGGCCATCGCGCCGCAGCTCTGGGTCACGCACGCCCAGGTGGCGCAGGTCGACATCGCGGCGAAGCGCATCACCCCCGAATCGCAGCACGCCGCCCGCGAGGCGACCCGGTTGGCCCCCCTCGAACCCGACGCCCACCTCACGGCCGGCAACGTCGCCCTCGCCCAGAACGACTGGGCGAACGCCGAGTCGTCGTTCCGCTCTGCCCTGCGCCTCGAGCCCGGGCACGCCGCCGCCCGCAACAACCTGTCACTCGTCATGCTGCGCCGCGGCAGGGCCGGCAGCGCGGCCGCAGGGTTCGTCGACATCCTGTCGACCGACCCCGACTCCGAGGTGGCGGTGCGCAATCTGCGAGCGGTGGCGGCCGTCGCACTGCGGCACATCCACTTCATTCTGTGGGTGGCATTCGCCGTGGTGACGGTGGCGTTCTCGAGTGCGAGCGAGCCCGATGGATCGCCGGCGTACGGCGTCATCTGGAGCGACTTCCTCGGCGGGGTCGCCCTCGTCTCCGGCGTGATCATCCTGGTGTACGTGCTGCGTATGCGGCGCGCGGCGGGGGCGCGCTTCGGGCAGTTCGTGCGCAGTGTTCCGCGACTCGACCGGCTGCTCACGGCGTGGGCGGGCCTGCTGGTGGCCGACTACCTGTTGATGGTCGCTGCGTGCTTCACGACCGTGCACCGCGCGCAGCTGCTCTACCTGCTGGCCGGGGCCATCCTCGTGGCCGGCTCGGTCGTCGTGATTCTGCGCCGCAACCGCGCCCGCAGCTGATTCATAGACTTTGGCCCTACGGTCGGAGGTTGGAAACGCCAGTTGTGATCATGAGGAGCATTCGTGCGGGTCGATGTGTACGAAGAGCAGTTGCGCGGCCTGCCGAAGAAAGAACGCCAGGCCCTGCAGCGTGAGTTCGCCCGCCTGAAGCGCGAAGAAGAACGCAAGCGCAAGAAGCGCAACACGATCATTCTGCGCACCAGCCTCATCACCGCCGGCGTCGCCCTGCTCGCCATCGCGGCCCTAGTCATCGTGAACACCGTGCGCGCCGGCCTCGTCGGCCCCGCCAACATGGCGAGCGACGGCATCGTCTTCTCGGGCTCTGCCGAGTCGGGCACCGCCACCACCACGGCAGCGACCTCGGCGGCGCTGCAGGTCGGCCAGTCGCCCACCCCGACCGTGCTCGACACGTCGAACGGCGTGCTCAGCGTCGTGGAGTACGTCGACTACGCCAACGCCGACGTGGCCAGCTTCGAGACGACGAACGCCTCGAACGTGCAGGGCTGGGTGGGCCAGGGCTATGCCACCCTCGAGATCCACCCGGTCGCACTCGACAGCACCGATGGCAACGATGCCTCGACCCGGGCCGCCAACGCGGTCGCCTGCGTGGCGAACTCCGAGCCAGACCAGGTGCTCGCGGTGCACAACGCGCTCATCGCCGACCAGGCGACGATCGCGAGCGCCGGGTTGAGTGACGACGACCTGGTGGCGCTCGTCACCAAGGCCGGCGTCACCGACGCCGCGGTGTCGAAGTGCATCACCTCGAACGACTTCGACAACTGGGTGAGCGACGCCACCGCGCGGGCGAAGGCGAGCGTTCCGAACTCCGACGTCGCCGCTCTCACCACGGTTCCGCTGGTACTCATCGACGGCAAGAGCTACACCGGCAGCCCCACCGACTCGGCCGCGTTCGAGTCGTTCGTGAGCGACACCTACACCGCCGCCACGCCGGCGAGCACCGCGACCCCGACGCCCACCCCAGACCCGACGAGCGGCGGGTAGGGCAGCCCGCAGAGGCGACGGATGCCCACAGCGGGCATTCACCCAAGCCCCAGCCGATTCGGGCATTCTTGATGCATGTTCCGTCGGCATCCGCTGCTCAGCCTCTTCACGTTCGGCTACCTCGCCGTCGTGGGCTGGGTGACGCTCGGCCCACAGCCGCTCGACAACAAGTCTGAAGGCCTGCTGCATCAGCTGCTGCGGTTCTTCGGCCGGCACGCCTCCCTCGACTGGATCACCTACGACCGCGTCGAATTCACCGCCAACGTCGCGATGTTCTTTCCCATCGGCCTGTTTCTGCTGCTGCTGTTCGGGCGGCGGCAGTGGTGGCTGGCCATCATCGTGGGCTTCGTCATGACGGTGGGCATCGAGACGGCGCAGCTGTTCCTTCCGGGCCGGGTGTCTGACGTGCGCGACATCGTCTCGAACACCATCGGCGCCACGCTGGGTGTGCTCACCGGGCTCGTGCTCACAGCCGCGAAGGCCCGGCGTCTGCGCCGCGCCAAGGCCGTGGGCGGCCGGGCCACGGCGGTCGGCGCCTAGCCTTCGGGGTGTGACTCTCGGGCAGAGCCGACTTCTGCGCCGACGTTCGCGCCGACTTCAGCGCGACCTCAGCGCCGGCCCGCCGCCAGCCTGCGCTGCACGATCGCCACGCTGATGCCCGCCCCGAGGAAGAGCAGCGCCAGCACACCTGCTCCCGCGATGAACGGCTCGGATAGGCCGGTGGAGGCGAGCGCTGCCGGAACCGCCGTGGCCGTGGCCGACGAGGTGGGCGCGGGGGTGTCGGTGGGGCTCACCGTGGGCGTGGCCGTGACCGACGGGGTCGGGGTGGGCGTGGGCGTGTCGATGACCGGGAAGGCGGCCTCGATCTGCGGCTCGAGTTCGGCCGCCATGAAGTCGACGCCGCTGGCGTTCGGGTGCAGCGACTTCTCATCGATCAGCGGAACCGTCTCGTGGGTGGTGGGGTCGGTCACGAAGGAGACGAACACGCCGTTCACGTACTGGTCGGCAGGCGCAGCGCACGCGCTGTGCCCGATCGAGTCGGCGAACGTGGGTACGTAGGTGAAGCCGGCGCCGGCCGCGGTCTTCTGCACCAGGTTGTCGAGGTTCGTCTCGACACCGTGCAGGAAGGGCGTGTCGGCGGTGGTGAACGGGAAGGAGTTCGGCGTGAGCACCGACGAGAAGCAGCCGGCGGGCGGAATGACGTCGGGCGCGATGCTCGGGTAGCCGAGCACGAAGATCTTGGCGTTCGGGGCAGCCTGCGCAACCGCCGCGTAGGTGTCGGCGAGCGACTTCGCGAGAGCCTGGAAGGCCGGGGTCAACAGCGCCGACACGCTCGGCTCGCAGGTCGTGTTCGGCGGGGCGGGCGCAGGCGGGTTGTTGAAGAGCAGTGGGCCGTCGGCCGTGGCTGCGGCGCAGGCGAGGGCGATCTGGGTGAACTTCAGTCCGTTGCCGCCCACGGTGATCGTGACGACGTCGGTGTCGGCCGAGAGGCTGTCGAGCTGCACGGGAGCGACCGCCAGCGGGGTGCCGTCGGGGTTGTAGGTCTGCTGGGGGTCGGTGGTCACGTTCGACGCCTGCGCCCCAGCACACGTCACGTCGGTGAGGTTCATGCCGAGCGCGGCCGCCACCTGGTGCGGGTAGTTGTTCGACGACTGGCCGCACCCCGCGACCGGCTGATCGGTCTGCGGGTCGACGCCGAGCCCCGACGAGTACGAGTCGCCGATCGCCACGTAGTTCAAGCCGGCGGTGGGCAGTGCAGCGGCCGCCGGTGCGGCCGACGCCGCCATGGCGGCGGGAACGCTCACGAATGTCGCCAGGGCGACCGCCGACACGATGGCCGCGGCTCCCCCGAATCGTCGGAACGTCTGGGCACGCCGGGGCCTGGCTGTCGTCATGGAAGTCCTTCTTGCTGAAAGGGGAGGAGAGCACATGCTCCGGTTGCCGAAACCCTATCAGCGAACACGCAGCATCCGGGTGAATTCGTGGTTGCCCTCACCCCCACTTCGCGGGGGTATGTGAGATGCGGCGCGGCAGGGGGTGACCGAGAGTGCCTGCACGGGGGTGGCGGCCGCCGCGGCCAGCCGGGGCCGACGGCGTCAGGCGCCGAAGGCGAAGCGCCGTCCGTGGTGGTCGGGCGGCAGGTGCGGGCCCGCCCCGAACATCCGTTCGCGCAGCGTCTCGGCCTCGAGTGCCGGCTTCGCGAGCCCACGGGCCCGCATGACCGGCAGGATGAGCCCGATGAAGTCGTCGTAGGTCTGCGGCGTGAGGTGGGGTTGCAGCAGAAACCCGTCGGCTCCGGTCTCGGCGATGAACGCCTCGGCCTGGTCGACGACCTCGTCGGGCGAACCGACGAACACACTGCCGTTGATGCCCGTGGTTCTGAAGTTCTCGAGAATGTCGCGAACCAGCGGCGCCGGCCGACCGTCAGAACCGAGGTAGCGCTCGAGGTTGCTCTGGCCCATCTCGGTGTTGAGCTGCTGCAACGGCAGATCGGGGTCGAGTGCGAGCAGGTCGATTCCGGTGTTGCCCGCGTAGATGGCCGCGGCACCCTCGGGGGTCGACATGGCGAGCATCTCGTCGTACTTCGAGACCGCCTCGTCATGAGTCGGAGCCGTGATGAACAGGGCACCCACGAGCATCTTGATCGCCTCGGCACCGCGCCCCTCGGCGATCGCGGCGGCGCGGATGCCCTCGATGTTCGCACGCACGACGGCCGGGTCGCCCCCGGCGAGAAACACTGCCTCGGCATTGCGGCCGGCGAACCGGCGCCCGCGACCGGATGCCCCGGCCTGCACCAGAAGCGGGGTGCGCTGCGGCGACGGCGGTACGTTCAGCAGCCCGTCGGTGGCGAAGTACCGGCCCTCGTAGTGCACCAGGCGCACCCCCGCGGGGTCGGCATAGACAGCGGCCGCCTTGTCGAGCACCAGCGCGTCGTCAGCCCACGACCCCTCCCAGAGCGCGAGGTTGACGTCGACGTATTCGTCGGCCATGTCGTAGCGCAGGTCGTGCGAGATGAGCTCTTTGCCCATCAACGCGGCGGCTGTGGCACCCGACGACCCGGTGACGATGTTCCAGCCGATGCGGCCGTCGGTGAAGTGGTCGAGCGTGGCGAACCGGCGCGCATTGGCGGCAGGCGCTTCGACGGTGGTCGACGTGGTGAGAATGAAGCCGAGCTTCTCGGTGACCGCCGCCATCGCGGTCACGATCGGCATCGGGTCGCCGTGCGGTATGCCGCGCCCTTCACGCACCGATGCTTCGAGGAGTTCGCCGTTCAGCGCCGGGTAGCCGTAGCTGTCGGCGAGAAACAGAAAGTCGAGCCCGGCCTGGTCGAAGGTGCGCGCGAGGGTCGTCCAGTGGCTGATCTTCAGAAAGTCGGCCGAGGTGTCTGCGGGGTGCTGCCACGCCGAACCGACGGTTCCGTTGGGGCCGATGTACTGGAAGATGCCGAGAATGAGCGGGGTCATGCTCCCATGAAGCCACACGTCTATTTCGTGCAGGTTTCGCGGGGCATCCGCAGTTCTCGCGAAGCCGTTCGTCGGCCTGACGACCGACGTAGACTTGATCGATGTCTGCCGAGCCCGCCCCACCCGCCGAACCCGGCTGGCCGCGGCGCCTCTGGCAGTACATGCTGCGACACCGGCGCAGCCTCTACCTGTCGCTCGGCGCCGCACTGCTCGGCAGCGCATGCCAGGTCGTGATTCCGCTGGTGGCGCGCCAGATCGTCGACAACGTGATTCTGGTTCAGGATGCCCCCCTGCTGCCCTGGCTCGGGCTGCTGCTCGCCCTGTCGGCCGCGGTGTTCGGCTTCGCCTACGTTCGCCGGTACCGCGGGGGCGAGGTCGCCCTCGAGGTGCAGAACGACCTTCGCAACGACATGCACGACCACCTGCAGTCCATGGACTTCACGAGCCTCGGCCGCATGTCGACCGGCCAGATCGTCTCGCGGGCGAATTCAGACTCGACGCTCGTGCAGAGCCTGCTGAACATGCTGCCCCTGATGAGCGGCAACGTCATTCTGATGGTGCTCTCGCTCGTGGTGATGTTCGTGCTGTCGTGGCCACTCGCCCTGGTGGCGCTGGTCGTCACTCCTCTGCTCGTGCTGATCTCATACCGTCTGCGCAGCCGCGTCTTTCCGGCGACGTGGGATGCCCAGCAGCACGAGGGCGAGGTGGCCGAGATCGTCGACGAAGACGTCAACGGTGTGCGCGTGGTGAAGGCGTTCGGTCGGGAGAAGCACGAGGTCGACCGCATGGTCGGCGTGGCGAGCACCCTCTACGGTTCGCAGATGCGCGCGGTGCGCATCCAGTCGCGGTACCAGCCGCTGCTCGAGGCCGTGCCGGTGCTGGCGCAGGTCGCGGTGCTGGCGTTCGGCGGCTGGCTGGCGCTGAACGGGCAGCTCAGTCTCGGTACGTTCCTCGCCTTCTCGGCCTACGTCGCGCAGCTCATGGCTCCGGCCCGCATGCTCGCCGGAGTGCTCACGATCGGCCAGCAGGCCCGGGTGGGCATCGAGCGCATCTTCCAGCTGCTCGACCGCGAGCCCGCAATCGTCGACGCTCCCGACGCGATCGACCTCGACGCCGCCGACGCGACCTCGCCCGACGCTACCCCCGGGCACGCGACCGGCCCGGTCACCCGGCCCGCCGCCACCCGCAACCGGGGCGGCAGCGGCATCGACTTCGACGCGGTGACCTTCGGGTACTCCCCCGGGCATCCGGTGCTCGACGGCTTCGACCTGCACGTGGCGCCCGGCGAACGGCTGGCCCTGGTGGGGGCGAGCGGCAGCGGCAAGTCGACCATCGCGGCCCTCGTCTCGCGCTTCTACGAACCCGAACGGGGCAGCGTCAGGGTCGACGGCGTCGACGTGCGTGCGGCGACGCTCGGCTCACTGCGTGGGCGAATCGGAGTGGTCTTCGAAGAGAGCTTTCTGTTCTCCGACTCGGTGCGTTCGAACATCGCCTACGGCCGGCCCGACGCGAGCGACGCCGAGATCGAGGCGGCCGCGCGCATCGCCCAGGCCGACGCCTTCATCGCCCGGCTGCCGCGCGGCTACGACACCGTCGTCGGCGAGCGCGGGCTCAGCCTCTCGGGCGGCCAGCGGCAGCGCATCGCGCTCGCCCGGGCGATTCTCTGCGACCCGGCGATTCTGATTCTCGACGACGCCACTAGTGCCATCGACGCCACCACCGAGGAACTGATCCACAGCGGGCTGCGCGAAACCCTCGCCGGGCGCACGGTGCTGGTGATCGCGCACCGCGAGTCGACGCTGCACCTCGCCGACCGTGTCGCCTTCATCGCGGGCGGCCGCGTGGCCGACCAGGGCAGCCACGACGAGCTGCGCGAGCGCAACTCCGCCTACCGCGGCCTTCTCTCGGGCCTCGACGACGACACGCTGGCCGCCGTGGCCGACGGCCGCATCGAGGTGCTGGCCGACCTCACAGCCGACGGCACCTCGGTGGCTGAGGCGCAGTGGGAGTTCGCCGTCGGCGAGCCCGAGCAACGGGCGTCGCACGACGCACCGCGGGCCGGCGCCACGGCCGGCGCCGATTCCGCGCGCCCGCGAACCACGACGCCGCCGGGCAGCCTCGGCGCCGGGCTCGGGGGCCGCGGTGGGGCCCGCGGTACCAGCCGCGGAATGGCGTCGTTCCTCGCGCCCACGCCCGAACTGCTCGAGGCCGTCGCGCGACTCGAACCCCTGCGTGACGTGCCCGTCATCGACGTGGCGCACGAGACGGCGCACGACCCGAGGTTCAGCCTGCCCCGGCTGCTGAAGGAGTTTCGCCGCCCGCTCGCCGTCGGCCTCGTGCTGGTGGTGATCGACGCTGTCGCCGGCCTGCTCGGCCCGGTGCTCGTCAAGACGGGCATCGACAGCGGCGTGCAGGCTGGCTCGGCGGCAGTGCTCTTCGGGGCATCCGCTCTGTATCTGCTGGTGACGCTCGCCGACCTGTTCGACCAGGTGGCGTCGACGTTCGTGACGGGCCGCATCGCCCAGCGCGTGATGCTGTCGCTGCGCATCCGCATCTGGGCGCAGCTGCAGCGCCTGTCGCTCGACTACTACGAGCGCGAGATGGCCGGCCGGGTGATGACCCGCATGACCACCGACGTCGACCAGTTCGAGTCGCTCATTCAGAACGGGCTGCTGTCGGCACTGGTCTCGGTGGTCACCTTCGTCGGTGTGGGGGCAGCGCTGCTGACGGTGAACTTCGAGCTCGGGCTCTGCACGCTCACCGTGGTGGTGCCGCTGGCCATCGCGACCGTCTGGTTCCGGCATCGGTCGTCACGGCTCTACGACGTATCGCGTGAGCGCATCGCGATCGTGAACGCCGACTTCCAGGAGAGCCTGTCGGGCGTGCGCGAGTCGCAGGCCTTCGTGCACGAGACCGCGACGAAGGCCAGGTTCCACGGGCTCGGCCGCAGCTATCTCGAATCGCGGGTGGCGGCGCAGCGACTGGTGGCGACCTACTTTCCGTTCGTTCAGTTCCTCTCCGGGGTGGCCGACGTGATCGTGCTCGGCGTGGGCGCAGGGCTGATCGCCTCGGGCCAGCTCTCGTCGGGTGCGCTCATCGCGTTCATCCTGTACATCGACATGTTCTTCTCGCCCATTCAGCAGCTGTCGCAGGTGTTCGACTCGTGGCAGCAGACGAGGGTCTCGGTCGGCCGCATCTCTGACCTGATGGCGCTGAAGACGTTGACACCCGAGGCCGAGCATCCGGTCGACCCGGGCCGGCTGCAGGGGGCGCTGACCCTGGCGAACGTGCGCTTCGCCTATCCGTCGGCCCCCCTCGAACGACCCGGTGGTCGTTCGACGCCGGCGCTCGGGCCGTCGGATGCCCGCCCGATCGTGAGCGAAGACGCCGCCTTCACGAAACCGCCCGAGGCCCTCCGGGGCATCGACCTGCACATCGCGCCGCGCGAGACCCTGGCACTCGTCGGCGAGACCGGCGCCGGAAAGTCGACCGTGATGAAGCTGCTCGCCCGGTTCTACGACGTCGATGAGGGCCAGGTTCTCATCGACGGCCGGGATGTTCGCGGCCTCGATCTCGTGGCGTTCCGCAGCCAGCTCGGCTACGTTCCGCAGGAGGCGTTTCTCTTCACCGGAACCGTGCACGAGAACATCGCCTACGGTCGCCCCACCGCCACCGACGCCGAGGTCGAGGCCGCCGCGCGAGCGGTCGGCGCCGACGAATTCGTAGCGCAGTTGCCCGGTGGGTACGGGCACGAACTCACCGAGCGCGGGCGCTCGCTGTCGGCCGGCCAGCGCCAGCTGATCGCCCTCGCCCGGGCCCAGCTGGTCGACCCGGCCATTCTGCTGCTCGACGAGGCGACCTCTAACCTCGACCTCGCCACCGAGGCGCGGGTGTCGGCCGCCATGCAGCGGGTCTCCGAGGGCCGCACGACCATCGTCATCGCGCACCGCCTGCAGACTGCCCGCGCGGCCGACCGCATCGCGGTGCTGCACGACGGCCGCATCGCCGAGGTGGGTTCGCACGACGACCTCCTCGAGCAGGGCGGCCGCTACGCCACGATGTGGCAGGCCTTCGAGACGGTCGAGCGACCGGTCTGACACTCGCCGAAACGCTCAGGCGGGCGTGACGAGGTCGCCGGCGAAGTAGGTCGCGAGCACTCGGGTGGTGGCCAGCTCGTCGGGCGTCACCGCGTAGGGGTCACGGTCGATGACGATCAGGTCGGCGTACTTGCCCACTTCGATGCTGCCCACGATGTCTTCGGCGAACAGCTGCTTCGCGGCCCACGTCGTGTGCGCCCGCAGCGCGTCGTCGATGCCGATGCCCACCGCGACCGCTGCACGACCGCCCGCTTCGTCTGCGCCGCCGACCACGCGCCCGCTGCGGCTCTGACGCGTCATCGCCACGGCCATGTTGCGGAACGGCTCGAGCGGCGTCACCGTTCCGTCGTTGTGGAACGTCGGCTCGAGCCCGGCCGCCAGTGCGCTCGCCGTGTCGGCCCAGCGGCCGCCGTGCTCGGGCCCGAACAGATCGTCGACCAGCACGTCTCCCCAGTAGTAGAGGTGGTCGGTGAACACGCTGACGCTCACCCCGAGCCGCGCCGCCCGCTCGAACTGCGCTGCGGTCATGGCGCCCACGTGTTCGAGGCGAAAGCGGTGGTCGCGCAGACCGTTCTCGTCGATGACCTGCTGCCAGGCATCCAGCGTCGCATCGATCGCCAGGTCGCCGTGCGCGTGGCAGGCGAGCTGCCAGCCGTCTGGGGCGTACTGCCGGGCGATCACCACAATCTGCTGCCGATCGAAGTTGAGGCCGCCGCGGTGCCCCGGCTCGAGGCCCATCACCCGGGTCGCCTTGGTGTCGAGGTACGGGAACGACGTGGCGATGTTGCCTACCCACGGTGACCCGTCGGCCCAGGTCTTCACGCCGATCTGTTTGACGAGGTCGTCGCCGTTCTCGCGGGGCACCGTGGCATGCGCTCCCGGCGCCGACATCTCGTAGAGACGCAGGCGTACGGTGAGCGGATGCTCGGCCTGCAGTGCCTCGAGCCCGACGCGCGTGGCGGCCTGCCATGACAGGTCGGCGATGGTGGTGACGCCGGCCGCGTTGATGCGCCCGACCTCGTCGCCGAACACACGCACGAAGTCGGCCTCTGCGCGCTGCAGCACCGGCGCACAGACCAGGAACACCGCGCCCGACTCGAGGCCCAGCCCGGTGAGATGACCGTTCTCGTCGTGCTCGAAGCTCGCGCCGGCCGGGTCGGCTGTCTCGTCGGTGACACCCGCCGCCCGCGCCGCTGCCGTGTTGAAGTACACCGAATGCCCCGAGTTGTGCAGCACGACGAGCGGCGTCGAGCCGGCCAGTGCGTCGAGACTCTGGATGGTCGGCGTGACCAGCCCCTTCTGCAGCAGCGGATCCCAGCCGTTCGCCAGCACCCCACCGGGCGACTGGGCCACAGCGGTCGCGAGCGCCGCCATCACCTCGTCGGCCGTGGCGAGCGTCACCGGTCTGATGTCGAGCACGTCGTCGCTCAGCAGAACGGCGGCGGCGGTCGGATGCCCGTGGGGCTCGATCAGGCCGGGCATCAGGCAGTTCGCACCCAGCTCGACGATGTCGGTGCCGTCGGGCGCGAGCATGCGCAGCTCGTCGGCCGGGCCGACCGCGGCGATGCGGTCGCCGGTGACCAGCACTGCTTCCGGCGCCGGGGCACCGTCGACCATCGTGGTGATGCGCCCGATGAACAACCTCGATGCCATGCGGCCTCCTCCTTCGCAATAGTATTTCGCTACGGCCCGCGAACCGCTGCGGGCTTCGGCGCAGCGCGAAGGAGCATCCATTCCATGAGTGACCCCACCCCGTACGCAGACCAGCAGCCCCCCGCCCAGCCGGCGCAGTACCAACCCACCACACCGTATCCGACGGCCGGGCAGCCGGGAAGCTCTGCACCAGGGCAGCCGGGCCAGTATCCAGCCGACGGCCCGTACCAGCAGCCGGGCCAGTATCCAGCCGGCGGCCCGTACCAGCAGCCGGGGCAGTACCAGCAGCCGGGCCCGTACCAGCAGCCCGCCCCGTACCAGCAGCCCGCCCAGTACCCCCCGGCGCAGTACGGCCAGAACCCCTACCCCGCCGCACCGCCCACGAACGTGTTCGCCATCATCGCACTGGTCGTGTCGTTCATCCTTCCCATCGGCGGAATCGTGCTCGGCCACATCGCGCTCAGTCAGATCAAGCGCACGGGTGAGCAGGGCCACGGCATGGCGCTCGCCGGCACGATCATCGGCTACTCGCTGACCGCGCTGATTCTGCTCGCGATCATCGCCTACGTGGTCTTCATCGTCGTGATCATCGGCGCGGCCGCGGCGACCACGCATTCGTACTCGTACTGAACGCCCTAGGGGGCGGCCGGCACGAGCGCGCCCATCACCTCGGCGCGCCGCGTCACCGCGATGAAGTGCCCCTCACCCGGGTATTCGTGCAGCACCGCGTCGGGCAGCCGGTCGGCCATCGTGCGCGCCCAGTGCGGCGGAACCAGGGTGTCAGCCGAGCCCTGATAGAGATCGACGGGCACCCCGACCTGTTCGAGCTCGAAGCCCCACGGCGCCACGAACGCCGCATACTCGTCGACTGCTCCCGGCGCGTTGATGGCCGCGTCGACCACGCACTGGGCGAACCAGCCGTGGTGGTCTTCGACGATGCGCGCGTCGACGGGGGCCATGGTACGGGCCGCCACCCGGGCCACCACGTGCGGTGAGGCGCCGGCGAGCATCCGGCTGGCCACGAAGTAGCCGCGAGCCAGCAGCGGAGCCCGGCGCGACAGCCCCGACAGCCGCCGGTCGGTCGTGTTGAGCTCGCCGAACGCCCCCGCGTCGTCGAGCGGAAGCGCCCCGGCGATCACCGCGACGCGGCTCACTCTCGACGACAGCGCGAAACCGGCGGCGAGGGCGTACTGGCCGCCCTCCGACCAGCCCATCACGGCGAACCGGTCGACGCCGAGCGCATCGACGAGCTCGACGAGGTCGGTGCGCGCCCAGCTCAGAATGCCGTGACCGGCCTTGCGGCTGCTGTGCCCGATGCCGGGGCGGTTGGGCGAGATGATCGTGATTCCGGCTGCCCGCGCCGCCGCATCGGCCAGCCCCACGTCGAGCCCGCTCACCAACCCGCCGTGGCAGTTGATCACGATCGTGCCGTTCTCGGCGCCGAAGCGGTAGTAGGCGAGTCGGCGCCCATCGGCCAGGCTGAGCTCGTGGGCGCTCATGCGAAACGTCTCATCGCCGCACCCCGAACATCTGCCCAGTCTGCACCGCCAATCTGTGTCGGTTGTGTTAACTCTTGTCAACTCCCCATGGATTTGCCCGATTTGCCCGCGAAGCGCGGCCCCCGGCAGTAGGTTGAAAAAATGAGTGCGGAGTTGACCCTCGGTGCAGAAGAAGAATTGCATCTCATCGATCTCGAGAGTGGAAAGCTCTCGGCCCGTGCACCACAACTGCTCGCCCGGCTGCCCGAGAGCAGCTATTCGGCCGAGATCCAGCGCACGACGGTCGAGACGAACACCGCCGTCACCTCCACCCTGTCGGGCCTCCGCCACGAGCTGGTGCGCCTGCGCAGCGGGCTGATCGACGAGGCCGCGCGGTTCGGTCTGGGGGTCGCCGCCGTCGGCACCGCGCCGCACTCCGACTTCGCCGACTTCGAGCTGACCGCGACCGGCCGCTACCGCCGCATGCAGGAGCAGTACCGCCTGCTGGTCGACGAGCAACTGATCTGCGGCACCCAGATTCACGTCGGCGTCTCTGACCGCGACCTCGCGGTGCAGATCGCCGGCCGCGTGTCACGCGACCTGCCGATTCTGTTGGCTCTCTCAGCGAGCTCGCCGTTTCTGAACGGTCACGACACCGGATACGCGAGCATCCGTACCACCATCTGGCAGCGCTGGCCCAGTGCCGGTGCGACCGGCGAGCTCGCCTCGGCCGCCGAATATGACGAGCTGCTCTCCGACCTCATCGCGAGCGGCGTCATCGCCGACGCCAAAATGGCCTACTTCGATGTGCGGCCGTCTGCCCACGAACCCACCCTCGAACTGCGCGTCTGCGACGCCTGCCCGGTGGTCGACGACGCCATTCTGATCGCCGGGCTCTTTCGTGCCTCGGTGCGCGCCGCCGAGCTCGACATCGAGGCCGGCCGGCCGGGCGTCACGCTGCGGGCTCCCCTGCACCGCGCCGCCATGTGGCAGGCCGCGCGCGGCGGGCTCTCGGGGCACCTGCTCGACCAGACCTCGCACCCCAAGCCTGTGCCGGCGGCCTGGGCCGTGCGCGACCTCGTGTCTCGGCTGCGGCCGCAGCTCGAAGAGCTCGGCGACTACGACGAGGTGCGCGAGCTGAGCGAGATGACCCTCGCGCGCGGAAACTCCGCCGACCGCCAGCGCGCCGCCTTCGCCGAACGAGGTGAGCTGCGCGACGTGGTCGAGCTCGTGGTGCAGGAGACGCACGGCCCCGCCTCGGGCACCGCCCGCGCCGTCTCGGCCATGCGCTCGTACCGCACCCGGGCCGGCGACGAGGCCGTCGGGCCCAGCTCGGTGCCGCGCCCGGCCTACCACGACGTCATCGACTACTACCGGGCGCTCCCCGCCGCCGAGCTCACCGAGCGCGAAGAGGCCCGCACCGGCTTCACCGACGACGAGGGCCTCACGTTCGGGGTCAACGGCGAGGCGCAGAACTTCGACGTCGATCTGTTTCCGCGCCTGATCAGCGCCTATCAGTGGGCCGAGCTGAAGACGGGGCTCGCCCAGCGCGCCCGGGCCATCGAGGCCTTTCTGCAAGACATCTACGGTGAGCAGCGCGTGGTCGCCGACGGAATCCTGCCCGCCACCATCGCCAGGGCGCCCGGCTGGCGCGACGAGGCCACCTCGATCGCCCCGGGCACCGTGCGCGCCGCCGTGATGGGGTTCGATCTCGTGCGCAACGAATTCGGCGGCTGGCGGGTGCTCGAAGACAACGTTCGCGCGCCGAGCGGCGCCGCCTACGCCATGGCCGCTCGGCGGCTGATGGATGCCACGGTGCCCGAGCTGCCCCGGCCGGCAGGGCTGCTCGACCCGCACGCGGCCCTCGCCACCCTGCGCGAGACCCTGCTTGCCGGTGCCGCGGCCACCCGCCACGAGCCCGGATCGACCGCGACGGCCGCGCTGCTCTCGAGCGGGCCGGCAAGTTCGGCGTGGTTCGAGCACTCCCGTCTCGCCGAGGGCGCCGGACTCCTGCTCGTCTCGGCCGACGACCTCGAGGTGCGGCCCGCGGAGGGCTCCGGAGATGTACCTGAGGTGGTCGAGAAGGCCACCGGAACGGTCATCCACGCCCTCTACCTGAGGCTCGACCCCGAGCTGGTCGACCTCACCGACAGCGCCGGCCGGCCGATCGGGCAGCAGATCATGCAGGTCGCGGGCCAGGGCGGGGTCTTTCTGGCCAACGCTCCCGGAAACGGGATCGCCGACGACAAGGCGATGTACTGCAACATTCCCGACCTGATCGCCTACTACCTCGACGAGCGGCCGCTTCTCGAGTCGGTGCCCACGTACCGCACCAGCGATCCGAGCGAACGCCGAACCGTGCTCGAACGCGTCGGCGAACTCGTCACGAAGCCGGTAGACGGGCAGGGCGGTCGCGGGGTGCTCATCGGTCCGTCGGCCCCGGCCGCCGAGGTCGCCGAGCGCAGAACCGAGATCGCGGCCAACCCCGAGGTGTGGGTGGCGCAGGAACTCGTGGCGCTGTCTTCGCTGCCCACGTTCGACGGCACCGCCCTCGAGCCGCGCCATGTCGATCTGCGCGCCTTCGTCTATGTGCGCGGCACCGGCCCCGACGACGCCGTCGTCGGCGACCTGGCCCTGACCCGCGTAGCGCCCGCGGGCAGCATGGTCGTCAACTCGTCGCAGGGCGGCGGCGCGAAAGACACCTGGATTCTCTCCCCCGATTCGGGCGCCCACGAATCGGGTGGTCACCTGCGCACCGGTCCGGTCGAGAACGTGACGGAGGCCTGACATGTGCGGACTCGCCGGCGAATACCGCCTCGACGGCCGCAGCGCCGATCTCGGCGCCGTCGCCCGCATGAACGCCTGCATGGTGCACCGCGGGCCTGACGGCGACGGCTTCTGGGCGCACGGGCCGGTGGCGCTCAGCCATCGCCGCCTCTCGATCATCGACCTCAGCCCGGCCGGTTCGCAGCCGATGGTCGATTCGGCGCTCGGGCTCACGGTGGCGTTCAATGGCTGCATCTACAACTACAAAGACCTGCGCAGCGAGCTCGAGGGCAAGGGCTATTCGTTCTTCTCGACCTCCGACACCGAGGTCATCGGCAAGGCGTACGCCGAGTGGGGCACCGACTGCGTCGACCACTTTCTCGGCATGTTCGCCTTCGCCATCGTCGAGCGCGAGAGCGGCCGCCTGATGCTCGCCCGCGACCGCCTGGGCATCAAGCCGCTCTACCTCGACGAGACGCGAGACCGCATCAGGTTCGCCTCGAGCCTGCCCGCGCTGATCGCGGGCGGCGGCACCGACACCACCATCGACCGCGAGGCGCTCGCGTACTACATGACGTTCCACTCGGTGGTTCCGGCACCGCTGACCATCCTGCGGGGCGTGCGGAAGCTCCCGCCCGCCACGGTGCGCGTCATCGAGCCGAGTGGCGAGAGCCGCGAGCACGTCTACTGGCGCCCCGACTTCAGCCGAGACGGTTCGCGTGCCGACTACTCCGAGCGCGACTGGCAGGATGCGGTCATCCAGAGCCTGCGAACGGCGGTCGAGCGGCGCATGGTCGCCGACGTACCGGTGGGGGTGCTGCTCTCGGGCGGCATCGACTCGAGCCTGGTGGTCGCCCTGCTCGCCGAGGCCGGCCAGACCGACCTGAAGACGTTCAGCATCGGCTTCGACTCGGCCGGCGGCGAGTCGGGTGACGAGTTCGAATACTCGACGCTCGTGGCCGAGCGCTTCGGCACCGACCACCACCGCATCAAGATCGACAGTTCGCGCCTGCTGCCCGGCATCGACGGGGCGATCGCCGCCATGAGCGAACCGATGGTCAGCCACGACTGCGTCGCCTTCTACCTGCTGAGCGAAGACGTGTCGCAGTCGGTCAAGGTAGTGCAGTCGGGCCAGGGGGCCGACGAGGTGCTGGGCGGCTACGACTGGTACCCGCCGCTGGCCGACGTGCCTCGCGACCAGGCGGTCGAGGCGTACTCCCGCGTCTTCTTCGACCGGCGCTGGCCCGCCATGAGCTCGATCCTCTCTCCCGAATGGATGCTCGGCAGCGATGCTCCGACCGAGTTCATCACACGGCAGTTCGCGGCCCCCGGCGCCGAGACCAGCGTCGACGCCGCACTGCGCAACGACACCACCATCATGCTCGTCGACGACCCGGTGAAGCGCGTCGACAACATGACCATGGCCTGGGGGCTCGAGGCCCGTGTACCCTTTCTCGATCACGAGTTCGTCGAGCTGGTCGGTGCGATTCCGCCGGAGTTCAAGCTGGCCGACGGCGGCAAGGGCGTGCTGAAGCACGCCAGCCGCGGCATCGTGCCCGACGAGGTCATCGACCGTACGAAGGGCTACTTTCCCGTGCCCGCCATCCGGCAGCTCGAAGGGCCCTACCTCCAGCGCGTACGCGAGGCGCTCACCGACCACGCGGCCCGCGAGCGCGGTCTTTTCGACGACGCCACCGTTCAGCGCCTTCTCGCCGCTCCGAACGAGACCAGAACCACTCTCGGTTCGAATGCGCTCTGGCAATTGGCTTTACTGGAGATGTGGTTACAGACTCAAGGCATTCGTTGACATCGCGGCACGCTGCCGGCCCGGCGGGGGCAGCCCTCGTCGAAGAGGCCGTCGCCCTGGGTGACACTCTCGTCGGCGCGTGGGGCAGCTGGGGGCCCACCATGACCCCCGACGCCCGCCGCATGGCGTTCATCAGCGACCGCGACGGCGTGCCGAAGGTGTGGGTGCAAGACGTGTCGGGCACCGAGGCCGCCTGCATCGAACTCAGCGCAGACCCCGTGATCTCGGTCACCTGGTCGGCCGACAGCGCCTGGCTGGCCTGCGCGGTGGCGACCGACGGCGGCGTGCGCAGCCAGGTGTGGGTGGTTCGCCCCGACGGTACGGATGCCCGGCGCATCGCCGGCTCGCACGAGCAGCATGCCGAACTGGGGCCGTGGACGCGCAGCGGCCACCGTGTCGTCGTCACGATTCCGTCGACCGAGGTCGGCGAACCCACCTCGACATTCCTGGTCGACCCGGCCACGGGCGCCTACGAGCCCCTCGCCGTGGGCGAACTCATCCACGTGCTCGACCTCTCGGTCGGTGAGGCGCTGGTGATCATCCGCGACGGGCGGCGCGGCCACGAGTTCTGCGTGGTGGTCGACCGGGTGAACGACCAGGATCACCCGCTGCTGCCACACAGCACGGCCAGCACCGTGGTCGCGGCGGCCGGCGAGGCCAGCACCACCGCTCTGATGGCGGGCGCGACCGGGGCCACCGAGGTCGCCCTGCTGCGGCCCGCTCCGCACGGGGCGGATGCCCTGGCCGAACTCGGCGCCTCCGCTCCGCTCGTCGCCTACCTCGCCACCGAGGTGGGTGCTCAGCGGCACCGCCTCGTCGCGCTGCCGCTCGGGCCGAACGGCTGGCGCGGTGTGCCGCAGGTGCTCGCCGAACGCGACGATGCCGAGCTCGAGGCGCTCGACGCCGACGACGCCGGGCGTCTGCTGCTGCTGGTGTGGAACCGGGCCGGCACGAGCGAGATCGAGCTGTTCGACACCACCACCGGCGTACGCATCGGTGTACCCGAACTACCGGGGCTCGTGGCGTCGAGCCCGGTGCTGAGCCGTGACGGCGGAACGGTCATCCTGAGCGTGGAGGGGCCGGAGCGGCCCCGCGAACTGTGGCGGCTCGACACGGCGACACTGCAATGGACCCGGGTGACCGCCGTGCCCCGGCTGCCCGTGCTGCCGCTCGTCGTGCCCACGCTCGAGCGATACGAGGGGCGCGACGGGCTCGCGCTGACCGGCTGGCTGTACCGGGTGCCGGGCTCGGTGGCGGCAGGGCCGGCGATGCTGAGCCTGCACGGCGGGCCGGAGTCGCAGGAGCGGCCGACCTTCAATCCCCAGTACCAGGCCATGCTCGCGGCGGGAATCGCGGTGTTCGCGCCCAACGTTCGCGGATCATCCGGTTTCGGCCGCACCTTCAGCCACCTCGACGACGTGCACGGCCGGCAGGGGGCGTTCGACGATGTGATCGCCAGCGCGAACCACCTCGTGGCGCTCGGGGTCGCCGACCCGGCGCGCATCGCCGTGACGGGGCGGTCGTACGGCGGGTACCTGACGCTCGCGTCGCTCGCGTTCTCGCCCGGAGTTTTCGCCGCCGGAATCGACATCTGCGGCATGTCGCACCTGCTCACGTTCTACCGCGACACCGAACCGTGGATCGCCGCGGCCGCGGTGACCAAGTACGGGCATCCCGACCACGACCAGAAGCTGCTGCGCCGCATCTCGCCGCTCACCGCCGTGCAGAAGATCGAGGCGCCGCTGCTCGTCGTGCACGGCGAGCTCGACACGAATGTGCCGATCGGCGAGGCGCACCAGATCGTCGCGGCCCTGCGCGAGCTCGGCCGGCCGGTCGACTACCTCGAGCTGGCCGGCGAGGGCCACGAGTACCGCCGGGCCGACTCACGGCGTCTGCTGGCGGCCACTATGGTGAGGTTCCTCTTCCAGAACCTCTGACCCGTGTCAGGAGGCCTGCTGGATGAGCGCGGCCACAGGCGGTCACGGCGACGGCGGCGACGACGAGTGCGAGCGTCGCCGCGACCGCCCGTCACCGTCGAGCCCGGGTCGCGTCTGCGGCGCTACAGATTGGCGTCGGCGAACACCCGCATGGCATCCCGCACGAACGCGGCGCCCTCCCTTCCGCCGTAATTCACGGCGAAGCGTTCGTCGTCGACGTACGACTCCCCCAGCCACACGAAGTACTGCTTCGTCGGGCGGCCGTCGGCCGACGTCGGCGCACCGGAAATGCCCCCCAGAAAGTCGCACTGGCGCTGCGCAAGGGCCTGCGCCTGGGCACCATCGGCCGGCGCCCCGCTCGTGGCCGCTCTCGACCAGTCGGCCGCGAGCTCGGCCGCCGCGAGCAGAAAGTCGTCTCTCTCCTCGCGCGACAGCGAGGTGTACCAGCTGTCGCTCGCCGCGTACGAGTCCCTCCCCCACCGTTGCTCCACCTCGTCTTTGTAGACGGTGTGGTCGAACCCGTCGAACATCTTCTCTGCCATCGGTTCTGCACCTCTCTCCAGGTCGTCGATCGTCTGTGCGACGCTCGCCATCAGGCGGTCGAGCCGCCCCTTCTCGGTCGTGAGCCACTCGAGATGCGAGCGCAACGCGGCCGTGTCGTCGCGCTGCCCCGCCAGAATCTCGGCGATCGCGGGGATGCCGAGCCCCAGCTCGCGAAGCAGCAGCACGCGCTGCAACCGCACGAGCGCGCCGGCGTCGTAGTACCGGTACCCGTTCTGGCCGATTCTGCTCGGCGTAACGAGCCCCACCTCGCCGTAGTGGCGCAGTGTTCGACTCGTCGTACCGGCCAGTCGTGCGATCTGCTGGATGCTCCACTCCATCGGTGGCCCTCCTTCCGAACACCGACACTACGGCTTGACGCTACGTCAACGTCAAGCCCGCGCAATACTGGTGTTGAACGGCATGCTGGCTGTTGCGAAGGGCGGTGCACGAAGATGGTTGCAATGATGAGGGCGGCATGGATCGCCGAGCGGGGGCCGGCGAGCAGCATCCGGGTTTCGGAGGTGCCGGTACCGACACTCGAGGCGGGCGAGCTGTTCGTGCGGGTGGAGGCCGCCGCCGTCGACCCGGTCGACACGCTCGTGCGGTCGGGCCGGTATGCGACCCCCATTCCGTTTCCGTTCATCGTCGGCCGCGATCTCGTCGGCACCGTCGAAGCGGTCGCACCTGATGCCGCAGGGTTCGCCCCCGGAGACCGGGTGTGGTGCAACAGCCTCGGCCACGCCGGGCGTCAGGGCGTCACCGCCGAGTACGCCTGCGTGCCCGCAGACCGGGCGTACCCGCTGATGCCGCAGGTGGATGCCGTGCGGGCCGTCAGCCTCCTGCACCCGCTGGCGACCGCGCATCTCGCACTGTTCACGCACGGAGGCCTGACACCGAACCGGTCGGCCGGCGACGCCGCTTCCTCCGGAGCGACGCAGACGGTCGTGGTGGCGGGTGGCGCCGGCAATGTCGGTTCGGCGCTCGTCGCGCTGGCTTCAGAGGCAGGCGCCCGGGTGATCGCAACGGCGTCGGCCACCGATGCGTCGTACGTGGCCGGGCTGGGCGCCACCGCCGTGGTCGACTACCGCTCGACGGACTGGCTCGAGCACATCGTGCGCCTCACGCCTGAGGGCGCATCCGTCTCGATCGACACCTCAGGATCGGTCGGAATCGAGTGGGCCCTGTCGGCTGCGCGGCCGCGCGGCCGCATCGTGGTGCTGGCGGGTTTCGGTCAGACGTTCCCCCTGCCGGTGGGTGCTCTCTACACGCGAGACATCACCATCACGGGCTTCGCGATCAGCACCGCGAGCGTCGCCGAACTGGCCGCCGCGGCCGGTACCGTCAACCGCATTCTGGTCGACACCGACTTCTCGGCGCGAAGGGTCGAGACGGTCGGGTTGGCCGACGTTGCTCGGGTGCACGAACAGATCGAGCGCCGCCAGGCAGGCTCGACACGCTTCGTCGTCATCCCCTGAGACCGTTGCCGCCGCCGCCCCGGGCGATCCGTAGACTGATGAGGGGGAAGGGGAACGGGTGACCACAGCCGAACACGCAGCGGAGCTCCGACGTATCCTGGCTGACGGCGGCCTCGACACGGTCTTCCAGCCGATCGTCGACCTCGAGACCATGCAGGTGAGAGCGTTCGAGGCCCTCACCCGCGGTCCGGCCGGGTCATCGCTCGAGATGCCCGATGCGCTCTTCCCTGCCGCCGCCGAGACCGGACTCACGACACAGCTCGACCTGGCGTGCATCCGGGCGTCGCTCACGGCGGCCCGCCGGCACGGTCTCACGGCGCCGTTCTCGGTGTTCGTGAATGTCGAAGCAGACACGATCGGCCGGCTGGCCGCGGCGCCACCTGACCGACCCGTCGTCATCGAGATCACCGAACGCAACCTGCTGAACGACCCGGGCGCACTGATCCGTTCCGCCCGGAGCCTCCACGACGCGGGGATGCTGATCGCGATGGACGATGTCGGAACAGACCCCGCATCTCTCGCCCTCCTTCCTCTCCTGCAACCAGACATCATCAAACTCGACATGGGTCTGCTTCAGAAGAAGCCGGGTCGGAATGCGGCCTTGGTGATGGATGCCATCAGCACCTACACCGAACAGATCGACACCATCGTGCTCGCCGAGGGCGTCGAATCCGAACGCGATCTCATCAAGGCCCGCGCACTCGGCGCGACTCTGGCGCAAGGCTGGTTCTTCGGAAGACCCGATGCCGTGCCACAGGGTGAACCCGCCGCACTCGCCCCCAGCCGGCCGCCCCGCTCCCCCGCGGCGTCGACACCGTTCGACGTGGCGGCCGCCGCGCGAGACGCGGTGCCTTCCACGAAGCCCCTGCTGATCGAGGCGAGCAAGTTCCTCGAGGCCTGCGCGTTGGAGTGCGACGAGACAACCCTCGTGTTCTCGACCTTCCAAGACAACGCCAACTTCAACTCCAGGATGCTTGCCCGCTACACCGCCCTCTCCGAACGAGCCAGCCTCGTCGCAGCGTTCGTGCAGGCCGGAACCGAACAACAGACCGGGCTCCCCAGCCTGCCGAACCTTCGCGTCGCGTCCTTCGATGCGACCGACCGACTCGCCGCAGAATGGTCGGTCATCGTGCTGAGCTCCCGCTACTGCGCCATGCTCTCGGCCCGGGAGACCCACGAGCAGCATGACGACGGCGACCGGTTCGAGTACATCCTCACGCACGACCGTCGTCTTGTGACTCTCGCCGCAATCACCCTCGCGAACCGCCTCTGACGTCTGGCCGAAGCGTCGTGAGGCACTCACTGTGTCCAGAGCGACCCTGACCGCCGGATGCGTGAAGCGCCCCGGCCGCGCACGTTACGGCTCAGTGAGAGCCGACTCTGCCACAACCGCGGTCAAACTGCTGCGTCTCAGGATGAGCCAGACGGCGGTCACGACAAGCCAGAGCAGTCGTAGCTGATTGCTCACGAGGAAAACGGCGAAGGTCGTCGGGAACAACACAAGTGGGATAACCGCGAGGGCGCCCAGCGCTCCGAGGAGCAGCACCACGAGGGGAACCGTGGCTCCGCGACGTCGCGCGATCCAGCCGGCGATCGTCGTGATCGCGGCCAGCGTGGCCAGGGCGACGTGAGCCTCAACGTACGAGATCAGCCAGGCGCGATCGGCAAAGGCGACGATCTCGGCCGAGATGTGGATGTCGGTGTTGCTTCCGACAACGAGCGGAACACTCATGGCCATCGCGTCGCCCCCGACCGCCCCCGCGAGGAACAGCGCAGCGGCCACCACGGCGACTGTCTTCCAGAGCGGCGAGCGCGCCCATTCGGCTACGACGCGGCACAGGCCTCCCATGAAGATGATCATCGGCAGATACGAGATCGCAGATGCAGCGAGCCCGATGCGAGCTCCCGATCCTGTGCTCGAGTCTGAAAGCCAGCTCGCGACCTCCTTCGCCGCACCGGGTACGGTCACATCGGGGGTGGTCGATTGAGAGATGGTGACGACGATCAGGGCGATCGCGATCAGTCCGGCGGCGCCCACGATGACGCGGGTGCGGCGGTCCAGCTCGGTAGAGGCGATGAGCAGTGTCGATGTCATGGAATGAGTGTGGGGTGCGCAACATCCCGCAGTCATGAGCTGACAGCGGACGACACCGGGAGAATCTCCCGATTGAGACGGGAACTCCATTCTGCTGCACGGGGCGGCTCGGTGATTGAATTGCATCGTGACGCACGCATCGAGTGTCTGGAGAGCCGGCGCAGTGGCCCTGAGCGGCCTACTGCTGGCCGTCGCGATCGTGTCGGAAGCGCGGGCGGGATGGCCGGAGGGCCACCTGGCATTCCTCGCAGCCGTGGTGACCACGGTGAGTTGGGTCGTCACAGGAGCTATCGCCACGCACGCCCGACCGCGAATGGTGATCGGCACACTGCTCATCCTCAGCGGGCTTTCCCTGGCGGTCGATGGCGCTCTCACCTCAGTCGCGGAGGTGATCGCACCTCGAGACGAGAGCTCGGCCGGCTGGATCGGATGGTTGGGGAGTTGGCTGTTCTGGCCCCAACTCGCGGCGCTCTCGACGATCTATCTCCTGTTTCCCTCAGACACGCTTCCGTCACGAAGGTGGCGCTGGGCGGTCATCCTCGCCATTTTCGGCTCCACGGTGGGAATGGTCGGCAGCGCCCTCTCACAGGGGCCGCTGGCCGAGTCCGGCCCACTGCATTCTGTTGTCAATCCCGTTGGAATTCCCGGTGCGCAGCACCTGATCCCCGTGGCAGCCCTCCTTCTCAACGGTTCGATCATTCTCGGACTGCGTCTCCTGCGAGTGCGTCCTGTCGACGCATCTCTCCGAGGCGCCATGCGACTTGTGTTCTGGTTGGGACTGATCAACCTGGCCGTCGGTATTCTCTTCATCGCTCCGCCAGGCCCGTGGGTGTACTCGCTGGGGGTGCCCGTCACGATCACTCTCACCGCCGCGATCTGTGCAGCGCTCTTGCGTGGGCCTCTGTGGAACGTGCGGGCGACGATGGGTCGCGCGATCGTCGGGGCTGCGCTCACTGCGTCGACCATCGTGGTGTTCGTCGTGGTGCTGTTGCTCGCCGAACTTCTCCCCGTGCCGAGCACCGGTCAGCTGATCGGAGTCCCCGTCGCGGCCGTCATCGTGTGTGCGTGTTTCGCGCCCGCGCAGCAGTGGCTCCGGCGGCGCGTGCAGCGCATCCTGTTCGGCGATCGCAGTGAACCGTATCGAACGGTATCGAGGTTCGGCGAGGTGCTCGAGTTCGCCGGTGAGCCTCGCGAGGCGCTGCAGAGACTCGTCGAGTTGGCAGCCGCCGCATTCCGTGTTCCCTGGGTCGCCGTCTTCATCCCCTCGGCTGGGCCGCATGCCGTCGCCTGGGTCGGCGACGAGGCCGACACGTGCGTCACGCGGGCTCTGCGGTACCAGGGTCAGGAGTGGGGGCAGCTGGTGGTGGGGGTTCGTCGTGGTGAGAAGGAATTCGCTCCGGCAGACGACCATCTGCTCGATGACCTCTCGCGGCAGGCGGGCGCAGCAGCTTACGCTCTCGCGGTCGAAGGGACGCTTCGGCGTCACTCTGCCGAACTGGCGCTCGTCAGGGACGAGGAGCGGCATCGCCTTCAACGCGACCTGCATGACGGCGTGGCGTCACGCATCACCGCGCTCCGCCTGAATGTCGACGTCGCCGTCGACCTGATGGTAGCGAATCAGGATCGCGCGCGATCGATACTCGCTCGTGTGAGCACCGATCTGGCGAGCACTCTCACCGACGTCAGACGCATCGTCGATGACCTCGGACCGACCGACACTCTCGATCTCGGTGTGGTGCGCGCGCTCGAGGCCCTGTGCGAGCGTTTCACCAGTGAGACACTCGTCGTCTCCGCCGATGTCCGCGCAGAGGTCGACGCCGTCCATCAGACCGTCGGAGTCGCCGCTTACTGGATCGCCGCGGAAGCTCTGCACAATATGTCCCGGCATTCCGACGCGGCACAGGGCGAGTTGTCTGCCCAGATCTCCGGATCGGATCTCCTGCTGAGGGTCGCGGATGATGGTCGCGGCATGGCGGCCGCAACGAACTCGGGCGTCGGCATGGCGAGCATGCGCGCTCGGGCGGCTTCCCACGGGGGGTCACTCGTCGTGGGCGCGACCCACCAGGGAGGCACCGAGATCGTCGTGCGGTTACCGGCGAGGTCAGCCGATGCCTGACAAAATCAGGGTGCTCCTCATTGACGACCATCCGATGATCATCGACGGACTCACCCTCGCCCTCGAAACCGATGACATCGAGGTCGTCGCGGCGGCCGGCACGGTGAGCGAGGCGCGACGGCTAGCTACCGAGATCTCCGTAGACGTGGTGGTTCTCGACCTGCATCTGCCCGACGGCTCGGGGCTTTCCCTCATACCGTTCCCCGCGTCAGGCGGCCGGGTACCGGCGATCGTTGTACTCACTCTCGCCGAAGACCAACGGTTGGTCAGCCGTGCGCTCCTCGCGGGGGCGAGCGGCTACCTGGTGAAAGGCGCCTCTCGGGAGGAGATCGTCGCCACGATCCGGGCAGTCGCTCGAGGACAGATCGTGCTGGGTTCGACGATTGCGCGGCGGGGGATCGAATCGTTCGGGTCGTCTGGCAGGTTTCCCCAGCTGACCGAACGCGAAGAGGAGGTGCTCGCACTGGTCGCGGACGGACGAGACAATCCCGCGATCGGCCGACAATTGGGCATCTCGGCGAAAACTGTTGCCAACCATGTCTCCTCGATCCTTCTCAAACTCGGAGCAGCCGACCGCTCCCAGGCCGCCATCATGGCGCTACGGGCGGGCGTCATCCCGCCAGGCTCGTCCGCCCTCTGATGACTGCAGGGTCAGGAGATGAGGCGCTGGGCTTCGAAACCTGCTCGGGGGTGTCGGTTGACGCGGATTCACTGAATCTCGGGTGACGGAGATTCAGCCTGACGTGCCGAGCCCGCGCTTGCGCGCTGTCACGATGATGGCTGCGCGGTCGGGCACTCCGAGCTTCGACATGATGGCCGTGACGTTGTTACGTATGGTCTTGTCGCTGAGGTAGAGCCGGGATGCGATCGTGGCGTTGTTGGCGCCGGTCGCGATCAGCTCGAGGATCTCGAGCTCACGGCGGGTGAGCTGCGGGAAGGGAGAGTTCGGCGTGGGTGCCGCGGAGCGAAAGAGGGCCGCCAGCCGATCTGAGGCTCCGGAGCCGATGACAGTGTCTCCGTCGTGCGCTGCGATGATCGCCCGCACGATCTGGTCGGGGCCCGCTCCCTTGAGAAGGTAGCCGCGCGCTCCGGCACGCAAAGCGGCAAAGAGCGACGTTTCATCTTCCAGCATGGTCAGCATCAGCACCGCGACTTCCGGGTGGGCTGTGACGATCGAGCGAGTCGCCTCCACACCGCCAATTCCGGGCATCCGAATATCCATGAGCACGACGTCGGGCACGGATGTCTCGCACGCCTCGATGGCGGCCGCGCCATCCGCAGCCTCACCGACGAATTCGACGCCGTCAGCGTCTTCCAGCATCGTTTTCAACCCGACCCGGTAGATGGTCTGGTCGTCGACTACGAGCACCCGCACCGCAGTCATCCTGCCTCCATGAGGGGCAGCGCGGCGTGGACGAACGTGCCGCCGGCCGGTCCGGTCGATATCAACAGGGTGCCGTCGAGTTCTGCTGCACGCTCTCGCATGGAACGGATCCCGACGCCGGCGCGGAAACCGTCGGGCATTCCCGGGCCGGTGTCCGAGATGCGGAGCACCACTTCAGCGGCCTCGCGATCGATGCTGACCGTTGTTCTCGCGCCGGGGGCGTGGCGCGATGCGTTGGTGATCGCCTCGAGTGCGATGCGGTAGGCGGCCACTTCGACGGCAGCGGGAAGGGGTCCGATCGGATCGGAGGTCACGATCTCGACGTGCGAGTGGCGTCGAGCCTGTTCTTCGAGAGCGCCGACAAGTCCCAGCTCGTCCAGAGCGGGCGGCCGTAATTCGTAGACCAGCCGGCGCACCTCCTCGAGCGCATCGCGAACCTGCTCGGTGAGTTCATCCAGTTGGTCGCTCGCCTTCATCGGGATGACGTCAATTGCGCTTCGTGCGCGCTGAATCCCGAGCACAAGGCCGCCAAGTCGCGCACCAAGACCGTCGTGCAGGTCACGGGTGATTCTGCGACGCTCCCGTTCTCTGTCGATCACTATCCGCTCCCGTGACCGGCGCAGGTCCACCGTCAGGGCGACCGCCCGCGCGATGCCGGAAAGCTGGGATGTGAGCACCGCGAGGGCGCTCCTCTCAGCCGGTCGAAAACGATCGCCGGGTTCGCGATGAGCAGCGCGCAGCTCGCCGATCCTCTCCCCGGCGAAGAGAAGCCCGAACTCTTCGAAGGAGGCCCCGTCGGGGATGTCGCCCACTCGTAATGTGCCGACGACGAGCTCGACGCCAGGAAGGCGCAACGCGACGCGGACGGCGTCGATGGCTTCAGGCAGGAACTGCTCCGGTTCCGCGACCGCGGAGAGCTGTGACCCGAGCTTCTCGAGAACCCGCACCGGGTCTGCGCGATCGCCGAACAGCAGCCGATCCGAAGCCCGCTGCAGAACACGCCAGAGCGGCAATGCGACCGCGACCGAAACGAGTACTGCGAGAGCCGGTCCGAGCCAGCCAGCCACCACCTGCTCGACGAGCCACGCGAGACCAAGATAGACGCCAACCACGCAGAAGCCCAGGACGACGGCGACCAGTCCCCGCCCGATGACCGTGCGCGTGTCGAACGTGCCGTACCGCCGAATACCGATCCAGCCCGCAATGCCGACAGCGAGCACACCGGCCAGCTCCGGCACCAAAGCGGCCTGGCTGTCGTCGATCGCGGTCGACACCGCTAGGCAGACCCACCAACTCGCCGCGACGCACCAACTCGCGATCGAAATCAGCCCAAACGGAACACCACTGGCGGCCGTCTGCCGCGTTCGCCGCCATCGCAGTGTGACGACGATCGCCGAGAGCGTTGCGACCACCGGCACGAACACGATGCCCAGGGCCAGACCGTCGGCGATGCTGCCCGCAGCCCCGGGAAGCGCCGTCGGGTTGATCGCCGTCGTGTCCCAGATGAGCGGCGCGAACAGCTCTCCGACGAACTGCGTGACGAAGACGGCCGCGCCGAACCAGAGCAGCCAGCTCCAGCGACGTGACAGCACTCGCCCGTCGGGATAGAGCTGTAACGCAAGCAGGGGAATCGTGTCGAGCGCCACCGTGGCCGGCCAACCCTCGATCCAATAGACCCAGGCAGAGGACTGCGGGTGAAGCAGTACGTGCGCGTTGGCGGTGAGCGCGATCGGAAGGGCGATACCGGTGAGCAGAAGCATCCAGCCGACCGGGTTGCGAGCCGAGCTTCGAATCGCCGCCGCGCCCACGAGGGGCACCGAGACCGCTGCCGCCAAGACGACGCCGATCAAGATGTTGAGCGGAGTCGGGCGCTGCAACACCGCCGCGATCGCGATGGCCGTGAAAACCACCGCGATCGCGGCAGAGGTGTTGGCGGCCGGTCTGGCGATCACGGCTACAGCCTAGCGAGCGCCATCCGGCACCATCACGGCGGGCTGGATCTCTGCCCCGCGGCCTGCAACCGGCCGGAAGAGTCGAACCGCGATTGCCACGTATGCCGCCAAGAGCATCAGATCTCCAACGCTCTCGATCACCGAGATGCCCGTTACTGTGCCGATGACCTGTACCGGGTTCCATGCGATGAGGAAGACGGCCGCCCAGACCGGAATCAGGCGGCTTCTGAGCGCCGCGATGCCCATCAGCACCACTCCGATGAACTGGAACGCGATCGCCAGCACGGTCGCGAGAGAGACGACACCGGAATCGATGTACGCCTGTGCGGTCGCTGCGCTCCCTGTCTGCGACGCAGCCAAGAGCACGACGTCGTTTCCGAGACTGTAGGTGAAGAGAAGGGAGCCGAGAAAGAGGAGTGCGGTGCCGATTCCCGCGAGAGGTCTAATGGATGCCTGCAGCGCGCGACCGGCGAACACAGCGGCAGGAACCAACAGGATGATCGCGAGATCCAGCCACGCCGCGGCCTGCGCCGCAGCGGGGTGGGCAAGAATCGCCCCTACGCTCTGCTGGGCGGATGCAGCCTCACCCACCGGCGAGACAAAAGACCAGATCAGATCGCCGAGCGGACCGGCAACCAGGCAGATCGCCGCGATGACATTGACGAGATTTCTGTACATGAGTCCTCCAGGTAGGATCGCCGAGTGCGGTCACACCACGATCATCTCGGCCACGATCAGCCCGAATACAGGGGCAGCGGTCCCGTCATGGCGGGACACAAAGAACCGTTCCCGGCTCCAGCTATCCGGCAACCCTGAAAGCCCTCCCGGCGGCCACCCGCAAGGGGCCCACTACCGGCTCCATTACGACGTCGTCGACACATTCGGCAAACTCACCCTGTGCTGTGCCGGAACACTCCACCACCTCGGCGTCGGACACGAACACGCCCGAACACCCGTCATGATCCTCGCAACCGAACACGACGTCACCATCGCCCACCAAAGCATCGGCGAGATCCTCGGCACCTACACAATCCAGCGCGACACAAACTACTGGCGCGACCAAAAAAAGAAGCCCGGCCGATGGCCGAGCTCCTAACTTTCAACAACGACGCGACTCATCTGACAACAATCTCGCGACTCATCACAATGGTGGAGCTGAGGGGATTCGAACCCCTGACCCCCTGCATGCCATGCAGGTGCGCTACCAACTGCGCCACAGCCCCGTAAACGGTATTCAGTTGTGTGTTGTGCCGCCCTCGGCCGATTCATCTCGGCTCCAAACAACTTGCCTAGACTACTACACGCCGACGCGTTCTGAGAAACCGAAGCAGCCTCAGGGCCGGGATGCCGCGCAGCGCCGTCTCAGACCGAGACGGTCAACGGCACGACCGGGCAGTCTTTCCAGAGCCGCTCGAGCGAGTAGTACATGCGGTCTTCTTCGTGGAACACGTGCACCACGACGTCGCCGAAGTCGAGCAGCACCCAGCGGCCCTCAGCGAGCCCCTCGCGCCGCAGCAGCGGGGCGCCGGCCAACGAGAGCTTCTCGATGATCTCTTCGGCGATGGCGCGAACCAGGGGCTCATTACGGCCGGAGGCGAGCAGGAAGACATCGGTCAGGGGCAGCGGGCCGGAGACGTCGAGAGCGACGAGATTTTCGGCCTGCTTTGCATCGGCCGCGACAGCGGCGATCTGGGTTAGTTCGAGGGAACGGGGAGAAGCAGTCACAGAAAGAGGGTCACCTGACGTGGTCGGTTGATTCAGAAGATACGGAAGACGAAGGCAGCGAGCAGCAGGCCGACGACACCGACGGCGAGCACCCCTGCGGTCACCGCGAGGATGAGCGGAGCATTGGCGCCGCGCCGTTTGGGCGGAGCGACAAGTCCTGAGCTGGGGCCGTGCGTGCTGATCGCACGCGTGGCACTGACCGGGGCGACGTCAGAACCGACTTCGCTCTCGGGGTCGAGAAAGGCGTCGAGTTCTGACGACTCGAGCCCGTCGGCCGGGGCGGCGCCGGTGGAGCCGAGGCTCATCGGCAGGTCGATCGACCCCGTGATGATGACCTCGCCGGTCTCGTCGAGGGCCGTTCCGACGTCTCCGTGGTTCGGCACCGACGGCAGCACGAGGGCGCTCGTCGAAGTGACGCTGTTCGACGACCCGACACCGCGCGTGGCGAGGAGGTCGTCGAAGCTGGCCGGGGCGAGGTCGTTCGGGGTGATACTGGCGGTCGTGGCTTCGCGGCCGGGCGCGGGCGCCTGGAACAGCGGCGCCAGCACCGGCGCACTGGGCGTCTCGTCGATCGTCACGATGTGCACCGGCTCGGGAGCAGGCGTGTCGTCGATCTCGGCGAGCTCGTCTTCTTCTTCGGCCAGCAGCTCGGGCGCGACGTCGTCGATCACCATCAGCTCTTCGACCATCGGCTCGGCGTCGACGACCTGGTCGGCATCGTCGTCGGCAGCGTCGGCGTCGTGCACCACATCGGCGTGGTCGTTCGGCTCGTCGACGGTCAGAACGTCGTGCTCGACGGGCTCGTCGGGCATGATCTCGGCGATGACGGGCCCGGTCGCGTCGACGGGCGCCTGCTCGTCGACCGGGTCAGCAGAACCGGCGACACCTGCAGCTCCGGCAGTGACGGTGCCCGCGTCGTTCTGTTCGGCCAGCGGATGATCGGCAGAGAGCGCACGCCTGGCCCTCCTGCTCAGAATGGGCGCGGGTGCCACACTCTGCGACTCGATCACCGGTTCAGCCTCGACGGGGTCGACGTGCTCGACGACGACCGTTTCTGCCTCGACGGGTTCGGCCTCGACAGGCGCAGCCTCGGCAACGGCAGCCTCGACGGCACTCTCACCGGCCGGGGCGGCCACGGCGCGCGCAGCGTCGGCCTCGAACGCGGCGCGCTCGGCAGCAGCTCGGGCCGCTTCGTCGGCGCGACGCTTGGCCTCGGCCTCTTCGGCTGCCTTGGCTTCTTCTTTTTGCTGCTTTCGCGGCTTCTGACGCTCGAGGTCACGGAGCTGGCGCCTGGTCAGCGGCTGCTCGTCGTGAGGCACAGTCATTCAACACTCCGATATAGGTGATGCTTGGTGATGTACTGAACTACACCGTCGGGTACCAAGTACCACACTGGGAATCCCCGGCCTACCCGCCCGCGACAGTCAGTAGACGAGATCGCGAGAGCCGGAACTTCCAAATAGCTTACGTCTTGTCGCGGTAAAGCGGAAATAGCGAGGGTGTGGCCGGGTCGTGAGACGGCGACGAAGTGGGCGAGCGACCAGAGTTCGGGCGAGTCCTTCCAGCCGAGGATCTGCGCGATGGCGTCGGCGCCCGAGATGAAGAAGAGGTCGGCGTCGGGATTCGCTGCCTGCAGGTCGCGCAGGGTGTCGACCGTGTAGGTGGGCCCGCCCCGGTCGATGTCGACCCGGCTCACCGTGAACCGCGGATTCGAGGCCGTGGCGATGACGGTCATCAGGTACCGGTGTTCGGCCTCGGTGACGTCGGTCTTCTGCCAGGGCTGACCGGTCGGAACGAACACCACCCGGTCGAGCTCGAAGAACTGGGCGACCTCGCTGGCGGCGACGAGGTGGCCGTGGTGAATCGGGTCGAACGTTCCGCCCATGATGCCGATGCGGGCACGCCGCTTCTCGCCGGTGACGGGCGGCGCGAGGGCCGTCACCGTTCCCGGCCTCTCGCCATGACCTTCAGTGCGTCGGCCGCTGCAGGGCACACGAGCGCAGCCGGTTTCGGCAGGAACGTTCGGAGCACGGGAGGCCCGGTTCGCCTAGTGGTCGGCGCCCGTTCGGTCACCGTGACCGTGAAGGTCGTGGGTCTGTGCGAACTCGGCAGACTTCTTCGGGTGGCGGTTCGCCACGTCGCGGTAGCTCCACATGACGAAGCCGAAGGTCAAGAACAGCACGAAGGCGATGAGCCCGAAGAAGAACCCCGGGAACGGAAGCTGGTTGACAACCTCATCGGCCAGCACAATCGCACTCGTCGTCACAGACATTCATTCTCCTGGTGGTCTCGTCGGCTGTTCATGCCGTCACCCCGAGTCTATCGGTTTTGCGTCAGCCCCGGATCTGGCACTGCCCCGGTGTGGCTAGCCCTGAATCTGGCACGGCCCCGGTGTGGCTAGCCCCGGATCTGACCCGACCCGCGCACCAGCCATTTCGTGCTGGTCAGCTCGGGCAACCCCATCGGGCCGCGGGCGTGCAGCTTCTGCGTCGAGATGCCCACCTCGGCTCCGAACCCGAACTCGCCGCCGTCGGTGAACCGTGTGGAGGCGTTCACCATCACAGCTGCCGAATCGACCTCGTTGAGAAACCGTTCGGCGTTGCCGAGGTCGTTCGTGATGATCGACTCGGTGTGGTGGGTCGAGTAGGTGCGGATGTGCTGCATCGCCTCGTCGATGTCGGCCACGACCCTGACCGCGAGGTCGAGGCTCATGTACTCGGTCTGCCAGTCTTCTTCGGTCGCGGGCACGGCGTCGGCGAAGATCGCGCGCGTCTCGTCGTCGGCGTGGATGCTCACCCCCGACTCGCGCAGCTTCGCCAGCACCCCCGGCAGCAGACGCTCGGCCGCACCGCGGTGCACGAGCAACGTCTCGAGGGCGTTGCAGACGCTCGGCCGCTGCACCTTTGCGTTGTGCACGATGTCGATGGCCCACTGTTCGTTCGCGCTCTCGTCGAGGAACACGTGCACGACCCCGTCGCCCGTCTCGATCACGGGCACCTTCGACTCGGTGACGACGGTGCTGATGAGGCTTGCGCTGCCGCGCGGGATGAGCACGTCGACCAGCCCGCGGGCCCGCATCAGTTCGCGTGCACCCTCGCGCCCGAACTCGTCGATGGTCTGAACGCAGTCGGCCGGCAGGCCGACGGAGGCCAGGGCATCCTGAATCAGCGCGACCAGCACCCCGTTGGTGTTCTCGGCCGCCGAACCGCCCCGCAGCACGACGGCGTTGCCGCTCTTCAGGGCGAGTGCTGCGATGTCGACGGTCACGTTCGGGCGCGCCTCGTAGATGACGCCCACCACGCCGAACGGAACACGCACCTGGTCGATGCGCACACCGTTGGGCAGCACTCGGCCGCGCACGCTCTCGCCCACCGGGTCGACGAGGCCGACGATCTCGCGCACGGCGCCCGCGAGCGACGTCAGGCGCGCCGCGCTGAGCGCGAGACGGTCTTGCAGCGCGGTCGAGAGGCCGTTCTCACGGCCGTTCGCCAGGTCGAGCTCGTTGGCGGGCAGAATGCGGTCGGCCCCGCCCTCGACGGCGGCCGCGATGGCCTCGAGCGCGGCGTTCTTCTGGTCGGCGGTGGCCGTGGCCAGCGTGATCGAGGCGGCGCGGGCGGCGACCAGCTTCTCGTTCAGCGTGCGGGCGGTCGTCGGGGCGTCGAGAATCGTTTGCGACATACCCCGAGTTTAGCCGCGGCCGGGCCGGTTTCGTCAGGCGCCGGCGGGTTCGAAGAACGTACCGATCGGATGCCCGGCGAGCGCCTCGCTCACCAGAACCGCGCTCGTCACGAGCACGGCCGTTCCCGCGTCGGCGGCGAGGCGGGCCGCCGACACCTTCGTGGCCGCTCCCCCGGTTCCCACGCCCGCGGCGCCGATGTCGCCGAAGGTCACGTCGGCGAGCAGATCGCCGACCGGAACGTCGACGATCTTGACCGCGCCCGGCTGCTGCGGCGGCTTCGTGTAGAGCGCGTCGACGTCAGAGAGCAGCACGAGCAGGTCGGCTTTGACGAGGATCGACACGAGCGCGGCGAGACGGTCGTTGTCGCCGAACCTGATCTCCTGCGTCGCGACGGTGTCGTTCTCGTTCACGATAGGCAGGATGCGCAGGCCGAGCAGCCGCTCCATGGCGCGCTGGGCGTTGCTGCGGTGGCTCGGGTTCTCGAGGTCGCCCGCGGTGAGCAGCACCTGGCCGGCGACGATGTTGTAGCGGTCGAGGCTGTCTTGGTAGCGGTAGATGAGCACGTTCTGGCCGACGGCCGCCGCGGCCTGCTGGGTCGCCAGGTCGGTGGGTCGGGCATCCAGCTGCAGATAGGGCATGCCGGTGGCGATGGCGCCCGACGAGACGAGGATGACCTCGGCGCCGCGGGCGTGGGCATCGGCCAGGGCGGTCACCAAGGGGCCGATCTGGCCGGCGTTCTCGCCGCTGATCGACGACGACCCGACCTTGACGACGATGCGGCCCGCCGTCGCGATCTGCTCGCGCGTGAGGGTGTGCTCGCGGGTGCGGCCTGCGGTCACGCCTTCTCTCCATCGGAGTGCGCGTCGCCGCGGTGCTCGTCGCCGCCGCGTGAGCCGCCGACTCGGGCATCGGCGACCTCGGCATCGATGGCGCCGTCGAGGCCGTCGTAGTCGGGCTCAGTGAGACCGTCGGCCTCGTCGCCCCAGAGCCCGGCCTCCTTCTCGCGGACGAGTTCGGCGCGGGCGGCGGCCTTGGCATCCATCAGCTCCACGTAGCGCTGGCGACGGGTCTGGTTGGTGCGGCGTTCGTTCGGGGCGAGGCGCGGGTCGGTGCCGCGTGGCGCGGTGACCAGCTCGGCCGTCGAGGTGAGGGTGGGCTCCCAATCGAAGATGATGCCGTTGCCGGCACCGATGACCACGGTCGAACCGGCGACCGCGCCCGACCGGAACAGCTCGTCTTCGACGCCCAGCTTGGCCAGGCGGTCGGCGAGGAAGCCGATGGCCTCTTCGTTCGTGAAGTCGGTCTGCGCGACCCAGCGCTCGGGCTTCGAGCCGAGGATGCGGTAGACGTTGCCGAACGAACCACCCTCGATTTTGACCGAGAAGTCGACCTCGTCGACGGCCTTCGGGCGGATGACGATGCGCGGCGCGGCGGCGACCTCTGCAGCCTCGGCGCGGCTCTTCTCGACGACCTCGGCCAGCGCGAACGACAACGGGTTGAGACCCTCGTGACTCACGGTCGAGATCTCGAACACGCGGTAGCCGCGCGACTCGAGGTCGGGGCGCACGAAGTCGGCCAGCTCGCGGCCCTCGGGCACGTCGATCTTGTTCAGGGCGATGAGCTGGGGGCGATCGAGCAGCGGAACCTGGCCGTCGGGCACAGGGTAGGCGGCGAGTTCGCCGAGAATCACGTCGAGGTCGCTCAGCGGGTCACGGCCGGGCTCGAGCGTGGCGCAGTCGAGCACGTGCAGCAGCGCACTGCAGCGTTCGACGTGACGCAGGAATTCGAGGCCGAGGCCCTTGCCTTCGCTGGCGCCCTCGATGAGGCCTGGCACGTCGGCGATGGTGTAGCGCGTCTCGCCGGCCTGCACGACGCCGAGGTTGGGGTGCAGGGTGGTGAACGGGTAGTCGGCGATCTTCGGCTTCGCTGCCGACAGGGCCGCGACCAGGCTCGACTTGCCCGCAGACGGGTAGCCGACCAGCGCGACGTCGGCCACGGTCTTCAGCTCGAGGTAGACGTCGCCCTCCCAGCCGGGGGTGCCGAGCAGCGCGAACCCCGGGGCCTTGCGCTTGCTCGAGGCGAGGGCGGCGTTGCCGAGCCCGCCCTGTCCGCCGGCGGCGACGACGACACGGATGCCCGGCTCGACCATGTCGGCCAGCACGTTGCCCTCGGCGTCTTTCACCACGGTGCCCACCGGAACGCTCAGCTCGAGCTCGTCGCTCGAGAACCCGTTGCGGAAGTCGCCCATGCCGGGCCCGCCGTTCTCGCTGGTGCGGTGCGGGCGGCGGTGGAAGTCGAGGATCGTGGTGGTGTGGGCGTCGCTGACGAGAACGATGTCACCACCGTTGCCGCCGTTGCCGCCGTCGGGGCCGGCGAGCGGCTTGAACTTCTCGCGCTTGATCGAGACACAGCCGTTGCCGCCGTTGCCTGCGTTCAGATGGAGGGTCACCTGGTCAACAAACGTTGCCATTTGCGCTCCTTACGAGAAGATTTGATTTTCAAACAAAACAGGGGCGGACCGAAGCCCGCCCCTGTTCAAACAAGAGATACCTGCTAGGCGGAAACCGCGACGTTCTCTGCAGCAACCGGAACAACGATGTTGATGACCTTGCGGCCACCCTTGTTGCCGAACTCGACCGAGCCCGCAGCGAGCGCGAACAGCGTGTCGTCGCCGCCACGGCCGACGTTGACGCCGGGGTGGAAGTGGGTGCCACGCTGGCGGACGATGATCTCGCCGGCGGAGACGACCTGGCCGCCGAAGCGCTTCACGCCGAGGCGCTGCGCGTTGGAGTCACGACCGTTGCGAGTGGAACTCGCGCCTTTTTTGTGTGCCATGAGTTTCTACCTGCCCTTACTTGATCGTGGTGACCTTGACACGAGTCAGCTCCTGGCGGTGGCCCTGGCGCTTCTTGTATCCGGTCTTGTTCTTGAACTTCTGGATGACGATCTTCGGGCCGCGGAGGTCTTCGAGAACCTCGGCGGTCACCGTGACGCCCGACAGGGTCTCGGAATCCGACGTGATCTTGTCACCGTCGACCAGCAACACGGCTGCCAGCTGGATGTTGCCGTCTTTGTCGGCCTTCTGGCGGTCGAGGGTCACGATGGTGCCGACCTCTACCTTTTCTTGCCGACCACCGGCGCGCACAACTGCGTAAACCACTTCACGTACCTATTCTCTGAGGGTTGCATATGCCCAGCGGGCGAATGCCACAATACCCCTGTAAATCAGGAGCAAAAAATGTCTGGCGAGAGCGCGGGCGAAGCCAAGCGCGCACCAACGGTCTACTTTAGCCTGTGAATCAGGCCCGGTCAAACGCAGACGGGCCTGGTGCGGCTCGACACGCCGCCCGCCGACAATACATTCGTAAACTGAACGGATGACCGTGCTGATCGATGTGCCCCGCTGGCCGGCGCACAACACCCTCTGGTCGCACCTGGTGAGCGACAGCTCGCTCGACGAACTGCACGCATTCGCGGCCGGAATGGGAATTCCGAAGCGCGGTTTCGACCTCGACCACTACGACGTTCCCCTCGAACGGTACGACGAACTGGTCGCCGCCGGGGCGCACCCGGCCACCATGCGCGAGATCGTGCTGGCGCTGCGCACCAGCGGCCTGCGGGTGGCGGCACGCGACCGTGCCGGCCACAACCGCCGCGCCTGACGACCCGAACGCCTACTCGGAGGGCGGCACGACCGGAGCACTCAGCGCGGCCGTCGAGACGCGGCGGCTGCGTGAGCGGCCCTGGCCGGGCTGCTTCGGTTCGGGCAGATGTTCGAGCACCGAGTCGAGCAACCGGTCGGCGTCGACACGCTTCTGGCGAGGGGCCGTCTGCGGTGCGGCGGGCAGGTCGAGCAGCGGCAGGTCGAGGTGCGTCTCGACGACCGATTTGATGGCCGGTTCAGCTGTGATGGCCGGTTCGGCACTCTGCGCGCCCTCGGGCTGCGGCGTGGTGGCGACGGCCGGCTGCTCGACCACGGCGGGCGGCGTCGCGGCGGGCAGGTCGACGGACGCCGAGGCCGCGGCCGGCTCGACTGCCGACGTGGTCGACTCCGCGCCGGCGTTGCCATCGTCGAGCACTGTCGGCGCCTCGACCTCGGCCGGCGACGCTTCTGCGGTCAGCGCGTCGGCCGGGGCAGCCTCGGCGGCAGCGTTGGCCGCCGCCCGCTGGCTGCGCGAACGGCGCGAGTTTCGGCGCGAGCGGCCCGACGCGGGCTGGTCGCCCTGGCCCAGGATCTGCTGACCCTCGGCGCGGTCGTCGTCCGAGGCGGGCGCTGAGCCGCCGGCAGGGGCGGTGGATGCCACGGCCGCTGTCTCGGCGACCGGCGAGCCCGAGGCATCCGCCCCGCCCGCCTTCGCGGCCTCGGCAGCCATCGTCGAACCAGCCGACGCGGCCGGCTTCTGACCGTTGGCCGCGGCGATGGTGCTCGCTGCGATCTGCGCGAGAGCATTCTGCGCGGCGGGAGTGATGCTGTGCGTCACGCCGTTGGTGTGCGACGAACCGTTCGACCCCGAACCGTTGCCGCCGTTGCCGTTGCCCGACCCGTTCGACGAACCGTTGCCGCCGCCGTTGCCGCCGTTGCCGCCGTTGCCGCCCTTGCCGCGCGAACGGCGGTCGGGCTGCGGGGTCTGCACCTGCGTGCGGTGCTTGCTGGCGGGGTCGTGATGGATGACCACGCCACGACCGGCGCACACCTCACAGGGTTCGCTGAACGACTCGAGCAGCCCGAGGCCCAGCTTCTTGCGGGTCATCTGCACGAGCCCGAGCGAGGTGACCTCGGCCACCTGGTGCTTGGTGCGGTCACGACTGAGGCACTCGACGAGCCGGCGCAGCACGAGGTCGCGGTTCGACTCGAGCACCATGTCGATGAAGTCGACCACGATGATTCCGCCGATGTCGCGCAGGCGCATCTGGCGCACGACCTCGTCGGCCGCCTCGAGGTTGTTCTTGGTCACGGTCTCTTCGAGGTTGCCGCCAGAGCCGACGAACTTGCCGGTGTTGACGTCGACCACGGTCATGGCCTCGGTGCGGTCGATGACCAGCGAGCCGCCCGAGGGCAGCCACACCTTGCGGTCGAGCGCCTTCTCGATCTGCTCGCTGATGCGGAACTCGTCGAAGATGTCTTTCTCGCCCTCGAAGACCTCGATGCGGTCGACCAGGTCGGGCGCTACCTGCGCCAGGTAGCCCTCGATGGTGCCCCTCGCGTCGTCACCGCTGATGACCAGCTTGTGGAAGTCTTCGTTGAAGACGTCGCGAATGATCTTGATGAGCAGGTCGGGCTCGCCGTGCAGCAGGGCGGGTGCCTGCAGCGACGCCACGTTGTCGCTGATCGCGGCCCACTGGCTGATCAGGCGGTTGACGTCGAGCGTGAGCTGCTCTTCGGTGGCGCCCTCGGCAGCGGTGCGCACGATGACGCCCACCTTCTCGGGCAGCACCTCTTTGAGGATGCGTTTGAGGCGCGAACGCTCGGTGTCGGGCAGCTTGCGGCTGATGCCGTTCATGTTGCCGTTCGGAACGTACACGAGGTAGCGGCCGGGCAGCGACACCTGGCTGGTGAGGCGCGCGCCCTTGTGGCCGACCGGGTCTTTCGTGACCTGCACGAGAACGGTGTCGCCGGGCTTCAGCGCCAGCTCGATGCGGCGGGGCTGGTTGCCGGTGTCGGCGGCATCCCAGTCGACCTCGCCCGAGTAGAGCACAGCGTTGCGGCCGCGCCCGATGTCGACGAACGCCGCCTCCATGCTCGGCAGCACGTTCTGCACACGCCCGAGATACACGTTGCCGATCAGCGACGCCTCCGCGGCCTTCGCCACGTAGTGCTCGACCAGCACGCCGTCTTCGAGCACGCCGATCTGGATGCGGTCGTGGCTCGACCGCACGATCATCGCGCGGTCGACCGACTCGCGGCGGGCCAGAAACTCGGCCTCGGTGATGACGGGGCGGCGGCGGCCGGCGTCGCGGCCGTCGCGGCGACGCTGCTTCTTGGCCTCGAGGCGGGTCGAACCCTTGACCCGCTGCGGCTCGGTGATGAGCTCGGGCGCCGCGGCCTGGCGGGGCTGGCGCACCTTGACGACGGTGTTCGGCGGAACGTCGTCTGGCAGACGGCTCTCCTCGCCGCTGCGGCGGCGGGTGCGGCGGCGAACGGTGTCGGCCGGGCGGTTGCCGTAGGGCTCCGACCGGTCATCGTCGTCGTCGTCGTTCTGGTCGTAGTCGTCGAAGTCGCGCGCACGGGGCGGCAGCGGCTGGATGTCGGGGGCCTGGAAGAGCAGCGACGTCGTGGTGCGGGGGGCGGCAGCCGAGGCGGGCGCGTCGGCCAGCGCCGGGGTCTGGCTGATGTCGGGCTCGAGCCAGGGTTCGGCCTGGTCTTTCGAGGCCTCGATGGTCGTCTCGTCGTCGGGCGGATTGGAATCGTGGAAATCTGACACAGGGGCCTTCACATCTGTCGGGGCAGACGGCACCGCGGCGGCGGCCTCGTCGGCGGCACCGGCGCCGGCGTGCGCCGGGCCCTGCTGCGACCAGGCGCCGGGGCGCTGTTCTGCTGTCGGTGCGAGCGCAGCGGCGGAGCTCGCCGTCGCTGAGCCGCCGGAACGAGACACGGCGGAGTCGTTCGAGGCGGGGTCTACGGCAGCCGAGGCCGCAGGAGCTACGCTCTCTGCCGCCTTTCGCGCTGCTTTGCGCCCGCCGAACAATCTCGACCGTCTTCTGACCGGTGGCTCGTGCTCACTATTGATACTGTCTTCCACCATTGCTGGTGCACTCCTTGCCCTGGCGTGGCAACCGCGCCGCCTGCCGGGGTACTCTCTCGTGCGAGACCACGCCTGCGCGCACCTCGCAAATCCTTCACGTTCTCGGCCGGCCCTGTAGCGCCGTGCGGCACTGGCTCTGGTCGATCATCCGTGTACTTCTGTAACTCGTGCCCCCCGGAACGTGCTAACGACCCCGGTCAGGCCCGAAAAGCTTTTTCTGCTGCCGGCCCGGGCGCGGCCCGGTCGACATGCTCCTATTATCGCATGCATTCCCAGATTGCCGCTCGAAGTGCTGTGCGATAATCCGACAGTGATGTCAGACGCGCCCCCGAACACACCCCTCGATGAGGGTGAAGACGGCGTGGTCGAGTCGTCTGCCGAGACGCCCACGACACGCCGCCCGCTGGCGTTCGCCGTCTTCCTGGTCATCGCCGGCCTGGTCGGGTTCGGCGCCTCGTTCGCCCTCACGCTCGAGAAGATCGAGACGCTGATCAACCCCAGCTATGTGCCTTCGTGCAACATCTCGGTGCTGGTCAGCTGCGGGCCCAACATGGCCAGCTGGCAGGGCTCGCTGTTCGGTTTTCCGAACCCGCTGATCGGGGTCGCCAGCTTCGCGATCGTGGTGGCGGTGGGCGTCTCGATGCTCGCCGGCGCCCGCTTCGCGCGGTGGTACTGGATGCTCTTCAACCTCGGCATCGTGCTGGCGCTGGTGTTCGTGATCTGGCTGATCAGCCAGAGCATCTTCGTGCTGGGCACGCTCTGCCCGTACTGCATGGTCGTCTGGGTCGTGGTGATCGCGCTGTTCTGGTACGTCACGGTGTTCAACCTGAAGGAGGGCAACATTCCGGTGCCCGAGGGCGTGCGCAGCGTCGCCGCCCTGTTCTACCCGTTCCTCTGGCTGCTCGTTCTGGTGTCGTACCTGATCGTGTTCGTGATCGCGCAGCTGCGCCTCGACGTCATCCAGTCGCTCATCAACAGCTGACCGATGCTCTGACGATTCGTCACTTATTCGCTAGACTGCGAGAGTGCCCGATCACTCTACGAACTGTGCTGCGGCCGATGCCGACCCGCGACAAGAGGCTCCGGCGCGTGAGTACGCGCTGGGCGACGAAGTGCAAACCAGATCCGGGCGTCACGATCTCACACCCCGATCGGGAGTCGTGCGTGAACGGATCTGGCACTATCGGCGGGGCGAATATTGCTATTACCTCTTGTGCGGAGCCAGACACGTCAGTCGACGCTACTTTGCCAGTGAAATCGAACCCGCCACCCACGTTCGAGCGTTCGTCGATACCGTACGAGCGTTCGATCGCGTTGCGGCTATGACGCTCGAACAACTGGTTGAACGATATGGGCGACCTGATGTTGAATACCGATTTGCCGGGCATCCAGTTTCGAAGTGGAACGACCTCGAAGTGCTTACGGTGGATGGAACTGTGCAGAGTCTGCTTCTGGAATCGCAAACAGTACCCACGCATGAGCGACGGCTGCCCGCATCGCGAGTACTGCGCGACGCGCGGTTGAACTGGATGGAATCGTTGAAATCCCGAGCCGATCACATCGCTCTGGGCGAGCAATCGGGTCGCTCATTCGATGTCGAAGATTCGGCAGAGTTTCTTCGGCTCGCCTTCCACAGCGGATTTTTCGTCGGGTTCGGCGACGGTGTTACGGTGTGCGGCTGGCGCAAGCGAGATGACCGCAGCTGAGCATCCGCCACCCGACGGGCGCGGATGCCCAGCGATGGGTCAGTCGAACCAGAGGGCCAGCTCGCGGGCGGCCGACTCGGGCGAGTCGCTGCCGTGCACGAGGTTCTGCTGCACTGCGAGGCCCCAGTCACGGCCGAGGTCGCCGCGGATGGTGCCGGGCGCAGCGGCGGTCGGGTCGGTGGCGCCGGCGAGCGAGCGGAAGCCGGCGATGACGCTGTTGCCGGCGACGCGGGCGGCGACGACGGGGCCCGACTCCATGAACTCGACGAGGGGCTCGTAGAACGGCTTGCCCTCGTGTTCGGCATAGTGCTCGGCGAGCAGTGAGCGCTCGGGCACGAACAGCTTCAGGTCGACGAGCTGGTACCCCTTCTTCTCGATGCGGCCGAGAATCTCGCCGATGAGGTTGCGGGCGACGCCGTCGGGCTTGATCAGTACGAGGGTTTCTTCAACAGAGGTGGGCACGGTTCACTCTTTCTGGTGGTGGCTGGGGAGATGACGCGGAGTGGCTAGTGGGTGGGTGAGGAGGGGATGTCGGGGTCGTCGGCGACCGCGGCCTGCGCGGCGGCAAGAGCCCTGTTGTCGCGGTCGATGCGCGCTCCGCGGATCATACAGAACGCCCACATCGCGCCGAACGGAACCGACACGAAGAACACCTCGGGAATGAAGAAGCCGACGACGAAGATGAAGGCCTGCAGCACCCAGCCAATCACAAATCCGGCCCGGTAGCGAAGCAGCGGGATGACCGCCAGCAGCAGCACGCAGAGCACCGCTCCCCCGCCGAGCGCGACGAGCGGCGGCAGCTTGTGCAGGCCGAACACGACGAGCGCGGCCAGACCGACGATGATCAGTTCGAAGCCGAGCACGATGGAGCCGAGGCTCTCCTGCACCGAGCGCTGCCGGCGCACCCGCGGTGCGCGCGGGGGCCGCGCGTTGCGGCCCCGGCCGGGCGACGCAGGCTGCGCCGGCCGGGCGGGCTGGTCGTTCACGGCTTCCATTCCTCCTCGGTGGCGAGGCTGATCATCTCGCCGACCAGAGTGATCGAACCGGTGACGAGCACCGCGCCCTGCTCCGACTCGGCGGCGGAGTCGCGGGCGACACGGGCGGCCTCGCGCGGGTCGAGCTCGACGATCACGCGATCGGCCCCGGCGACCCCGACCACGAGGCTGGCGAGCTCATCGGCGTTCGTCGCGCGATCTGACGACGACTGGGTCACCACGAACTCGGCCACGACGGGGTCGAGGGCGCGAATGATGCCTTCGGCGTCTTTGTCGTCGAGGATGCTGACCACCGCCACGACCTTGTCGAACGAGAAGTACTCCTTGACGGCGGCGGCGAGGGCCTGCGCTCCGCCCGGGTTGTGTGCGGCATCCACCAGCACCGTCGGCTCGGTGCCGATCAGCTGCAGGCGCCCGGGTGAGGTGACCGTGGCGAACGCCTCGACGAGCACGTCTTCGACGATGGCGGTCGCGCCGCCGCCGAGGAATGACTCGACCGCTGCGACCGCAACCGCGGCGTTCTGAGCCTGATGGTCGCCGTACAGCGGCAGGAAGAGGTCGGTGTAGGTGCCGGCGATGCCCTTGATCGACACCACCTGGCCGCCGACCGCGACGCTCGTCGACAGCACCTGGAAGTCGGCGTCTTGGGTGATGAAGGTCGATTCGGTGAGCTCGGCGGCACGCTTCAGCTCGGCGAGCGCCTCGGGCTGCTGCCGGGCGCTGACGACCTGCGCGGCCGGCTTGATGATGCCCGACTTGGTGCGGGCGATCTCGGCGACCGTGTTGCCGAGCCGGGCGGTGTGGTCGAGCGAGATGGGCGTGAACACTGCGACCTGGCCGTCGGCGACGTTGGTCGAATCCCACTCGCCGCCCATGCCCACCTCGATCACCGCAACATCGACGGGCGCATCGGCGAAGGCCGCGAAGGCCAGCACGGTGAGGGCCTCGAAGAATGTGAGGCGGGGTTCGCCGGCAGCGGTCAGCTGGGCATCCACGATCTCGAGAAAGGGCGAGATGTCGGCCCAGTTGGCGGCGAGCGCCTCGTTCGAGATGGGCCGGCCGTCGATGACGAAGCGCTCGTTCAGGCGCTCGAGGTGGGGGCTGGTGAAGAGCCCGGTGCGCAGGCCGTACGCACGCAGAATGCTCTCGACGATGCGGCTGGTGCTGGTCTTGCCGTTGGTTCCGGTGAGGTGGATGATCGGGTACGCCCGGTGCGGATCACCCAGCAGCTCGACCGCCTGCCGGGTGGCGGCCAGGCGCGGCTGCGGCTCGGCTTCACCGTGCCGCTCGAGCAGCTCGGCGTAGACCCGGTCGCCGGCCTCGACGAACTCGTCGGGCAGGTCGAGCTCGCCGTCGCGCCCGTCGCCGCCCTCGCCGGCCGGGCCGCCGACGACGAGCTGGCCGTCGTACGCCTCGGCCAGCTCGAACTCGTCGGCGTCGTCATCGTCATCGTCGTCGTCGCCACCGAAGATGTCGCCGTCATCGTCGACCTCGCTGCGGTCGCGCGTGCTCGTGTCGCGGTGCACCCCGTCGCCGGGGTCGTCGCCGTAACCTGCACCGGTGCCGATCGGCTCATCGTACAGTTCGTCGTCGCCGTCGCCGGCACCGCGATCAGACATGCGTCACTCCTTCTGGGCGGCTGACCGCGACGACGAACACGTCGGCGTTGGCGTACCGCTCCTTCTCCACGCGAGCGTAGTGTTCGGGGGCTGTCGCCACCACACCGCCGAGCCATTCGGAGGGCAGGACATCCCGTTTCGATTCGAGGTCGGGCACGTCGCGAGGCGAGTGCACCGCGAACACCGTCGCGAGGGTCTCGGCGTCGATCGCCACGGCGTCACCGGCCGCCCCCACGACGGCGGAGCGCACGGCTGCCGCGTCGTCGTCAGAGAAAAAGACCAGGTCGAGCGTGATGCGGTCGCTCACGTCGAAGCCGGCCGACTTACGAGTCTCCTGCACGGCACGGATGACATCGCGGGCGAGCCCCTCGGCCTCGAGCGCGGGTGTGGTCGTGGTGTCGAGCAGCACGAAGCCGCCGCCGGCCAGCAGTGCGAGGGCCTGGTCGTCGCCCTCACCGCTCGTCTCGAGCACGAGGTCGTATTCGGCCGGTTCCAGCTCGACTCCGCCGGCGGTGACGACGCCGTTCTCTTCGAACCACTGCCCCTCGCGGGCGGCCTTGATGACCTGCTGCACCCCCCTGCCGAGCCGGGGGCCCGCGGCACGCGCGTTCACCGTGAGCTTCGACGTGATGCCGAAGTCGACCGCGCTGGTCGGCCCCTGCTCGACGAACGTGACCGTCTTCACGTTCAGCTCTTCGCGCAGGATGTACTCGAAGCGCGCGAGTGCCTCGACGTTCGAGGTGACGACCGTGAGGTTCGACAGGGGCAAGCGCACGCGCTTGCCACTCGACTTGCGCAGCGAGAGGGCCGCGCCGCTGATGGCGCGGATCTGATCCATCGTGTGTACGAGGGCCGGGTCGGCCGGAAAGTCGTTCTCGTTCGGCCAGTCTTCGAGGTGCACGCTGCGGCCGCCGGTGAGGCCCTGCCAGATGGTCTCACCGACCAGCGGGAGGAGCGGAGCGGCGACACGCGTCACCGTCTCGAGCACGGTGTACAGCGTGTCGAAGGCGGCCGTGTCGGTGCCCGACCAGAACCGGTCGCGCGACCTCCGTACGTACCAGTTCGTCAGAACATCGCCGAAGTCGCGCAGTTTCGCTGCCGCGAGGGTCGAGTCGAGGGCATCCAGGTCGCCGGCGACGTCACGGATGAGCTCGCGCGTCTTGGCGAGCAGATACCGGTCGAGCACATCGGTCGAGGCCGTCGACCATCTGGCCTCGTACCCGTCGGGGTGCTCGGGGCTCGTCGCGGCGTTGGCGTACAGGGTGAAGAAGTAGTACGTGTTCCAGAGCGGCAGGATGAACTGCCGAACCGCCTCGCGAATACCCTCCTCTGTGACGATGAGGTTGCCGCCCCGCAGCACGGGTGAGGCCATGAGGAACCACCGCATCGCATCCGACCCGTCGCGGTCGAGCACCTCGTTCACATCCGGATAGTTGCGCAGGCTCTTCGACATCTTCTGCCCGTCGCTGCCGAGCACGATGCCGTGGCTGATCACATTCGTGAACGCCGGGCGGTCGAACAGCGCGGTCGAGAGCACGTGTAAGAGGTAGAACCAGCCGCGGGTCTGCCCGATGTACTCCACGATGAAGTCGGCCGGGCTGTGTTCGTCGAACCACTCACGGTTCTCGAACGGGTAGTGCACCTGGGCGAACGGCATCGAGCCCGAGTCGAACCACACGTCGAGCACGTCTTCGATGCGGCGCATCGTCGACCGGCCCGTCGGGTCGTCGGGGTTGGGGCGGGTCAGTTCGTCAATGTACGGGCGGTGCAGGTCGGTCGGGCGCACGCCGAAGTCGCGCTCGAGTTCGTCGAGTGAACCGTAGACGTCGATGCGCGGGTACGCCGGGTCGTCGCTCTTCCACACCGGAATCGGCGAACCCCAGTAACGGTTGCGCGAGATCGACCAGTCGCGGGCGTTGCCGATCCACTTGCCGAACTGCCCCTCTTTGACGTTCTCGGGCACCCATTCGATCTGCTGGTTGAGCTCCTCCATGCGGTCTCGAAACTCGGTGACCCGCACGAACCAGCTCGACACGGCGCGGTAGATCAGCGGGTTGCGGCAGCGCCAGCAGTGCGGGTACGAGTGCTCGTAGCTGGCCTGGCGGATGAGCCGGCCGTCGGCCTTGAGCATCTGCGTGAGCGGGCGGTTGGCCTCGAAGACCTGCTGGCCTGCGACCTCGGCGATGTTCGGCAGAAAGCGGGCGCCCTCGTCGACCGAGATGATCACGGGGATGCCGGCGCGCTCGCAGACCTTCTGGTCTTCTTCGCCGTAGGCCGGAGCCTGGTGCACGATTCCGGTGCCCTCGCCGGTGGCGACGTAGTCGGCGACCAGGATCTGCCAGGCGTTCTCGGTGCCGTACTTCTCGGTGTCGGCGTAGTAGTCCCAGAGGCGGGCGTAGTTCACACCCTCCAGCTCGCGACCGACGACCGTGCGCGAGACGGCTGCCCGGGCATCCTCGGCCGAGTCGTAGCCGAGGTCTTTGGCGTAGGCGCCCACGAGGTCTGCGGCGAGCAGGTACTCGGCCCCGAGAACCTCGGTGGCGCTGGCAACTGGATGCCCGTCGTCGCCCTCGCGCTGAACCTCGGCGTCGAGCGTGCCGTTGGGGCCCGAGGGCACCACGGCGTACGTGATGTCGGGGCCGACCGCGAGCGCGAGGTTGGTCGGCAGGGTCCACGGGGTGGTTGTCCAGGCGAGCGCGCGCACGGCGGTCAGCCCCAGCGCCTCGGCCTTCGTGCCGATCAGCGGGAACGTCACCGTGACGGTCTGGTCTTGGCGCATCTTGTAGACGTCGTCGTCCATGCGCAGCTCGTGGTTCGACAGCGGCGTCTCGTCGTGCCAGCAGTACGGCAGCACGCGGAAGCCCTCGTAGGCGAGCCCCTTGTCCCAGAGCTGCTTGAACGCCCAGACGACGCTCTCCATGTAGGTGATGTCGAGCGTCTTGTAGTCGTTCTCGAAGTCGACCCAGCGAGCCTGGCGGGTGACGTACTCCTCCCACTCCTTCGAGTACTGCATGACCGAGGCGCGGGCGGCGGCGTTGAACGTGCCGATACCCATCTCTTCGATCTCGCTCTTCTCGGTGATGCCGAGCTGGCGCATCGCCTCGAGTTCGGCCGGCAGGCCGTGGGTGTCCCAGCCGAACCGACGCTCGACGAGCTTGCCGCGCATGGTCTGGTAGCGCGGAAAGAGGTCTTTGGCATAGCCGGTCAGCAGGTGGCCGTAGTGCGGCAGCCCGTTCGCGAACGGCGGCCCGTCGTAGAACACCCACTCGTCGGCGCCCTCGCGGTTTGCGATCGATGCGCGAAAGGTGTCGTCACGCTTCCAGAAGGCGAGCACGCGCTCTTCGAGCTCGGGAAACCTCGGGGAGGGCACGATGCCGAACGCGGCGCCGTTCTCGGCCGTCGGGTTGGTCTTGGGGTAACTCATTCTTCTCCTGGAGGGCTGACGCTGCCTGTTCCACGAGGACGCCCCGTGCGTCTGACGACACACCGCGGCGCGGTACCACCCCGCTTGCGTGCAACTCTCGCCGCACGCCGCTCGTTCTTTGGCTGTGACGGGCCAGGCCCGGCCGGTTCTACTTGGTCACGCCTCGCGGTGCGGCCGTTCTTCCGGCGACTCCCCGGTGATGGCCGGCTCATAGTCGTTGCTCCAATCGTACACGCGTGCGGCCGCCGCTGACCGCGGGTGAATACACTGGGCGCATGGCCGAACAACCAGTCAGGGCGGGGCGCGGCCGGCCCCGGGCATCCTCTCGCGAGCTGCTCGAAGACGCGGCCTTCGAGCTCTTTCTCGAGAACACCTATGCCAAGACCACGATCGACCAGATCGCGCAGCGGGCCGGGGTGGGGCGTTCGACCTTCTTCAACTACTTCCAGGGCAAGAGCGACGTGTTCTGGGTCGACGTCGACGGCGCCGCCGGTGAGCTGAGCGATGCGCTCGGGGCCGCGGCTCAGGATGCGCAACCGCTGCAGGCGCTCGGCGACGCCCTGGCATCCGTCGCCCGTGGCTTCGGCCCCTCGCGGGTGCCCTGGATTCTGACGCAGTACCCCCTCATCGGGCCTGCCCTCGAGGTGCAGGCGTCGGCGCTCGCCCGGTTCACGCAGTGGGCGGGCATTCTCGGCACCTTCGCCGGCGTGCGCCTCGGTCTCGATCCCGCTTCGATGCTGCCACGCTCGATCGCGTACGCCCTCACCGGCGCTGTGGTCGCGGCGGCGCAGGAGTGGGCGGCCGCAGGCCCGGGCCGAGGCACCCTCGACCCCTACGTCGAGGCCGCGATCGCCCCTCTTCTCGCCGGCTACGCCGGTTGACCAGCTCCGCCCCGCCGGTTGAGTAGCTCCGCAGGAGCGTATCGAAACCCCACGCCCCACCCCCCACCTCCGGTTTCGATACGGCGCTGCGCGCCTACTCAACCAGCGACGGCGCTGCGCGCCTACTCAACCAGCGACCGGCGCATGGTCAGGAGGCGGCGTGCGACTCGAGGAACTCGTAGACCTCGCGGTCGTCGACGCCCGGGAACTTGCCCGAGGGCAGGGGCGAGAGCACGTGGGCGTGCAGGCGGGCGCTCGGCCAGGCGCTCGACGACCAGCGGTCGACGAGTTCGCTCGGCGGGCGGCGGCAGCACGACTCGTCGGGGCAGCGTGACAGCGCTCGCTTCTCGGTGTCGCGGCCGCGAAACCACTTGGCGTCGGCGAACGAGGTGCCGAAGCTGATGGAGAACTCGCCGGCAGCGGTGGTGCCGGTCTGCGTGGCGCACCAGAACGTTCCGCTCGGGGTGTCGGTGTACTGGTAAAACTCCGTCGACCGATTCGTTCGGGTGAGGGCGACCCGCGCGGCCCAGTTGCGGCAGACGAACTGTCCTTCGACAGCGCCCGTCACGTCGTGCGGCAGGGGCAGGCCATCGTTCTCGTAGGCCTTCTGAATGGCGCCGTCGTCGGTGAGGCGCAGGAAGTGCACGTCGATGCCGAGGTGCGAGGTGGCCAGGTTGGTCATCCGCAGCGCCGCCGCCTCGTGGGTGACACCGAACGCGTCGCGGAAGTCTTCGACCGACAGGTCGCGCCGCGCCTTCGCCGCCGAGAGGAACTTGACCGAAGCGGTCTGCGGCATCAGCGACGCGGCCGCGAAGTAGTTGATTTCGAGCCGCTGCTGCAGGAACTCGGCGTAGTTCTTCGGCGGCTGGTGGCCGAGCACCCGGTGCGCCATCGCCTGCAACGCCATCGAGCGCAGCCCATGCCCGCCGGGAATGGATGCCGGCGGCAGGTAGATGCGCCCGCTGGCCAGGTCGGTGACCGATCGGGCGGAGTGCGGCAGGTCGTTCACGTGGATGAGGCTGAACCCGAGGTCTTCGGCAAGCAGGCTCACCGTGCGGTGGCTGAGCGCTCCACCCTGGTGACCGACCCGGGCGAGCGTCTGCTCGACGACCTTCTCGAGGTCGGGCAGGTAGTTGTTGCGCTCGCGCATGGTGTCGCGCAGCTCGGTGTTCGCGCGGCGGGCCTCCTCGGGGGTCGCGATCGACTCGGTGGCGCGGCGGATGAGTTCGCGGTGCAGTCCGACGAGCGATTCGAGGGTCTCCTGCGGCAGGTTGCGGCTGGCCGGCACGCGCGGCAGCCCCAGTGACGCATAGAGGTCGCCGCTCTGCGCCCGAGCGAGCTCGATCTCGAGCGCGGTACGGGCATCCGGAGCCTCTTCGCTCAGCAGGTCGGCGAGCGGCACGTCGAGTTCGCTCGACAGCGCCTGCAGCAGCGAGAACTTCGGCTCACGCCGGCCGTTCTCGATGAGCGACAGCTGGCTGCCGACGACCCCCACCCGCTCACCGAGCTGGTCGAGTGTGAGGTCGGCGTTCTTGCGGAAATGACGGATGCGACGACCGAGGGTGATCAGATCGGTCGAGGTGGACGTCGGCATCTTTGCCTCCTGTAAAGAACGGTGAATCTTTCGGGGAACAATTCAAAAATCTAGCGCAATATTGGCGCAAAGTAGAAGAACACCGCGAAATCAGCCCCGAAATCGACACTCTCGACGCCGACACCTCGACTTATAGGAGCAGCCATGAGCATCCTCAAGAGTTCTGTACCAGAACCCCGCACCGCGAAGAAAGCCGCAAAGGCCGCCCTGCGCCTCGTCGACGCCGACGAAACCGCCCCGACCACCACCGCCCCGCTGCGCATCGACGCCGGCATCGCGGCCTGGGTCTTCGACGTCGCCGCGATCACGCAGCCCGATGAGATCGTGTGGTGCGACGGCTCGACGGCCGAGTGGGACCAGCTCACCAAGCTGATGATCTCGCAGGGCACGCTCATCCGGCTCAACCCGGAGTGGCGCCCCAACAGTTTTCTCGCGCGCAGCGACCCGGCCGACGTGGCCCGTGTCGAAGACCGCACGTTCATCTGCTCGGCAGAGGAGATCGACGCCGGCGCCACGAACAACTGGCGCGAGCCGGGGTCGATGAAGGCCGAGCTGCTGCCGCTGTTCGAGGGCAGCATGCGCGGCCGCACCATGTACGTGGTGCCGTTCTCGATGGGCCCCGTGGGCGGTGCGCTGTCGCAGGTGGGCGTTCAGCTCACCGATTCGCCCTACGTCGTGGTCAGCATGGCGCTGATGACGCGCATCGGCACACCGGTGCTGAACCTCATCACCGACGACACCGAGTGGGTGCCCGCGCTGCACAGCGTCGGCTTTCCGCTGATCGACGACGCCGGCAACCGCATCGACGACGTGTCGTGGCCGCACAACCCCAAGAAGTACATCGCCCACTTTCCCGAGACCCGCGAGATCTGGTCGTTCGGCTCGGGCTACGGCGGCAACGCCCTGCTCGGCAAGAAGTGCTTCGCCCTGCGTATCGCCTCGGTGATGGCCCGCGACGAGGGCTGGATGGCCGAGCACATGCTGCTCATCAAGGTCACCTCGCCTGAGCAGCGCGTCTACCACCTCGCGGCCGCCTTCCCGTCGGCGTGCGGCAAGACCAACCTCGCCATGCTGAAGCCCACGATTCCCGGCTGGAAGGTCGAGACCATCGGCGACGACATCGCCTGGATGCGCCCCGGCCCCGACGGCAAACTGCGCGCGATCAACCCTGAGCGCGGGTTCTTCGGCGTCGCCCCCGGCACCGGCATCGTGACCAACCAGACCGCCGTCGACACGATGTGGGGCAACACCATCTTCACCAACGTCGCCCTGCGCGACGACGGAGACGTGTGGTGGGAGGGCCTCACGCCAAACCCGCCCGCGCACCTGCTCGACTGGCAGGGCAACGACTGGACCCCCGACTCGAAGACGCCGGCCGCGCATCCCAACGCGCGCTTCACCGTCACGGCCGACCAGTGCCCGTCGATCGCCGACGAGTGGGACGACCCGGCCGGCGTCGTCATCGACGCCATCATCTTCGGCGGTCGCCGCCCGTCGACCGTTCCGCTCGTCGCCCAGGCGAAGAGCTGGTCGCACGGCGTCTTCGTCGGCGCCACGATGGCCTCGGAGACCACCGCTGCCGCGACCGGTGCCGTCGGCCAGCTGCGCCACGATCCGTTCGCCATGCTGCCCTTCGTCGGCTACAACATGGCCGACTACTTTCAGCACTGGCTCGACATGGGCGAGACGCTGGGTTCGGACGCTCCCCCGATCTTCCAGGTCAACTGGTTCCGCAAAGACGAGAACGGCAAGTTCATGTGGCCCGGCTTCGCCGAGAACTCGCGCGTGGTCGAGTGGATCATCCGTCGCCTCGAGGGTGAGGTCGCCGCCCGGCAGACCCCCATCGGCGGCCTGCCCCTGATGCACGAGTTCAACATCGAGCGCCTCGACGTCACCGAAGACGACCTGCAGACGTTGGTCGGCCTCGATAAGCAGGCCTGGCTCGCCGAGGCCGACGAGACCGAGCAGTACTTCGGCACCCTCGGCGACGACCGGATGCCCGAAGCCCTGTACGCCGAGCTGACCAAGCTGCGCGCGGGCCTGGCCAAACTCCCCGGCTGACCCGCGACGTTGGTCGAGTAGCGGTGCGCAGCGCCGCGTATCGAAACCCTCCGGGCGATCAACACCGGTTTCGATACGGCCCGTTGGTTGAGTAGCGGTGCGCAGCACCGCGTATCGAAACCCTCCGGGCGATCAACACCGGTTTCGATACGGCCCTGCGGGCCTACTCAACCAGCGGTCGGGGTCATCGGGTAGGTTTCGATACGGCCCGTTGGTTGAGTAGCGGTGCGCAGCACCGCGTATCGAAACCCTCCGGGCGATCAACACCGGTTTCGATACGGCCCTGCGGGCCTACTCAACCAGCGGTCGGGGTCATCGGGTAGGTTTCGATACCGCCCGTTGGTTGAGTAGCGGTGCGCAGCGCCGCGTATCGAAACCCTCCGGGCGATCAACACCGGTTTCGATACG
>NZ_JAZHPE010000016.1:0-217171 GCF_036553535.1 Subtercola sp. YIM 133946
CACTCATCGCCGCTCTGTCGCTCGCCGCGGTCGACCTGCTCACCTGAGCCGACACACGAGGGGTTTCGATACGCAGCTGCGCTGCTACTCAACCAACGGGCGGGGTCAGCCGCCAACCGGAGCCGACACACGAGGGGTTTCGATACGCAGCTGCGCTGCTACTCAACCAGCGGGCGGGGTCAGCCGCCGACCTGAGCCGACACACGAGGGGTCTCGATACGCAGCTGCGCTGCTACTCAACCAGCGGGTGGGGTCAGCCGCCGACCGGAGCCGACGACTCTTCGCGGGCGACGTAGGCGGCCACGAGCTCGCGCTTCAGAATCTTGCCCGACGGGCCGAGCGGCAGCGTCTCGACGATCTCGATGTGCCGCGGGTACTTGTACGCCGCCACGTCTTCGCGCACGAACTCGGCGAGTTCGTCGGCGGTCGCCGCCGCTCCGGCTGCCAGTACGATCGACGCCACGATCTCCTGCCCGTGGGTTTCGTGCGGCACGCCGTACACGGCGACCATGGCGACCGCCGGATGCCCGGCCAACACCTCTTCGACCTCACGCGGGTACACGTTGTAGCCGTTGCGCAGGATCATGTCTTTGGTGCGGTCGACGATGGTGATGTAGCCGTCGTCGTCTCTGCGCCCGAGGTCGCCCGTGCGGAACCAGCCGTCGACGATCGCCTTGGCGGTGTCGCCTGGCCGGTTGTGGTACCCGTTCATCAGGTTGTGGCCGCGGATGACGATCTCGCCGAGCTCGCCGCGCGGTAGCATGACGATGCGGTCGGCCGTCTCGGCGTCGGCGATCTCGACGTCGACGCCCCAGATGGGCGTTCCGACGGTTCCGGGGCGGGGTGGCACGCCGACCATGTTGAAGGTGGCGACCGGCGAGGTCTCGGTGAGGCCGTAGCCCTCGTGGATCTCGGTGCCGAACACTTCCCTGAAGCGGTCGATGACCGCGACGGGGATGGCTGCTCCACCCGAGATGCCGTAGCGCAGCGGCGGCCGGTCGGGGGTGCGGGTCGCGGCGTCGAGCAGGGCGAAGTACATCGTCGGCACGCCCATGAAGATCGTGCAGCGCTGCTCGTTCATCACCTGCAGCGCCGCGTCGCCGCTGAACTTCGGCACCATGACGATGGTCGCACCCGCCCTGAAGACGGTGTTCATGGTGCAGGTCTGCCCGAACGTGTGGAACAGCGGCAGCGCCCCCAGCACCCGGTCGCCCTCTGCCATGTCGAACGTCGTCATGAGCGACACGTTCACCTGCTCGACCAGGGCGAAGTGCGAGCCCTCCGCGCCCTTCGGGGTGCCGGTCGTGCCGCTCGTGTACAGAATCGTGGCCGTGTCGAACGGCCCGCGCTGCACATACGACTCGATCGGTACGGATGCACGTGCCTCGTCTTCGAGGCGGGGCGGCAGCTCGGGGCTGGCCTCGGGCATCAGCACGCTGATCACGGGCACCTCCGCGAGGGCGGCGCCCTTCGCCCCCTCGGCCAGCAGCGGAGCGGCGCACACGAGCAGCTCGGCGCCGCTGTCGCGCAGCACGTACTCGATCTCTTTGCCCTTCAGCAGGGCGTGGATGGGCACCACGACGCCGCCCAGGGCCAGCACGGCGTAGTAGACGCGCGGAAAGTCGGCGACGTTCGGAATGAGCATGGCGACGGCCGTGCCCTCCTTCACCCCGCGGTCGCGCAGTGCGCCGGCGTACTGCCTGGTCTGCTGCCAGAGTTCGGCGTACGTGGTCTCGGTGTCGCCCACCACGAGGGCGACGTTGTCGGGGGTTCTCTGGGCCGCCTCAACCAGGATGCTGGCTACAGAAACGGTGGCAAATCCGGTGCTCATCGGGGGCTCTCTTCGGTCGACGTTGACGTGTTCGTAGTTTAGCTTTCGTTTATTACAGAATGGGGCGGCCCGGGGCGGGGGCTGGCGAACGCTCAGGTAGCGTTGGGCTCATGGCAGATCGCGAATACGGCTTCAGAACTCGGGCAATCCACGCAGGCAACATTCCCGACGAGGTGACAGGTGCCCGCGCCCTGCCCATCTACCAGTCGTCTGCGTTCGTGTTCGACGACACGGCCGACGCGGCGGCCCGCTTCGCACTGCAGAAGTACGGCAACATCTACAGCCGGCTCGCGAACCCCACGGTCGCCTCGTTCGAGGAGCGTGTCGCGAGCCTCGAGGGCGGCCTCGGGGCTGTCGCGACCGCCTCGGGTCTCGCCGCGCAGTACATCACCTTCGCCTCGCTCGCCGGTGCCGGCGACCACATCGTGGCCTCGGCCAACCTCTACGGCGGCTCGATCACCCAGCTCGACGTCACGCTGCGCCGGTTCGGCGTCGACACCACCTTCGTGCAGAGCTCAGACCCGGCCGACTACGCGGCGGTCATCACCGACAAGACCAAGCTGCTCTTCGCCGAGACCGTGGCGAACCCCTCAGGCGAGATCGCCGACATCGAGGGGCTGGCCGAGGTCGCCCACGCCCACGGCATCCCGCTCATCATCGACTCGACCATCGCTACGCCCTACCTCAACCGCCCCATCGAGTGGGGCGCTGACGTGGTCATCCACTCGGCCACCAAGTTTCTCGGCGGGCACGGCACGACGCTCGGCGGTGTCGTCGTCGAGAGCGGGCGGTTCGACTGGCACAGCGACCGCTTTCCGCTGTTCGGCCAGCCGGTGCCGAGCTACGGCGGCCTGCAGTGGTCGGGCAACTTCGGCGAGTACGCGTTTCTCACCCGGCTGCGCGCCGAACAGTTGCGCGACATCGGCCCCGCGCTCGCCCCGCACTCGGCCTTCCTGCTCGCGCAGGGCGTCGAGACGCTGCCGTTCCGCATGCAGGCGCACGTCGACAACGCCCGTATCGTGGCCGAGTGGCTCGATGCAGACCCGCGTATCGAGTTCGTCAACTGGGCTGGGCTGCCCGGGCATCCGCACTACCAACGCGGCCTGAAGTATCTGCCGAAGGGGCCCGGTTCGGTGTTCAGCTTCGGGGTGAAGGGCGGTCGGGATGCAGGGCGCACGTTCATCGAATCGGTCGACCTGGCGAGCCACCTGGCGAACATCGGCGACGCGAAGACCCTGGTCATCCACCCGGCGTCGACCACGCACGCCCAGCTGAGCGAGCAGCAACTGCTCGACGCCGGCGTTCTGCCCGGCGTGGTGCGCATCTCGGTGGGAATAGAAGACCCCGACGACATCGTTTACGACCTTGACCAGGCTTTGACGAAAGCAACGGAGGGCAAGTGATGTCACTGACCATCGATTCTGCGAACGCAACCGGTTCGGCTGCCGACGACGACCTCATCACCGCCCAGAACGCCAACGGGCTGACCTGCTCGGTGCCGTCGAGTTCGCCGCTGGCGAAGCTGCTGAAGTCGCAGCGCACGTGGGTGGGCCCGAGCGCGAAGGAGCGCCTGAAGATTCTGCGCGCGGCCAAGTCGGTCGCGATCGTCGGCGCCTCGCCCAACCCGGCGCGCTCGAGCTACTTCGTGGGCACCTACCTGCTGTCGTCGTCGAACTACCGGGTGTACTTCGTCAACCCGAATGCCGACGAGATTCTCGGCCAGAAGGCCTACCCCGACCTGGCCTCGCTGCCTGAAGTGCCCGACATCGTGGATGTGTTCCGCAAGGCCAGCGACATCCCCGAGGTCATCGACGATGTCGTCGCCGCCGGTGCGAAGACGGTGTGGGTGCAGCTCGGCATCTGGAACGAGGAGGCCGCGCTGTACGGCGAGAGCAAGGGCCTCACCGTGGTGATGGACCGCTGCATCAAGGTGGAGCACGCGCGATTCCACGGCGGCCTGCACCTGCTCGGCTTCGACACCGGCCAGATCAGCGCGCGCAAGCAGCTGCGCTGAGCCGGGCTGCCGGGCGGGAGCTGTCAGCCCACCGGGTTACCATCTACAGGTGACGTTCACCGCCGCTTCTGAGGCGCCTTCCCCCCTGCGGGTCGCGCTGCTCGGCCCCGTCGAGGTCGAGGCACAGTCGGGCGTGTTGATCGAGCCCACCGGCGTGCTGGCGAAGCGGTTCATCGCTCTGCTCGCGCTGGCCGCGGGCCGCACGGTGTCGACGGCCACCATCGTCGATGAGCTCTGGAACGACCGCCCACCCGCCAGCGCCCGCGCCGCGCTGCAGACGCTCGTATCGCGCCTGCGCGGGGTGTGCGCCGAGGGGCTCATCGCGACCTCGCCGTCGGGGTATCGCCTCGCCTGCAGCCTCGACCAGGTCGACCTGCTCCAGGCTGAACGGATGCTCGCCGACGGCCCCTCGGGCGAACGACCCCGCCCCACCCTCCCCCAGCTGCGCGCCGCGCTCGCGCTCTGGCGCGGCGAGGCCGGCGCCGACGTCGCCGACGGCGAGCTGGGGCGCGAGCTCGCCGACCGCGCTGCGGCGGCACGACAGGCACTCAACCGCCTCTACGCCGACCGACTGTCGGCGGCCGGGGAGCATGAGCACGCGATCGGTGTGCTGCGCGGGCTTCGCGCCGAGCATCCGTTCGACGACACGATCGTGCTGCGCCTGCTCGCCGCGCTCGTCGCCGCCGGCCGCCCGGGCGAGGCGCTGACCGAGTTCGAGGCGCATCGGCGCACGCTGCGCGACCAGCTCGGCGCGACGCCGAGCGCCGACGTGCTGGCGGCGCACGCGGCACTGCTGCGGGCATCTGACGACGACGGCGGCGGCGACGCGGCGGTGGGGTCGCGGGCGACGGGCGGGCGAGCATCGGGGTCGGGGTCGGCGTCGGGGTCGGGGTCGCGACCGCCGGGGTCGGCGTCGGGGTCGCGACCGCCGGGGTCGGCCGACTCGGCTGACGACGGTGACGCTCATGGCGGCGGGGGCGGCGGGGGCCGAGATGGCTCGGGCGCGGGTTCGGGCGCCGCTGCAGGGTGGGGACCGGATTCCGTCCCTGCGACGGTGTCGGGTTCGGCTTCAGTGTCGGGTTCGGGTTCGGCCGCGGGTTCGGGCGCGGGGTCTGGCTTGGGTGCGGGTGCGGATCTGTCGGTGGGCGCGGGTGCGGATGCGTATGCGGGCCAGGTGACGGGAACAGGCGTGGGCCTGGGCGTTGGTGCAGGCGTTGGCCCGGTCGTCGGCGCGGGTGTGGGCGCGGGCGGCGTGGGCTCGGTCGTGCGGCCGCCCCTGCGGCTCGGCGTCAAGGCGCAGCCCAACGCGCTGATCGGCCGCGACGACGACCTGGTCGCGCTCAACACGATGGTCGGCGAGGCGCGGCTGGTGACGATCCTGGGGGCGGGGGGCCTCGGTAAAACCCGGCTCGCCCAGGCGCTGGCGGGCGATGAGGCGCGGGGCCAGACGGCCGTCGTGTTCGTCGAGCTGGCCAGCGTGCGCAGCCCCGACGACCTGCTCGTTGCGATCGGCAGCGCCAGTGGGGTGCGCGAGGCGCAGACGGCCACCCGGCTGTCGGGGCTCGTGAACCGCGACGACCTCGAGACCCGCATTATCACTCGGCTGTCGGAGCAGCGCACACTGCTCGTACTCGACAACTGCGAGCACATTGTCGATTCGGTTGCGGTGTGGGCCGCCCGGGCCCTCGAGCGGGTGTCGACGCTCGGCATCGTGACGACCAGCCGCTCGCCGCTGCAGATCGCGGCAGAGCGGGTGTACGCGCTCGGTCCGCTGCGCAGCGGCCCCGGCGAGCGCGCAGCATCCGCATCCGCACCCGCACCCGCATCCGCTCCCTCACCCGCACCCGCACCCGCACCCGCAGACGAAAGTGCAGTCGGCCCCGCCGTGCAGCTGTTCTACGAACGGGCCCGTGCGGCACGGCCATCCGTCGTTCTGCACCGCGAGACGGTCGAGCGGCTCTGCGACCGCCTCGACGGCATGCCGCTGGCCATCGAGCTCGCCGCCGCGCGGGTTCGCTCGATGACCGTCGACGAGATCGAGCGCCGGCTCACCAACCGGTTCTCGCTGCTGACCGGCGGCGACCGCACCGCGCCCGAACGGCACCAGACCCTGCTGGCCGTCATCGACTGGAGCTGGAACCTGCTGAACGACGTCGAGCGTCAGCTGCTGCGCCGCCTGGCGCTGTTTCCCGACGGGTTCAGCGAGAGTGCGGCCGAGGCGGTCACCGGCATCGACCCCGTGACCGACGTTCTCGACGCCCTCGTCAACCAGTCGCTTGTCGCCGTCACCGAGAGCGAATCGACCGGCATGATGCGGTACCGCATGCTCGAGACGGTTCGCGAGTTCGGTCAGATGGCACTCATCGACGCCGGCGAAGACGACACCGTGACGGCGGGCATGGCCCGCTGGGCATCGGCCTTCTCGCGTACGATGACCCCGCGGCTCGATGGGGCGACGCAGATTCCGACCTTCCGACTCATCTCTGAAGAGCACGACAACCTCGTCGACATTCTGCGCCGGGCCATCGACAGGCGTGACGGCGAGAACGCGACCTTCGTCTTCTCGCTGCTGTGCGCCTACTGGACCATCCGCGGCGCGCACTGGGAGGTCGTCGGCTTCGGCACGGCCTTTCTCGACGCGACGCGCGGGTACAACCCCGAGCTCGCCACCGGCACGGGCGATGCCGCAGCGGATGACCGGCACACCCTCGACGCGGTCGAAGCCCTCGTGCGATGCCTCGCCATGGTGGGGGCGGTCGGCATGTTCGGCGACCTCCGCACCGGAGCAACCGCACGCGCTCGTCTGCAGAGACTCACCCGCATCGACGAGGTGGGCAACGAGCGCATGCGCATGGCCGCCCGTTTCGTTCTGAGTGTCGGCAGCGAGAAGGCCCTGATGGCGCTCATGCTCGAGGCCCGCTCGACCAGCGATCCGATGACCTCGTCATACGCCTGGCTCACCAGCACGCAGTATGCCGAGAACGCCGGCGACATCGGCGACGCCCTAGACTACGGCGCGCGCGGCTTCGACCAGGCGATGCTGGCCGACGACCTGTGGACGCAGTCGATGATGGCCTCGATGCTCGCCCAGCTGCACAGCCAGTCGGGGCACCCCCGCGAGGCCCTGCGCTGGGCCGGGCGTGCGCGGGAGGGGCTCGCGGTGCTGAAGGCCGACGACGACCTGCAGCAGCTCGAGTGGCTGATCGCGATGAACCAGATCATGGTCGGCGACACCAGTGAGGCGAGCGCGGCGATCCGCTCGCTCACCGAGCGCACTGTTTCGCCCGAGGGAACCGTCTCTCCCGACATGTTCTCGCGCGACATGGTGTCGATCGGATGGTCGGGGCAGGCCGAGATCGACCGCATGAACGGTGACGTGGCGTCGGCCCTCGTGAACTTCCACCGGGCGCTCGACTTCTTCGCGTCGCCGCGCGAGCGAAGCTCCCCATGGTTCCTGATGCTCGGCAGCGTGTACCTCTCGGCCATCACGTTCGACGGCGTCGACGACCCCGACGAACTGGGCCACGCGCGCCGGTTCGCTGCGCGGTTGCGCTCGCGCATCCTGGCCACCCACCGGGTGAAGCCACGGTTTCTCGACCTGCCGGTGCTCGGCTGCGCACTCATCGGCCTGTCGGCCTGGCTGCTGCCCGCGCACCCCGGGGAGGCGCTGCCGATGCTGGCGCTGGCCGAGCGGCTCGGCTCGAGGCAGGATTCGCCGGCGCTGTATCGCGAGCTGCATTTCGCCCGGGCATCCGCTCTGTGCGGGCCCCAGGCCGTGGCCGACGCCCGGGCAGAGGTCGTGGGGCTCGACCCACGCAGAAGCGCGGCCCTGGCCTTCAGTCTGCTGAAGGAGAGCCGCGCTCTGCGCCGGTGATTCCGGTGCCGATGCGGTCTGTCACGCCTTGCGCATGTAGGCCCGAACCGTGAGGGGCGCGAACACCACGACCACGGCGATCGCGCCGACGAGTGCCCACAGCGCGTCGTAGCCGATCGCGCCGTTGTTGGTGAGGTCGCGCACCGCGGTGACGAGGTACGAGACGGGGTTGATGTTCACGAACCACTCGAGCCAGCTCGGCATGGTGTCGGCCGGCACGAACGCGTTCGACAGGAACGTCAGCGGAAACAGGATCATCATCGAGATGCCCTGGACACTCGAGGCGCTGCGGCCGATCATGCCGAAGAACGCCCAGATCCAGCTGATCGCCCACGAGCAGACGATGACGAGCAGGGCTGCGCCCAGGATGCCGCCGATTCCGCCGGCCGGGCGGTAGCCCATGATGAACCCGGTGATGAACGTGATCGTGGTGGCGATGGCGTAGCGCAGGGTGTCGGCCAGCAGGGCGCCGGCGAGCGGCGCAATGCGGGCGATGGGCAGCGACTTGAAGCGGTCGAACACGCCCTTGTCCATGTCTTCGCGCAGTTGTACACCGGTGACCACCGAGGTGGTGATGACCGTCTGCACCAGGATGCCCGGGATGATCAGGGGCAGGTAGTTCGCCACGCTGCCCGAGATCGCCCCACCGAAGATGTAGGTGAACATCACGGTGAAGATGATCGGCTGCAGGGTGACGTCGAACAGCTGCTCTGGGGTGCGGCGCACCTTGATGAGGCCGCGGCCGGCCATCGAGAGGGCGTTCGAGACGCTCTGCTTGAACGTGACATGGTTGCGCAGGTCGCGGCCCGCTCCGGGCACGATCGTGGGGCGCAGGGTGAGTGAGCTCATGCGAGCACCTTCGCTTTCGGGGAGGAGGAATCGGGGTCGGTGGGGGTGGTGGGGCCTGCGCCGGTGGGCGGTGTGCCGGAGGAGCTCTCGGAGCCGTCGGCCCCGGCGGCATCCCGAGCCCGCTGTTCGGCGTCTTCGGCCTCTTCGTCGGCGACGGAATGGCCGGTGAGCGAGAGAAAGACCTCGTCGAGCGTCGGCTTCTGCACCGACAGTTCGCGCAGCTCGATGCCACGCTCACGCAGCGCGAGCAGCAGGTCGGTGACGTCTTCGACCCGCTCGAGCGGGGCGGTGAGGCGCGAGCCCTCGGGCGAGACGACGGCGGTGGAGCCGAGCACCCGTTCGATCAGCTCGCGCGCCGTCTCGACCTCTTTCGTGTCGGCCACGCGCACCTGCAACGACGACGAGCCGACCGAGGCCTTCAGGTCGTCGGGCGTTCCTTCGGCGACGACCGTGCCGCGGTCGATCACGGCGATGCGGTCGGCGAGCTGGTCGGCCTCGTCGAGGTACTGCGTGGTGAGCAGCACCGTCGACCCCGTGGTGACGAGCTCGCGGATCGTCTCCCACATCTGCGCGCGGGTGCGCGGGTCGAGGCCCGTCGTGGGTTCGTCGAGAAAGATCAGCGGGGGCTGGGCTATGAGGCTGGCTGCGAGGTCGAGCCGCCGCCGCATGCCACCCGAGAACTGCTTGAGCGGCCGCTTCGCGGCCTCGGTCAGGCCGAACTGTTCGAGCAGCTCTGACGACTTGAGGCGGGCTGCCTTGCGCGAGAGGCCGAGCAGGCGTGAGAACAGCACGAGGTTCTCGGTGGCCGAGAGGTTCTCGTCGACCGAGGCGTACTGACCGGTCACGCCGATGAGCTGCCTGACGATCTGCGGCTCGCGCTGCACGTCGTGCCCGAAGATGGTGGCCTCGCCGCCGTCGAGTTTGAGCAGGGTGGCGAGCATGCGGATGGTCGTGGTCTTGCCGGCGCCGTTCGGGCCGAGCACGCCGTACACGGTGCCGGTGGCGACCTGCAGGTCGACGCCGTCGACCGCGCGGTTCGTGCCGAAGAGCTTGACGAGGCCGTGGGCCTCGACGGCCCAGTCGGAAGGTTGTGAAGTCATGTGAGTGCCTTTCTGAAGCGGTTCACTTGCTTGATGGCTCCACTCTGCGGCAGCCCGCTCACGCGGCGCTGACGTGCCGCTTACATGGGCCCACACGGGTCACGTGACGCTGACATGAGGCTGTTACCCGATCGTGACTCTCTGTTGCAATACACAGCCCAGTGTCGTCGGCCGCGGCTAGCGTTGAGCACGTGACCACCTCACCTGCCACCCTCACCACTGCGCCGATACTGGTGTCGCCCCTCGTGTCGACCCAGTGGCTGTGCGACCACCTCGGCTCTGACGCCCTGGTGGTTCTCGACGCCACGGTGCTCTCGGTCACCGCCTTCGACGGCCGGCAGGCGTGGTTGAGCGGCCTCGACGACTACCTCGTGACCGGTCACATTCCGAGTGCCGTGTTCGCCGACCTCCTCGAAGAGCTCTCTGACGTATCGGCGCCGTTCGGGTTCACGCGGCCGTCGACCGCGCGGTTCGAAGAAGTCGTCACCGCCTTCGGCATCACCAACGGAACGACGGTCGTCGTCTACGACAGCGCGCAGGGTCAGTGGGCGGCCAGGCTCTGGTGGCTGTTCCGGGCGTTCGGCTACGACCAGGTGGCGGTGCTCGACGGCGGCCTCACGAAGTGGAACGCCGAAGAACGACCAGTCGAGACCGGCTACACCGAGCCGGCTCCGGCCGCCGACCCGTTCTTCGCGACCGAGCAGCCGCACTCGTGGGTCGACAAGTCGTTCGTCGAGTCGGTGCTCGACGGGCGAACGGATGCCCTGCTGCTCTGCGCACTGGCTCCGCGAGAGTTCTCGGGCGAGGCCGGGCGACGCTCGAGGCCCGGGCACATTCCCGGCAGCGTCAACGTGTCGGCGACCCGCCTCATCGACCGTGAGACGAACAAGCTGCTGCGCCGAGACGCCCTGCGGGTCGCCTTCGAGCAGATCATCGACGAGGCGCTGGCGGGCAGGCGGGTGGTCGTCTACTGCGGCTCGGGCATTCTTGCCGCGTCAGACGCCCTGGCGCTCACCCTGCTCGGCGTGCCCGACGTGTCGATCTACGACGGCTCGCTGGCCGAGTGGGTGGCCGACCCGGCCGCGCCTGTCGTCGCGACGGTCGCCGCACACTGACGCTGGGTCGCCTCACGCCTCACGCCTCACGCCCCCGCTTCCCGCCTGCCGCCTCCCGCCTCCCGCCTCCCGCCCTTCACCCTGCCCGCTCGGCCCAGGGTGGCCCGCAGCGGCAGGCTTGCGGGCGGCCCCGGTGACGCGGCACCGTCAGTCGGCGGCGGCCTGGCGCAGGCGGTAGAGCTGCTCGAGGGCGGTGCCGAAACCGATCGGGCGCGACAGGGCGTCGGCGGCCACCGGGGCCAGGGCGCGCACGGCGAGATCGGCGTACCGGCCGTCGCCCGTGGTGCCGGCGAGGTCGATGGCAGCCGTCGCGAGCGCGCTCACCCCCGACGGGTAGGCGCCCTCTGATACGTCGCCCTCGATGACGAGGCCGCGCGCCGCCAGCACCGGGTCGCCTCCACCCGGAACAGCGAACACCGACCGACTCGCGCCCGGCGCCTCCGCGACTCCACTCGAGGGCGCATCGCCTGCGCCCGTCGAGGCTGGCGAGTCGGCAGCAGCCGCGTCGGCGACGCCCGGCGAGGGCACTGTGTCGGAAGCGGCCGGGGTCGGGACGGTCACTGCGTCGAGGAGGGCTCGGCCGAGGGCGGCGTAACGGGGGTCGCCTGTGACGGTGGCCAGACGGCCGAGGGCGGTGGCGAACATTCCGTAGTCTTCGAGGGTCGCACGGGCATCCGAGGTTCGTTCGCCGAGGGAGGCGCGCAGCAGGGTGCCATCGGCGCGGCGGTGCCGGGCGAGCAGGTACTCCGTCGCGGCCACGGCCGCCGCGACCCAGCGCTGTTCGCCGAACACTGCGCCCGCGCGGGCGAGGGCCGCGATGGCGAGACCGTTCCAGCCCGTCAGAATCTTCGCGTCGAGCTTCGGGGCGGGCTGGAAGGCCCGAGCGGCCGCGTCGAGCGCGTAATAACCGCCCTCCGATTGGCGGCCGTCGACCAGGCTCTCTGAGTCTTGCGCCGACGCGAAGCCGCCACCGTCGATCTGCAGAACGTCGAGGAGGAAGCCCGCGACTCCGGCCGCCGCCTGCGCTGCCCACGGTTCTGCGGCCGGCTTCGTGGCGGCTGTCGTGTACACGTCGAGCAGCAGCGCGTTGTCGTAGAGCATGCGTTCGTAGTGCGGCTCGCTCCAGTTCGCGCGGGTGGCGTAGCGGAAGAATCCGCCCTCGACGGGGTCACGCAGGTCGGAGGCCGCGATCTTCTCCAGCGTGCGCAACGCCAGCGGGGCATCCGCCGTGCTGAGAAAGCCGAGCACGGGCGCGACGGGGAATTTCGGGGCGCCGCCGAACCCGCCGTTCACGGTGTCTTCGTACGCTTCGAGCTCGGCGATGACCCGATCGAACTCCGCGCGGCTCGGCACCGGGTCGCGCGCGTCGTCGGCGGCATCCGCACCACCCGCGCCACCCGCACTGATCGCGGCGTTCGGATCGTCTGCGTTGCCTGACGGAGACCCGGGGTGCGCCGGGCGCGGGGCCGACAGCGCTTCGACGATGGCCGCCGCCGACTGCTCGACGTCAGAGCGCCGCAACCGCCACGCCTCGATCACCGCGTCGAGCACCTGGCTGAACGAGGCGACTCCCTGCACGGGCACCGGGGGCGAATAGGTGCCCGCGAAGAACGGCCGGCCCTGCGGCGTGACGAACACGTTGAGAGGCCAGCCGAGGTTCTGCGTGAAGGCGGCAGCGGCTGCGAGGTAGAAGGCATCGACCTCCGGATGCTCTTCCCGGTCGACCTTGACGGCGACGAACTGCTCGTTCAGCCGCGCCGCCAGCACCGGGTCGCTGAAGCTCTCACGCGCCATCACGTGACACCAGTGGCACGTCGAGTAGCCGATCGACACGAGAACGGGAACGTCTCGGCGCACCGCCTCGTCGAAGGCCGCCTCGCCCCAGGGGAACCAGTCGACCGGGTTGTCTGCGTGCGAGCGGAGGTACGGACTGATCGCCTGCGCGAGTCTGTTGGCCATGGTGACCAGCCTGCCACGGCTCACCGGGGAGCGGTCTAGCCGGGTACCACGCCGCCGGTCTCGGTCTACACTGAAGGGCTGATGATTCCCACCTCGATCTTCTTTCCACCGGAGCTGCCCGTCAGCCAGTTGCGCGACGAGATCGCCCGCACCATCGAGGCGAACCAGGTGGTCATCGTGGCCGGCGAGACGGGGTCGGGCAAGACCACCCAGCTGCCGAAGATCTGCCTCGAGCTCGGCCGCACCAGCATCGGGCACACCCAGCCGCGCCGCATCGCCGCCCGCACGATCGCCGAGCGCATCGCCGAGGAGCTCGGCCAGAGCGTCGGCGAGCTCGTCGGCTACCAGGTTCGGTTCACCGACAAGGTGAGCGCCGACACCCGCATCAAGCTGATGACCGACGGCATTCTGCTGAACGAGATACACCGCGACCGGCTGTTGCTGAAGTACGACACCATCATCATCGACGAGGCGCATGAACGCAGTCTCACCATCGACTTCCTGCTCGGCTACCTGCGGCAGTTGCTGCCGCAGCGCCCCGACCTGAAGGTGATCGTCACGTCGGCCACCATCGACCCCGAGAGCTTCTCGCGGCACTTCGGCGGGGCGCCCATCATCGAGGTGTCGGGGCGCACCTACCCGGTCGAGGTGCGCTACCGCCCGCTCGTGGCCGACAGCGAGCCGAGCGACGACGTCGACGACGACGACGCCGACACCGACACCGACTCCGACTCGGAGGCGGGCACCGGCGCCGACGGCTCGCGCCGACGCCCCGGCCAGGCCCGTGCCGCCGCCGACCGCGACCCGCTCGATGCCGTGAATGAGGCGCTCGACGAACTGGCCCGGGAGAGCGACGGCGACGTCTTGGTGTTCTTCTCGGGCGAGAACGAGATCAGAGACGCCGAGGAGTCGATTCGCGGGCGCCTCAACGCTGGTGGCGGAGGCGCTCTGGGCAGCGCGACCGAGGTGCTGCCGCTCTACGGGCGGTTGTCGTCTGCCGACCAGCACAAGGTCTTTCAGAGATCGAGCACCCCGGGCATCCGGCGCCGCATCGTGCTGGCGACCAACGTGGCCGAGACGAGCCTCACGGTGCCCGGAATCAGGTATGTGATCGACACCGGAACCGCCCGCATCAGCAGGTACAGTGTGCGTTCGAAGGTGCAGCGGCTGCCCATCGAAGCGATCTCTCAGGCGTCGGCGAACCAGCGCGCGGGGCGCAGCGGCCGCACGAGCGACGGCATCTGCATTCGGCTCTACAGCGAAGACGACTACCTCAGCCGCCCGCGGTTCACCGAACCCGAGATTCTGCGCACCAATCTCGCCGCCGTCATTCTTCAGATGATCTCGCTCGGGCTCGGCGACATCGCCTCGTTTCCGTTTCTGCAGCCACCCGACTCGCGCGGCATCAAAGACGGCCTCGACCTGCTCGGTGAGCTCGGTGCGATCAACGCCGCCGGCTCGGGTGCCGACAGGCCGAGGCGCGGAGCGCGTGGAGCGCTTGAAGCGCGTGGGAGCAGCGGCGCGCCGGCAGACAGCGAGACGTCGGCAGGCACCGTGTCGACACCGGACGCACCCACATCCGCGGCTCCGACACCGGGCGCGCCGACACCGGACGCGCCGACACCGGGCGCGCCGACGAACGTTCCGACCCTCACCCGCGTGGGCCGCGACCTCTCGCGGCTGCCCATCGAGCCACGGTTCGCCCGCATGGTGATCGAGTCGAAGAACCACGCCACCAGCCGCGAGGTGATGGTGATCGTGGCCGGTCTCGCCGTGCAAGACCCGCGGGAGCGCCCGCTCGAACGCCGCCAGCGCGCCGACGAGCTGCACGCCCGGTTCGCCGACCCGTCGAGCGACTTCCTGAGCCTGCTGAACCTCTGGAACTACCTCGAGACGAAACAGTCCGAGCTGTCGTCGAGCGCGTTTCGACGGCTCTGCAAGGCCGAGCACCTCAACTACCTGCGGGTGCGCGAGTGGCAAGACGTCTACCGGCAGCTGCGGCAGCTGAGCCGGCCACTGAAGCTCACCATCGGCGAGCCGTCGGTGAACCCCGACGGCATCCACCGCTCGATTCTGTCGGGCCTGCTCTCGCACATCGGCCTGCGCGACACCGCGAAGAAGGAGTACGTCGGCGCCCGGCAGACCCGGTTCAGCATCTTTCCCGGCTCGACCCTGTCGAAGAAGCAGCCCGAAGCGGTGATGAGCGCCGAACTGGTCGAGACCAGCCGCCTCTTCGCGCGCATGAACGCGGCCATCGACCCGTCGTGGGCCGAGCCGCTCGCGGGCGACCTCTGCAAGCGCAGCTACTCTGAACCGCACTGGGAGAAGAAGCAGGGCGCGGTGGTCGCGTTCGAACGGGTGACGCTCTACGGGGTGCCGATCGTCGCCCACCGCCGCATCCAGTTCTCGCGCGTCGACCCGGCGTACGCCCGTGAACTGTTCATCAGGCACGCCCTCGTCGATGGTGAGTGGGAATCGCAGCACGCCTTCGACCGCGCCAACAGGCGTTTTCGCACCGAGCTGGCCGAGATCGAGGAACGCAGCCGGCGGCGCGACCTGCTGCTCGACGACGAGGCGGTGTTCGAGTTCTACGACGCCCGCATTCCGCGAGACGTGAACACGGCCCGCAGCTTCGACGGCTGGTGGAAGAAGGCCCGCCACGACTCTCCCGAGCTGCTGACCATGACCGCCGACTCGCTGGTGCCCGGCGGTGCCCCCGAGGTCGACGAAGAGAAGTTTCCGACCACGTGGCAGCAGGGCGACCAGAAGCTCGCGCTCAGCTATCGCTTCGAGCCGGGCACCGACGACGACGGCGTGAGCGTGACGGTGCCCCTCGCGCTTCTGCCGCGCCTGGAACCGAGCGGGTTCGAGGCGCAGGTGCCGGGTCTTCGCCTCGAACTCGTGACAGCGCTCATCCGCTCGCTGCCGAAGAACATTCGCAAGAACTTCGTGCCCGCCACCGACTGGGCCGCCAGACTGCTGGCCGCGATGCCCGAGACGACCGCCCCGGCCGATTCGGCGTCGTTTCTCGACGAGCTCGCCCGCACGATGTCGCGCCTCGCCTTCACACCGGTCGCCGCCGGCGACTTCGATCGTTCGCGCATTCCCGCTCACCTCTCACTCTCCTTCAGGGTCGTGGATGACCGGGGCAAGACCCTCGCCGCCTCGAAGAACCTCGAGGAGCTGCAGGCCCGCTACCGTTCGACGGCTCGTGAGAGCGTCGCCCGGGCATCCCGTCAGGCCGCCGACCCCATCGAGCGCGCCGGCCTCACATCGTGGGACTTTACGGAACTGCCGCGCTTCATCGACACGAAACAGCCGGGAAGTGTCATTCGCGCGTATCCGGCGCTTGTGGAGGAGAAGTCGCAGGTGTCGATCCGCCTGATGAGCACGCAGCAGGAGGCCGACCGGCTCACTCCCCTCGGTGTGCGCGCGCTGCTGGTGAAGAGCGTGCCGTCGCCGGTGTCGTACGTGCGCGAACATCTCACCCAGAACGAGAAACTGATTCTGGCGACCAGCCCGTATTCGAGCATCCAGGCCCTGTTCGACGACTGCTTTCGGGCGGCCGCCGACACGGTCATCCGCTCGCACCACGCCGACGGGCTCGTCTTCACCCGCGCCGACTTCGAGACGGTGCGCGACGACTTCTCACGCAGGAGCGTCGACCTGATGTATTCGACGGTGGCGACGGTCGCCGCGAGCCTCGGCAGGGCCCGTGACGCCGAACGCGCCCTCAAGAACGCCACGAGCGTCTCGCTGCTGGCGGCGCTGACGGATGCCCGGTCGCAACTCGCGGCCCTGATCTTCGCGGGCTTCATCTCGTCGACCGGCACCGAGCAGCTGAAGAGCTATCCGCGTTACCTCAGCGGGGTGGAACAACGCATGCAGAAGCTGCCCGACGCCCCCGCCCGCGACCGCGCCTGGCTCACCGAGGTGCAGACCGCCATCGCCCGGTACGAGGCCGCCGGCGGAACGCTGCCCCTGCCGGCCGAGCCCCTGGTGACGCTGGGCCCGACGCTCGTTCGGGCGAGGTGGATGCTCGAAGAGCTGCGCATCAGCCTCTTCGCGCAGTCGCTCGGCACCGACGGGCCGGTCTCGCTGCAGCGCATCCAGAAGGTGCTGGCCTCCTGACCGGGGGACGAACCACACCGTCTACCCGGTACACTTGATCGAGTTGTGAACAGCTATACGAACCTCCTCAAGACCCGCGGCGTCGGTCGCATCATGGCCGCCCAGTTGCTGGCGCGGTTTCCGTTCGGCATGCTCTCGCTCGCCTTCCTGCTGCACATCCAGCGGGTGCACGACTCCTATGGTTCGGCCGGCCTCGTGCTCGCCGCGCTGTCGATCGGGCAGGCGATCGCCGGCCCGCTGACGAGCCGGCTGATGGGGCGCTGGGGCATGCGGCCGGTGATCACGTCAACCATGATCGTCTGCGCCGTGGCCATCAGCACCATTGCGCTCGTGCCGATGAGCATCCCCCTCACCATGGTCGTGGCGTTCGCCGCCGGGCTCACCATGCCGCCCATCCAGCCGGCCGTGCGCACGATCTACCCGAAGATGGTCAACTCGAAGCAGCTCACGCCGCTGTTCTCGCTCGATGCGTCGGCGCAGGAGATCATCTGGGTCGTCGGGCCGGTCATCACGACCTTCACCGCCACCCAGGTCGGCACGGTCGAGGGCATTCTGCTGGCCGTGGCGTTCCTGATCGGCGGTGGGGCGTGGTTCATCTCCAGCCCCGAACTCGGCCGCGTGCGCATCCCCCGCAGCCGCAGGCGACTGGGCGCGGTGCTCACGAAACCGCCCGTCTTGCTCGCAACGATCGTGGGCTTCCTGCTCGTGGCGACGTGCGCCGCGGTCGAGGCCGGGGTCGTGGCGACCTTCAACCACGACGGCGCAGAGTCGGGCGTCGTGCTGGCCGTCTTCGCGGTCGGCTCGCTCGTGGGCGGGCTGGCGCTCGGCCACCTGCAGATCGGGCCGTGGGCGCTCGCCCAGCGCATGCTGATCGTCGTGGTCGGCATCGGCATCTCGGCGCTCTCGCTGAACGTCTGGTGGCTCGGCGTCTTCCTGTTCATCGCGGGTATCGGAATCGCGCCGGCCCTCGCCGTGATGTTCTCGATCGTCTCGGCGAGCGTGCGCTTCAGCGACACAGCGGAGGCGTACGGCTGGGTCGGCACCGGTCAGCTCATCGGCGCCGCCGTCGGGTCGGCCCTGGCCGGGTTCATGATCGATTCGAGCGGGCCGCAGGGCGCATTCGTGGTGGCGAGCCTGCTGGCGCTGCTGGGCTTCGTCGTTCCGGTGCTCGGCCGCCGCTGGCACCCCGACCTGCGTGGGCGCGACGCCAGCCCCATCGCCGACACCGAACCTGTCGCCACCGTCACGGGCTAGGGGCGCCGGCGCCGGACGACGCCGGCTAGCGGCACCGTCACCCACCCGCCCGAAGAAGTGCACCGAGGAAGGGCCGGGGTGCCGACAGCCCGAACGGGTTCCTAGCCCATCTGCCGGCACCCCTCGGGCCCGAGCTCGACCCGGTGCCTCAAGTCGAGCTTGTCTCACATACTATCCGCGATCAGCAGCTCGGGCATCCACCCAGAACAGGGCACACCCACGGCCCTCGATAATGGAAGCATGATCTTCGCACCGACCATCGCCCTGAACGACGGCGCGCGCATCCCGCAGCTCGGGTTGGGCGTCTACAAGGCGACCGACGAGCAGGCCGAGAACGCCGTATCGGTAGCCGTCGACCTGGGCTACCGGCACGTCGACACCGCCACCCTCTACGCCAACGAGACGGGGGTCGGCCGCGCGGTCGCCGCCAGCTCGGTGCCGCGCTCTGAGCTGTTCATCACCACGAAGGTCTTTCAGGATCGGCACGGCTACGACGAGGCGCGCCGATCGTTCGACGAGAGCCTCGTGCGGCTGGGGCTGGAGTACGTCGACCTCTTTCTGATCCACTGGCCCGCGCCGGCGCAGAACCTCTACGTCGAGACGTGGCGGGCGCTCGAGAAGATCCAGGCCGACGGGCTCGCGCGGTCGATCGGCGTGTCGAACTTCCACCCCCACCACCTCGAGCGGCTGGCGAACGAGACGAGCGTGGTGCCGAGCATCAACCAGGTCGAGCTGCACCCGTGGCTGCCGCAGCGCGAGACGCGGGCATACGACGACGCGCACGGAATCGTCACCGAGGCGTGGTCGCCGCTCGCCCGCGGGCGGGTGCTCGACAACCCGGTGCTCGACGAGCTGGCGGCGAAATACGGCAAGACGCCGGCGCAGATCGTGATCCGCTGGCACCTCGAGCTCGGCAACGTGGTGATTCCGAAGTCGGTGACGCCGTCACGCATCGCCGAGAACATCGACGTGTTCGACTTCGCGCTCGACGAATCCGACCTCGCGCGCATCGCGACGCTCGAGACCGGCGAGCGCACCGGGCGCGATCCCGACTTCAACGGCTGACGCGCGCGGTTGCCCGCGCCTGACCTCACCGACCAAGGTGGGCGGATGCCCGCTCCCCTCCGCTGGCGGAGCGGGGCGGGTGCTCCCGCCCGACCTCACCAGCGCGCGTGGAGGCTCGCCCTGAAGTACCGGTCGTAGATGTCGCGCACGCCGTCGTCGAACCGCGCCCCGAGCGGCGGTAGCGACCCGGCGGCGGCGTTGGCCTCGGCCTGGCCGGGATTGCGCGCCCCCGGAATCACCGAGCTGACGCCGGGTAACTGCGCCACCCAGGCCAGGGCGGCCGCCGACGGCGAGACCCCCTCAGGAACCAGCTCGGCGAACTCCCGCGCCGCCTTCACGCCGCTGTCGAAGTCGACCCCCGAGAACGTCTCCCCCACGTCGAACGCGCTGCCGTCGCGGTTGAAGGTGCGGTGGTCGTTCTCGGCGAACACGGTCTGCTCGGTGTACTTTCCGCTCAGCAGCCCCGACGCCAGCGGCACCCGGGCGATGATGCCCACCCCGGCCGCGCGCGCCGCCGGCAGCACCTCGTCGAGCGGCTTCAGCCGAAAGGCGTTCAGGATGATCTGGATCGTCGCCGTGTCGGGCCGGGCGATGGCGGCCAGCGCCTGCTCGGTCGTCTCGACACTGAAACCGTAGTTCGCGATCGCCTCCTCAGAGACGAGCGTGTCGAGTGCGTCGTACACCTCGTCGCTCTCGAACACCGCGCTGGGCGGGCAGTGCAGCTGCACCAGGTCGAGCGTCTCGACGCCGAGGTTGCGGCGCGAGCGGTTCGTCCAGGCGCGAAAGTTGTCGAGCACGTAGTTCTCGGGCAGCTGCTCGACTCGCCGGCCCATCTTGGTGGCGACCGTGATGCCATGCCCCGGGTTCTCGGAGAGGTACCGGCCGATGAGCTGCTCGCTGCGCCCGTCGCCGTACACGTCGGCGGTGTCGAAGAAGGTGACGCCCGACTGCACCGACGCATCGAGAACGGCGAAGGCATCCGCCTCTCGAACATCACCCCAGTCTGCGCCGAGTTGCCAGGTGCCGAGCCCGATGATCGAGACGGTGCGGTGAGTTCGGCCGAGTTCGCGGTAGTGCATGACCCCAGCCTAAGCCGCGGCGCGGGTGGCGGGTCGACCACTCTGCTCGGAGTGCGCACTCCGAACCACACTGTGGGAATCGACGACGCCCTTTCGTTGTTGTGTGTAGCAAGGGTACAAGGAGACACAGTTGAGCAAGATTTACGTAGAGATCGAAAACGAGTTCGGCGAACTGGCACGGTACAAGCACCACTCCAACGGTCGCGGTTTCATTTCGGCGACGTCGGTCGTGCATCCGACCGCCTACATCGAGTCGTCGGCGTACGTCGAACCTGAGGCGCACGTGGGCCAGGGGGCATGGGTCGGCGCCGGCAGCTGGATCGACCGCGGCGCGGTCGTCGGCGCGGGCGTGTTCATCGGCGCGGGCGTGCATGTGGGCCAGGAGGCCCGCATCGGCCGCGGCGCGAAGATCGGCAGCCACACCAGCATCGGTGACCGGGCCGTCATCACCGACCAGATGCACGTCGCCCACGACACCACCATCGCCGACGGCGAGCTGGTCACCCGAACGGCGTCGCGCACCGGCTCTGCCGAGAGCGGTTTCGCCAAGGCGGCCTGAGCCGCACGGGTGGCCGCGCAACGGCACCCCGCAGCCACGCACGGGTAGCCACACAACGGCACCCCACAGGGCAACCGGCCGAGGCGGCTCGCTGCCCGAACACGCACACCACCGGATGACCGCAGGAGGCGCGTGCCACAGCCCTAAGCTGTGACACATGCGCCTCCTGTTCGTCATTCTGCGCGCGGTGGTCGCCGTGGCGATCGCCGTGGCCATCGTCGCCCAGCTGCTGCACTCCATCGAGTTTCTGCAGGGCCAGGCAGGGTTCGACCCCGCCTTCTTCGTCACGAACTTCTTCAGCTTCTTCACGATCGACTCGAACGTCGCGAGCGTCGTCGTTCTGCTGGCGGGCGTGGTGATCGCACTGCGCCGCGGCGACCGGCCCGACCCGCTGCTGTACACCACCGTGCGGGCGTGCGTCGTGACGTACATGGTGACGACCGGCATCGTCTACAACCTGCTGTTGCGCGGCATCACGCTGCCGCAGGGGCAGACGCTCGAGTGGGCGAACGAGATCGTGCACGTGATCGGCCCGATCTACCTCCTGCTCGACTGGCTGTTCGCTCCGGGGCGGGTGCCGCTGGGGTACCGGCGGCTGTGGGCGATCGTGTCGTTTCCGATCGTCTGGGTGGTGTACACGCTCATCCGGGGGCCGCTGGCGGTCGACGGGATGACCGGCAGAGCCTGGTACCCGTATCCGTTCCTCAACCCGGCCACGTCGGCCAACGGGTACCTGTCGGTGACGTTCTACGTGATCCTCATCGCGCTGGTGATCTGCGCGCTGGGGGTCGGTGTGATCTGGGTGTCGCGCCGGGGTGCGGCGGTCGCGCGGCGCTGAGGTCCCGACCACGGAGCTGAGGTCCCGACCACAGAGCTGAGGTCCCGACCACAGAGCTGAGGCCCTGACCGCAGGGCTGAGGCCCAGACCGCGGGGCCCGCGAGTCTCCACCCGGTCGCGGGTGCCCTCGCTCGAGACGCCCGAATCTCCACCCGCGGCTCCACCCCAGGGTGGTGCCGGCCAGTGACGCCGACGACGAGCATTGCTGTCATGAACATACAGATTCTCGTCAACGCACTCGTCATCATCGTGCTGGTGGGGTGGATGGGCCTCCACCAGGTCAACTGGCGCCCGGTCGAGATCGCCCGCATGTGGCGCGGTCCGCTCGTCTTGGGCGTCATCGGCGTGGTCACACTCGCCAACGGCAACGACCTCGGCAACCTGAGCACCTTCGACGTCGGGGTGCTCGTCTTCGAGATCGTCGTCTCGCTCGCGGTCGGAGCGATCATGGGCGCGATGGCGAAGTTCCGGCCGATCACCGCCGCCGGAGTCGCGATGGCGCACGACGACAGCGGTGCGACCCTCGAGAGCCGCACCGGCTGGTGGGGCTTCGCGCTCTGGGTGGGCTTCATCGCTCTGCGCATAGGCGTCGACGTGGGGGCCGGCGCGATGGGGTCGCAGATCGCGTCGTCGACCGCGGTCATCCTGATTCTGCTGGCCGCCAACCGTGCCGCGCGGTCGGCCGTGTTCGCCGCCCGCATCGGGCGCCTGAGCACCGTCTCCGCGTGAGCCGGCCGCGCCGGCGCAGGCACTGCACGAGAATGGAGCGATGAACCCGCCCCTGCGCACCGGATGGTTGAGCGTGCTGCTCAACCTCTTCGGCGTCGCGGTGGTGACGTATGCGCTGTTCGCCTCGTACACCGGTCTGCTCGGGACGGGGCGGCTTGCGCTGGGGGTGGTCGGGCTCCTGGCCTGGGTGGGCGTCGTGGTGGTGTCGGTCGTCGAGACGAGGAGCGGCTCGGCCGGGGGCTCGGGGGCAGTACCGGCTGGCGAGCGTGAGGCTGGGGCGGGCACAGTTGCGGGGTCGGCAGGAGCACGGAACGCCGAGCGTCCGGTGGGCCGGACGGGAGCGGGGAGCTGGCTGCTGCCGGTGCTCTGCGCGGTGATGGCGGTGTGCGGCGCGTTCATCGCGGCTCCGACGTTCGGGCTCGGCGTCGCCCTCACGGTAGCTGCACTGTTGCGTGTGATCGGTACCCCGCGATGGCCGCTCTGGTGGGGCGGCGCACTCACACTGGCCTCCCTCGCGCTGGTGGCTCTCGGAGCCATCGTCGGGCCGGCCGACGGCGACGCGCTCACCGCATCGCCGTCGGGCATCTCGGCCCTCGGACTGCTCGCCATCGAGGGCGGAATCGTCATCGCTGCCCTCGGCGGGCTCAGCCGCCGACAGCTGCGTCTCGCCGACTCGCAGGCCGAGGCCCTGCGCGAGGAACGCCTGGCCGCACGGGAGAAGCTCGCGGCGCTCGATGCGCTCGCGCAGCGTCAGGAGATCGCCCGCGAGATCCACGACCTTCTCGCCCACAGCCTCGGCGGGCTCGTCATCCAGCTCGACGCCGTCGACGCCCTGCTCGAGGCGGGCGAGACCGCGGCGGCCGAGATCCGGGTGCGCGACGCGCGCAAGCTCGCCGCGTCTGGTCTGAACGAGGCGCGTCGGGCAGTGGATGCTCTGCGGGAGCCGATTGCAGCACCACCGGTCGCGGCCGACGCCCTCATCGCCGGCATCGAAGACCTGGTCGCGGCCGAGCGCCGGCTCGGCGCCGCCGTGAGGCTGCACGTAGGTGGGGTGCTGGCTGGAACAGAGACGACGGCACGGGCAGCGACAGGAGCGCGGGTGGAGACGGGGGCGAAGGCAGGCGCCGGGGTGGAAACGGACGCGAGAGCAGCGACCGGGGCTGAGATGGGCGCGGAAGCAGGTGCTGGCGCGGAGACGGGTGTACGAGCAGCGACAAGCGCCGGAGCGGAAACGGACACGAGGGAAGCGACCGGCGCGGAGGCGTTGGTCATGTCGGGAGACGCCGCCGCGGCACTGCGGCGCGCCGTGCAGGAGGCGCTGACGAATGCCCGCAAGCACGCCGCCGGGGCTGCGGTCGAAGTCGAGGTGACCGCGGGCGGGGGCGGCGACGGGGCATGGGTGCGAGCCATTGTGAGCAATCCGCTCGGCGGCCCGCTCGACGCGCTCGGCAGCACCGGCGCTGCCCACGGGCTGTCCGGCATGCGTGAGCGGTTCGACCGCCTGCCGGGTGCGCGGCTGGTGGTCGGGGCATCCGGAGGCCGGTTCGTGGTCGACACTCAGGTGCCCGCCCACACGGAGGTCGGGGCATCCGGAGACCGGTTCGTCGTCGACGCCCAGGTGCCCGCCCACCCGGAGGTCGGGGCGTTCGGAGGCCCGTTCGTCGTCGACGCCCAGGTGCCCGGCCGCGCGGAATCACCCGCAGCAGACGCGCCTACGGCCGGGTCTGAGAGGCTGGGATCATGACGACGAACCCGATCCGTGTGCTCGTGGCCGACGACCAGGCCATCGTGCGCGACGGGCTGGTGACGGTGCTGTCGCTGCTGCCCGACATCGAGATCGTGGGCGAGGCGGCCAACGGCGAAGAGGCCGTGCGCCTGGCGGCACAGCACTCCCCCGACGTCGTTCTGCTCGACCTGCGGATGCCCGTGATGGGCGGTGCCGAGGCGACCGGCCTCATCGTGGCGAACCGTCCGCAGACCGCCGTGCTCGTGCTGACCACGTTCGCCGACGACGCGTCGATCGCGGGGGCGCTGAGCGTCGGGGCCCGCGGCTACCTCACGAAAGACGCGTCGAGGGGTGAGGTGGCGGCGGCCATCCGGGCGGTGGCGACGGGACAGACGACGCTGGCCCCCGAGATCGCCGCGCGCGTGATCGGCAGCTTCGCCCCGCCGCCGCCGGCCGACGGAGCGGCCGAGGGCGTGGGTGCCCCGGCGGGTGCGGGCGCGCGGGCCGACGCGGGCGCCCCAGCGGCTACGGGCGCGCGGGCCGACGCGGATGCCCCGGCGGCTGCGGGCGCCCGGGCCGACGTGGGTGCACCCACGGCCGCGAGTGTGGATGCCTCAGCGGCAGCGGGCGCGGGTGCGCTGCCGGGCATCCGGAGCCGGTTCACGCAGCTCACGCAGCGGGAGGCCGAGGTGCTCGAGCTGATGGCCCAGGGGCTCAACAACACCGAGATCGCGGCGCGCCTGTTCGTGAGCGTTGCCACTGTGAAGACGCACATCAACTCACTGTTCGCCAAGCTGCAGCTGCGGGATCGTGGGCAGGCGATAGCCCTGGCGCGGGAATCCGTCGACACTCGCCCCCCGCATGACCCACCACATGCTCGCGGTGTAGGGTCGAAAAATGCCTGAGACCGAGTTGAATCGCGACGAAGTCGCCGAACGCCTCACCCTGGTGATCAGCAGGTTGAGCCGGCGCATCCGCCCCGTCGGCGACGAGCTGAGCCACGGGCTGCTCTCGGCGCTGTCGAGCGTGAAGAACTCGGGGCCGATCAGGCCGAGCGATCTCGCCCGGCTGGAGCACGTGGCCGCGCCGACGATGACGCGCATCGTGGCCGATCTCGAGAACCGCGGCCTGGTCGAGCGAGCGCCAGACCCTCTCGACGGCCGCTCGTTTCTGCTGCGCACCACGCCCCGGGGGCTCGATGCGGTGGCGGATGCCCGTTCCGCGCGCACTGCGCGGGTGCTAGCGATGCTCGCCGAGCAGTCCGACGACGAGCTGTCGCTCATCTCGGCGGCGCTGCCCGCCCTCGAAGACGCAGCCGTGAGCGCAGTCAGCGCCTGACGGCCCGCTCCGACGTCGCCCACCCCCGACAGCCCGGCCCGACGTCACCCACCCCGACAGCCCGGCCCGACGTCACCCACACCGACAGCCCGGCCCGACGTCGCCCACCCCCGACGGCACGCCCGCGCCTCGTCGGCGCCCGTTGCAGCACGGGCGCAGGCTCGAGCAGCAGAGACTCCGAACTGCGCGTGGCCCGCTAGCCCGCGGGCGGTGTCACGGCGATCTGGTCGATGAGGGCCGCGTCGGCCGGGTCGAGGGTGCGCGAGTTGTTCACCGTGCGGGCGACCGGATACGTGGTGATCGAACGCGCCACGGCGAGCGAGCTGCGGTCGAGCGCGGCGATCACCGGGTCGGGGTCGGTGATCTTGGCCGGATCGAGCCAGGGGCTCCACAGGTCGGGCGTGAGAAAGACGGGCATGCGGTCGTGCACCTCACCCGACGCATCGGCCGCCTCGCGGGTGACGATGGTGAACGTCACCTTCCACTCGTCGTTCTCTTTGCGCACGCTGTAGAGGCCGGCCGCGGCCAGCACGTCGGTCTCGCCGTGGATGAAGTACGGCTGCTTGCCGTCGGCCCACTGCTGCCATTCGTAGTACCCGATCATCGGCACGATGCACCGATGTGAGGCGAACGCACTGCGGAACATTCCGTTCGTCGCCACGGTCTCGAGCCGGGCATTGATCGGGGCAGGCCCCTTCGGCTTCGACCAGGCCGGCTTCAGCCCCCACTGCGCCAGCTCGATCTCGCGCTCGGCTTCGTCGCTCACACCCGCACCCGCACCGGCACCCGCACCATCAGCCGGATCGCTCGATCGGGGCGCCCGCTGCCGGATGATCGGGGCATCGTCGGTGGGTGCCACGCTGTAGCTCGGACGCCACTCCTGCGGGTCGCCGCCGCGCGCGACGAACTCGAGAATCAGGTCATCGGTCTCTTTGTTCATGGCGAACCTGCCGCACATGGCTGCCCTCCTCGGTGTTCCCCTCGAGCCTACGACCCACCCCCGACACGCACACCCTCCCGCGTGCGCCGCCCGCGACGCGGTCGAACACGGCACGTCACCCGGCGAGCACGGCACGCCACCCGCCTTACTGGCCCGGGTGGCTCCGCTCCCACGCGGCCCGCTGCAGCGTGAGCACCCGCACCACCGAGGCGTCGATCTGCTGCTGCGGGATCTGCCCCGACTGCACTGCCGCCGCGATCGCGGCCACCAGCGGAGCCATGTCGACCGCGCTGTTGTAGAGCAGCAGGTCGTTGCCGGCCGCGACGGCCTGAACTGCGTTGGCCGCCTGGTCGGCGTACTGCGGCTGCCCCGAATCCTGCAGCATCAGCATGTCGTCGGTCACGGCGACCCCGGTGAACTCGAACTGGTCGCGCAGCACCTGGTGCCAGCGGGCCGACAGTGAGGCGGGTGCCGCATCGACCGACGAGTACACGAGATGGCCGAACATGACCAGCTCGGCACCGGCGGTGATTCCCGCGGCGAAGGGTGGGGCATCCCGAGCCTGCCACTGGTCGAGGCTCAGGTCGGTGGTCGGGATGCTCGAATGCGAGTCGGCCTCGGTCTCGCCGTGACCCGGAAAGTGCTTGAGCGTACTGAACACGGTGCCGTTCTCGGCACCCACCGACGCGGCGACCCGCTGGCTCGCCGCGTCGGGATCAGTGCCGAGCACCCGGTCGTAGATGAACGAAGCAGGGTCGTTCGTGACGTCGGCCACGGTGCCGAAGTTCACCGAGACCCCGGCCTGGTCGAGCAGCGCCGCGCGCTGGGTGAAGGCGTCGGCGGTCGCCTCGACCGGCATCGACTTGAGCTGGTCGGCTCCGGGAAAGGTGTCTTGGCCGAGGCGGGCGACGTCGCCGCCCTCTTCGTCGATGGAGATGAGGGGGTCGAGGCCGGGCGTCAGCCCGACGCCGGCCAGCTGGGCCGCGAGAGCCTCGGCCGACCCTGGAACGTTGCTGCCGAGCAGGAGGAAGCCGCCGGGGTGGTTGGCCTGCAGGTAGGCCTGCATCGGGGCAGGGTCGGTGCCGCCGACCTGCACCATGAACATGGTCGAGATCTCGTCGGTCAGGCTCATCGAGTGCATGCGCGTCGTGGCATATATCGTGTCGAGCTCGGCGGGGGTCGGCAGGTAACGCGTGGGGGCAGGGCTGGGCGCGGCTGTGATCGGTGGCTTCAAAGCTCCGGCCGAAGGGCCCGAGGGAGCAGCAGATGGCGCACCCGAGGTGGCGTTGGAGCCGCCTGCTCCGGGCGACCCGGCACACCCCGCGAGACCGGCGAGGGCGAGGGTGGCGAACAGCAGGGTCGCAGCGCGAGCGCGGCGAACGATCATCCGGTGACCCCGCTGGAGCCCGCCGCGCCGGGCGCGTCGGCCGCTGCAGTCCCGTCGACACCCGCCCCGCCGGAACCAGCGGCGGCGACAGCCCCACCCGGCAGCGCCCGGTGTCGCGCCGACAGCGCAACGTAGGTCGCCGCGTTGCGGCGCACCCCCGCACGCTCGTCGGCCGTGAGTTCGCGCCGCACCTTGCCGGGCACGCCTGCAACGAGCGAACCGTCGGGAATGACGCTGCCCTCGAGGATGAGTGCACCGGCGGCGACCAGACACTCCGCACCGACGATCGCGCCGTTGAGCACGGTGGCGTTCATTCCGATGAGGGTGTTGTCGCCGATGCTGCAGCCGTGCACGACCGCGCCGTGGCCCACGCTGACGCCTTCGCCGATGACCGCCGGGAAGCCCGGGTCGCCGTGCACGACCACGTTGTCTTGCAGGTTGCTGCCGGCGCCGAGCGTGATGCCCACGGAGTCGGCACGCACGACGGCACCGTAGAAGATGCTCGCCTCGGCTGCGACGGTGACCTGCCCGATCACCGTCGCCGAGGGGGCGACCCACGCGGCGGAGTCGATGGCGGGCGTGTGGCCGTCGAAGGTGACGATGCTCATGACACGGGCCCCAACCACGCGTTGGCGACGGTGGAGTGCGCTGACTCGCCGTCGGAGGGATGGAAGATGCCGGCGACCACGTCGCGGTACAGCCGGCCGAGCTCGCTCGACGAGGCGAGCGACGAGCCGCCCGAGACGCGCAGCGCCTGGTCGACCACGAATCGCGCGTTCTCTGTCGCCCGAACCTTCAGGCCGACGAGCCGCGGAAACCACTGCGCACCGTGGTTGGCCAGCTCGTCGACGTCGCGCGCGAGCGCGTCGAGCTGCGGGTAGATGCCGTCTTGCGCGATCGCGGCCTCGGCGACCTTCCAGCGGATGTCGGGGTCGTCGCTGTACGGCCGCCCGTCGTTCTTCATCGATGTGCGCCGCTTGGCTGCCTCGACCGCGAGCTCGAGCGCCCGCTCGCCGATTCCGGTGTAGACCGCGGCGAGCAGAACTTCGAAGTTGGCGAAGATGGCGAAGATCAGCGGGTCGGCCACCGGCCCGGCGGGCAGCTTGCGGAAGACCCGGTCAGGCGGCACCTCTGCGCCGTCGAGCACGGTCGTCGAACTCTGCGTGGCGCGCATGCCCAGCGTGTTCCAGTCGTCGAGGATACTGTACCCGGGCGTCTCGCGGGTGATGAACCCGTGCACCAGCAGCGGCGCCGCCGGGTTGCTGTCGTCACGGCCGAAGATGCCCAGCCTTGTCCACGCTGGCGAGAGCGACGTGAAGATCTTGGTGCCGTAATACCGGTACGAGCCGCCCGGCTGGGGTTCGGCGCGGGTGCGCGAGCCGAACAGCACGAGGTCGTTGCCCGCCTCGCTGTTGCCGAACGCGAACACCTCGCCCTCGGCCGCCTCGCGCAGCAGCCAGAAGAGCGAGTCGTCGCCGCGGTCGAGCAGCGTCTTCGCCACCCCCGTCCACACCAGGTGCATGTTGATCGCGAGCGCAGTGGCCGGCGCCGCCGTCGCCAGCCGCAGCTGTTCGCGGGCCACCCGTTCGAGGCCGAACCCCAGGCCGCCGACGCTGGTGGGAGCGAACATGCGCAGGTAGCCGACCTCCTTCAGCTCGGCCAGGTCTTCGGTGAAGAACTCGTTGGCGGCGTCGTACCCTGCGGCACGCGAACGGATGCGCTGCAGCAGCTCATCGCTGACGATGCTGCTGGCGCTGGTCAGGAGGGAGGATGCGGGGTCGAAACTCACCGGTCAAGCCTAGGCGGAGAATAAGAGAAGTAGCAGGGTGCCGGGGCAAGATGGTGACATGCCGCTCGCCATCGAAGACTACGCACTCATCAGCGATTGCCACACCGCCGCCCTGGTGGGCCGCGATGGCAGCATCGATTGGCTGTGCCTGCCCCGCTACGACTCACCGTCGACCTTCGGAGCCCTGCTCGGTGACGAGAACAACGGCCGGTGGATGATCGCCCCGACCGACCCGAAGGCACACGCCCGGCGCGAGTACACGGGCAACACTTTCATTCTCGTCACCATCTGGACGACGCCGACCGGCGTGGTGGAGGTCACCGACTTCATGCCGCACGGCGACCGAAGGGCTGACGTGGTGCGCCGCGTTCGGGGCGTCTCGGGCAGCGTCGACATGACCGTCGACCTGCGCATGCGGTTCGGCTACTCGACCGCCATTCCGTGGGTGCGGCAGATGAAGGAGGGCCACGGCCGCGACACCGTGACCTCGCTGATCGCCATCGCGGGGCCCGACGCGCTCATCTTTCGCGGGCCCGAGCTGACGGCGCGCAACCATTCGCACGGCCGCGAGTTCACCGTCGCCGCCGGCGAGATCGTCGACACGGTGATGACCTGGTTTCCGTCGCACCGCACTCCCCCGCCGGCCGCCGACGTCGACCGCGTGCTCGCCGACACGACCGACTGGTGGGAGACGTGGGGCTCGAACAGCACCCACGACGGGCCCTACAAGGCTGCGGTCCTCCGTTCGCTGCTCGTGCTGCGCGCCCTGACGCACGAAGACACCGGCGGAATCGTGGCGGCCGCGACCACCTCGCTGCCCGAGTCGTTCGGCGGCCAACGCAACTGGGACTATCGCTACGTATGGCTGCGCGACGCGTCGCTGACCCTGTCGGTGCTGCTCGACCACGGCTTTCGCACCGAGGCCGACGACTGGCGGGCCTGGCTGCTGCGAGCCATCGCGGGCGACCCCAACGACCTGCAGATCATGTACGGCATCGCGGGTGAACGCTGGCTGCCCGAACGCGAGATCGACAGCCTGCCCGGCTACGAGGGCGCGACGCCGGTGCGCATCGGCAACGGCGCAGTCGGGCAGTACCAGGCCGACGTCATCGGCGAGGTGATGGTGGGCCTGCACAAGGCGCGCATCGCCGGCGTCGACGGCAATCTCGACGCATGGGCCCTGCAGCGCGCTCTGCTGACCTTCACCGAGCAGAACCTCGACCGCAAAGACTCGGGAATCTGGGAGATCCGCGGCGAGAACCAGTACTTCACCCATTCGCGTGCGATGATCTGGGCCGCCCTCGACCGGGGCGTCAAGGCCGTCGAAGACTTCGGCATGCGCGGCCCCGTCGAGACCTGGCGCACCCTGCGCGACCAGGTCTGCGCAGAGATCGACGAGCACGGCTTCAATACCGAACTCAACACGTACACGCAGGTGTTCGACGGAACGGCCGTCGATGCCTCGCTGCTGCAACTCGCCCAGGTCGGCTTCTGCGCCTACGACGACCCCCGGATGCTCGGCACCGTCGCCGCGCTCGAGAAGCAGTTGATGCACGACGGCCTGCTCATGCGCTACCGCACCGAGACGGGGGTCGACGGGCTGCCCGCCGGCGAGCATCCGTTTCTCGCCTGCTCGTTCTGGCTCGTCGAGCAGTACGCCAAGACCGGGCGGGAAGACGACGCCCGCGACCTGATGGAACGTCTGCTCGCGCTGCGCAACGACGTGGGGCTGCTCTCGGAGGAATACGACGTGCAGGGCGGCCGCCAGGCCGGCAACACCCCGCAGGCGCTCTCACACCTCGCACTGGTGCGGGCCGCCGACGCACTCACCAAGCCGTGAGCGGGCGCCGACCGTGAGCACGTCGTTCGTGGGCATCTCGGGGTGGCGCTACCCGCCCTGGCGCTCGACGTTCTACCCGAAGGGCCTGCCCCAGGCGCGCGAACTCGAGTACGCGGCCGAGCGGCTCGACTCGATCGAGATCAATGGCTCGTTCTACTCGCTGCAGCGCCCGTCGAGCTACCTGCGCTGGAAGGCCGAGACGCCCGACGACTTCGTGTTCTCGGTGAAAGGCGGCCGCTTCATCACGCACATGCTGAAGCTGCAGAACGCCCACCAGGCACTGGCCAACTTCTTCGCCTCGGGCGTGCTGGCGCTGGGCGAGAAACTCGGTCCGTTTCTGTGGCAGCTGCCCGAGCGCGTGACGTTCGACGCCGAGGTGCTCGAGCAGTTCTGCGCCCAGCTGCCGCAGACCCGCGCTGCGGCCCTCGAGCTCGGCCGCGACAAAGACGCCCGCATGAACGACCGGTTCTGGCTCGACGACGGCCCCGACCATCCACTGCGGCACACGCTCGAGGTGCGGCACGACAGCTTCGACGACCCGGACTGCTTTCGCATTCTGCAGCGGCACGGCGTCGCACTCGTCGTTGCCGACACGGCCGGCCGCTGGCCCATGCTGCGCGAGACCGGCCTCGCCGACTTCGTGTACGTGCGGCTGCACGGGGCCGATGAACTGTACGTGAGCGGGTACACCGAAGAGGCCCTCGACGCCTGGGCCGATGAGGTGCGCGGGTGGATGACCGGCGCCACCGCCCCCGACGCCACTCCGCGCGACGTGTACGTCTACTTCGACAACGACACCAAGGTCAGGTCGCCCGTCGACGCGATGGCGCTGCGCGCGCGGCTCGCCGCTGGCCCGGCGTGAGGGCGCACGGTGGCTGCCGCGGGGCGGCGGGTGCGGCGCTGGGGGTGCGGGGCGGCGGGTGCGGGTGGCAGGTGCGGGTGGCGGGCGCAGGTGGCGGGCTCGGGTGGCGGGCTCGGAGCGGCTGATGCAGGATGGCGGGCGCGGGGCGACTGATGCGGAGTGGCGGTCTGTGGGTGCCTAGAGGGCCCGGATGCGCGCCCAGAGCGAGAGCGGCACGAACAGCGCCCGCCGGTCGTCTGCCGTGCTCGCCTGCGCGCTGATGGCGGTGATGATGGCGCGAACGTCGGCGACGAGCTCGGCGCGGCGTTCAGGCGAGAGGTCACCGGCTCCGCCGCGGGCGAACTGCTCATGCTCGAGCACCGCCAGCAGATCGGCGACGGGCTTGGCGGGCATGTGGTACAGGTGCCCGATGCGCCCGGCGAACATGCGGGCGGTCTCGCCCTGGGCCGCGTCGAACCGGTAGTCGCTCGCGGTGTCGCTGATCTCCTGCCAGCCGAGCGTCGCCGGGTCGGGGGCGTTCAGCATCTGCCGGAGCCGGCGGCGGCGGCGCAGCCGCCGCACCAGGGCCGGGCTCAGCGCCAGCAGCACGGCCAGCACCACGATGACCAGGGCGATCAGCCAGGCGCGGCCCTGCGCGGCGGCCTGAACCTGGGGGTCGAGCACCGGGTTCGCTCCCACGTCGGTCTCTGCCTGCGACTTCGGGGCGGTCGGAGCAGCGGTGTTGCCGGCGCTGTCGCGCACCGGTGCCGCCGCCGAGATGGCCGCGTAGTTCGACAGCGAGTAGGCCGGCGGCACGAGCCCGATACCCGGGGTGGGCTCGAATGAGAGCCAGCCGACGCCCGGAAACCACAGCTCGGGCCAGGCGTGCAGCTGGTCGCTGTAGACGTTGTAGGTGGTCGTTCCGTTCGGCTGCGCGGAGGTCGCGTTGCCCGGGTGGTAGCCGATCGCGATGCGCGACGGGATTCCGAGCGTGCGCGCCATCACCGCCATGGCCGACGCGAAGTGGATGCAGTAGCCGCTCTTGGCCGACAGGAACGTCGCCACCGCGGCGAAGTTGCCGCCGTCGTAGTGCCCCTCGACCGGCGCGGTGGTCGAGTAGGTGAAGTCGCCCGAGGTGAAGAAGCGCTGCAGGGCGACGGCCTTGTCGTAGTTCGACGTCGCGCCCGAGGTGGCGCTTCGTGCCGTGTTGCGGATGAACGGCGAGATGTCGCTTGGCAGCGCGACGTAGGCCGCCATGTCGTCGGGCACCGTCGTCGAGGCCGACTCGAGCTGCGCGGCGGTCGGCAGCACGTCGAGGCTGGTCGCCTGGTACTGCTGCCCGTCGGAGTTGTTGTCGAGGCTCGTCAGGGTGAGGCTGCCCGGGGTCACGTTCCAGGTTCCGTCGAGGCCGGTGACGTCGGTCACCGGGTAGGGCAGCGGCAGCCAGTCGCTGCGCAGACCACTCACGTCGAACGTGGTGGTGATGGGCGTCGTCGCGACGTCGGCGGCCAGGCCGACCGGAGCATCGATGCCCGCATCGAGCGCGTGCGAGGTGTCGGTGGCCTCGGGCTGCCAGGCCGTGTCGGTGAAGTCGTCGATGTCGACCAGCTTGAGATACAGGCTCGAGGTCGAGGTCGTCGTGTACGACAGCGAGAGCACGGGATTCGTTCGGCGCAGATCGAGGCCGAGCTGGATGCTCGGGTCGACGCCGCTCGAATACACCGACGGCAATTGAGCGGCCACGGGCTGGTGGAACGACTCGGGTGTGAGGCCGGGGGTCACCGCCGGCAGCACCACGGCGAGGAGGACGGCCAGGGCGCCGGCCACGACGGCGCGCGCCGCGTGCTGGCCCGACCTGACGGCCGAACGCAGGGCGCGCGGCTCGGGCAGGCGTGCTCCGATGCCGAAGCGCGCCGCCAGCCAGAGCAGCAGCAGGTACACGGCGGCGATGAGGGCGAAGAGGCCCGTGTCGAAGGCCTGCTGGTGGATGGCGTAGGGCACCGAGAGAATCGCCAGCGGCACGAGGCCGGCGAGGGCGGGCATCCGTACCGCGAAGATGAGAGCATCGGCCAGCAGGGCCAGCAGTCCGAACGACAGCCCGAGCAGGGCCACGATCGACGCGACGGGGTCGGCCGGGATGCTCTGCACGGCGATTGACGCGCCCGCGTCGGCGAGCGCCCGGCGCACGGTGCGAATGGTGTCGAAGCTCGGGATGAAGCCCAATAGGGCCTCGGCGGGAGCGAACATCACCGTCATCGTGATGGCCCAGGCGATGAACGCGGCGATCGAGGGAACGATGGCGGGCACGGGCAGCAGGCGCACGAAGGCCGCCACGGCGACCACGACGAACACCACGAACGCCGTGCTCCACCACCACCCGTCGCCCGACAGCAGCGCACCGATACCGCCGAGCGGCAGCGTCAGCAACAGGAAGACGAGGGGCGCCAACGCGGCCTCACGAGCCCGGGTCACAGCACGAGCCGTTCGCCGTCGAGGTTGCCCCAGGCGGCCGACGGCGGCTCGTCGGAGGCCACGCACTGGGCGATCCAGCCGGCGGCCTCGAGGGTGTCGCGCAGGGCCAGCGCCCAGTCTGGCGGTTCGGGGGTGTCGGTCTCGACCACGATGATGGCCACGGCGCCGGCGGCGAAGCGCGCGGCGGCGGCCAGCGATGCGGCGGAGGCGGCGGAGAGATTGCCGACGACCGCGAAGACGGGCGGCAGGTCTGCCCCCGCACCCAGCGCGGGGCCGAGGGCGGCGCGGAAGTCGACCGTCTGGGCATCATCGAGACCGAGCTTGGCTGCGTGCAGCAGCAGGTCGTAGCCGCCGCCCTCGGGCTCGAACCGGTCGGCGTCACCCGTGGTGTGGTCGAACAGCCGCAGGTGGAAGCCCTCCCCGAGCAGGTGCAGGGCGATGGAGGCCGACATCGAGACGGCCCACTCGAACTCCTCGGAGAACTCGGGCCGGCCTGACGACGCAGCTGTTGCGCCGGCCTCGGGCGTGCGGGCGTCGACGCCGTAACTCGAACGGGCGCGGTCGAGGATGACCACCGCATGCTGATCGTTCTGCTGGTCATCCTGCCGCACCATCAGCTCGCCGAACCTGGCCGTCGCCGACCAGTTGACCCGGCGCATCGAATCGCCGGTCTGGTACTTGCGCGAGATCACGTCGTGCTCGCCGCCCGCGCCGAGCCGGCGCGACTGGTGCGCCTGGCCCGAGCCCGAGGCGAGACGCACGGCGCCCTGCGGCAACGCGACCGTCGACGGGGTGACGAGCAGCTCATCGGCGGTGCCGATCTGTCTGCGCGCGACCGCCATGCCGAACGGGTCGGTGATGAAGAGCACGAGGGGCCCCACACTGTGCCGCCCACGGTGGCTGGCCTCGAGCGAGTAGCCGAGAACGGTCGGCTGCGGGGTGTCGGTGATCGAGCTGCGGTACGCCGGCAGGCGCGGCATCGGGGTCGGCGCGACGCCCTCGAGCGGGGCGGAGACAGCGTCGGCCCACGACACGGCGGGGCCCGGCAGCCGGCCCCAGTTGCGCACGATGACGCTCACCAGCACGTCACTGCCCGCCGCGGCGAGCTCGGGGGCGAACCGGCGTTCGACGGTGAACGGCAGGCGATACAGCGTGACGCCGACGGCCGCCAGCACGGGCAGCGCCACCACGAAGATGCCCACGAACGCGAATTCGCGCCGCTGCAGCACCTCCATCGCCACGAACAGGGCGACTCCCACCGCGACGAACGCCCAGCCGCGCATGGTCAGCCGCGGCAGAACCCGCAGCACCTGCCGCACGCGTCGCACGTCAGGCCTTCCGCGCCGCCACCAACGGCACCGGGGTGCTGGCGACGATGCGGCGCAGCACGTCGTCGACCGCCCGATGGGTTCCCGACGAACCCGGCTGGTGACCAGAACGGGTGTCGGCCAGCGAACGCCTGGTGAGCAAGACGCGGTGCGCCAGAACCGGGATGACCAGCTCATCGATGTCGTCGGGCAGCACGAAGTCGCGCCCCTCGAGGGCCGCGCTCACCTTCGCCGCGCGCACCAGGTGCAGCGTCGCGCGGGGGCTGACGCCGAGCCTGATGTCGGGGTCTCGACGGGTGGCCTGGGCGAGGTTGACGGCATACTGCTCGACCGCCGGTGAGACGAACACCGTGCGTGCGGTCTCGATCATGCGCATCAGCTGCTCGCGGCTGACCACCGCGTCGATCTGGTCGAGCGGGCTCTGCAGTTCACGGTTGTGCAGCATGGCGAGTTCGGCACGGGCATCCGGGTACCCCATCGATACGCGCACCATGAACCTGTCGCGCTGCGCCTCGGGCAGGGCGTAGGTGCCCTCCATCTCGATGGGGTTCTGCGTGGCGACCACGCTGAACGGGGCGTCGAGAAAGTAGGTCTGGCCGTCGATCGAGACCTGCCGCTCCTCCATGCACTCCAGCAGTGCCGACTGGGTCTTCGGTGAGGCGCGGTTGATCTCGTCGGCGATGACGATGTTGGCGAAGACGGCACCCGGCTTGAACTCGAATTCACGTTCGTGCTGGTTGTAGATCGACACCCCTGTCACGTCGGAGGGCAGCAGGTCGGGGGTGAACTGGATGCGGCTGACCGAGCAGCCGACCGAGCGGGCCAGCGCCTTGGCGAGGGTGGTCTTGCCCACCCCGGGAACGTCTTCGACGAGCAGGTGCCCCTCGGCCAGCAGCACGACGAGCGAGAGCCGGGCGACCTCGCCCTTGCCGTTGATGACGCGCTGGAGGTTGTCGAGAATGGCGGCCGAGAGACGGCCGAAGTCGGCCAGGTCACCACTGACCGACCGGCCCGACGGTTGCTCGTCTACGAGGTTGGTCATTGTGCTCAACTTTCGATGTGTGCGCACGATTGTAACCCGCCAATCTGCGTGGGCGGCCGAAGATTATCGGGCGGGAGCTGCCGGGCACAAGTCCCCCCTCGGCCCGGGGCGGGCGGGTCGGTGGGGGGCCCGTGGTTCGCGTAGCTTAGAGGGTATGAAGGCAACCAGCTAGTGGGTCTCCTGCTCTACGGCAGCCCCAGCATCGAGATCAGCTTCGACGACCGGGCACTGCAACACCTGCAGATCGTCATCACGGCGAAGCTGCGCCGACGCGAGAGCTTCGTCTTCTCGTGGAACGACTCGGCCGACATCGGCAGCGGGCGCAGTTCGATCTGGCTCGACCCGTCGAGCACGCTGTACTACCGTTACTTCGGCTCGCGGGTTCCGGCGATCAACCGCGAATGGATCGACGTTCTGATGGAGTCGGCGAACAGCGGCAGCGGGTTGTTCTTCCTTCCCGAGCCGGGCACCGCCGGGCATCCTGCCCCCACCCAACGACCCCGAGCATAGGACGACGCCGTGGCACCCTGGCAAGCGACCCTGACTCCCGCCGAATACCAGCTGGTGTTCTACTTTCTGACGGTGGCCGCTCTCGCCCTGTTCGCCGGGCTGGTACGTGGCATCGTGACGCAGAGCGAGGTGGGCTCGCGATTCCGGCCCGCCGTCATCGCCCGCCTGTCGATCACGGCGGTGGCCACCCTCACCTACCTGCTACTGATCCTCACCTTCGCCTCGGCCTACAGGAAGACGCCGGGCGGCTACGTGCCGGGCGACGCGGCCGAGTCGCTGTGGTCGCTGAGGTACATGGAGTGGTCGGTGAGCGTTCCGCTGCTCTGCCTCGAACTGCTCGCCGTGTGCACGGTGATCGGGGCGGGTGCCCGGCGCACGCAGTTCGCCGCGGGCGGCTCGGCGTTCGCCATGATCTTCACCGGGTTTCTCGGCGCGATCGTCATCAACGGCGGCACCGACCGGGCGACGCTGCTCACCTTCGGTGCCATCTCCTGCGTGTTCTGGGTGCTGACCAACATCATTCTCATCAGGGCCGTTCGCCGGTCGCTGCCCGGGGTGACGCCGCGGGCGGCGGGCTTGATGCGCAGCGCCACGATTCTGCTGCTGGCGGGCTGGGTTGTCTACCCGGCCGTGTTCCTCATCCAGGTGTACGGGTCGGGCGGCGGCTGGGCTGCCACCATGCAGATCGCGCTCTGCAGTGCCGACGTTCTCGTGAAGATCGGGTTCGGCACGCTCATCCAGCGCGTGGCGAAGCTGCGCACGGCCGAAGACGTTCGTGCGGGTGACGACGTGCATCCCGAGTCGATCTGGATCTCGTCGGAGAAGCAGTCGGATGCGGGGCAGCCGCTCGAGGTGCATCTCGCCCGGGGCGCCGAAGTGCACCCCCGGCAGGCGCGACCGCCGATGAGCGCGGCCGTGGCGTCGACTCAGCCCGACGTGCCGCCCGGCGCCGACCGGGTCGACGTCGCCGACGACGACGGGCTGCCGCTCTAGCGGTGCCGCTGGCCGCTGGCGGTGTCGGCTTCGCCGCTGGCGGTGTCGGCTTCGCCGGCGCTCCACGACCGCACCTTCACACTATTCACAAATTTGTGAAATGAGCGTAGTGTGCCGCGCATGGGCACAGGCACTATCGCCATCGAGACGCAGTCGCTCGAGAAGCACTACGGTCGGGTGCGGGCACTCGACGGGCTCGACCTGCGGGTCGCCGAGGGCGAGGTGCACGGTTTTCTGGGGCCGAACGGGGCCGGCAAGTCGACGACCATCCGCGTGCTGCTGGGGCTGGCCCGTGCCACCGGCGGGTCGGCGCGAGTCTTCGGGCGCGACCCCTGGCGCGATGCGGTGCAGCTGCACCGGGGCATCGCCTACGTGCCGGGTGATGTGAACCTGTGGCCGAACCTCACCGGGGGCGAGGCGGTCGACCTGCTCGGCCGCCTGCGCGGGTTCGGCGGGGGCTCGGCCGCGGCGGTTCGGCGGCGCCGCGACGAGCTGATCGAGGCGTTCGAGTTCGACCCGACGAAGAAGGGCCGTGCGTACTCGAAAGGCAATCGGCAGAAGGTGGCGCTGATCGCAGCACTGCAGACACCCGCCGACCTGCTGATTCTCGACGAGCCCACCTCGGGCCTCGACCCCGTGATGGAGGCCGTGTTCGGTCGCGAGATCGCCCGGGTGGCGGCCGAGGGCGCCACCGTGCTGCTGTCGAGCCACATCCTGTCAGAGGTCGAGCTGCTCTGCGACCGGGTCAGCATCGTGCGGGCCGGAAAGACGGTCGAGACCGGCACACTCGCCGACCTGCGGCATCTCACCCGCACCGAGGTCTCGTTCGCCAGGGGCGGGCTGACGGATGCCCAGCTGGCGTCGTTGCCGAACGCCCACGATCTGCGCACCGAGGTGGGCCGCGGGGTCGCCGAGGTGGGGCGCGGGGTCACCGAGGCGAGCCGTGGGGTCGCCGAGGTGGGCCGCGGGGTCACCGAGGCGCAGGGTGCGCGCGTCACGGCCGACGGCAGCGCGGCCGACGGCGCGACCGACGAACGCGCCGCACGCCGGGTGCACTTCACGGTCGACAGCGACGACGTGGCCTCGGTGCTGCCTGCTCTCGGCGCCCTCGGCGTGACCGGGCTCACCATCACGCCGCCCTCGCTCGAAGAGCTCTTCCTGCGGCACTACGGCGACGACCTCTGATGAGCGCCGGGCGGGCTGGGCGGCTCCAGGTACTGGTGCGGCAGCGGCTGCGACGCGATCGGGCGCAGCTGCTGATCTGGGTGCTCGGCACGGGCGTGCTCGCGGCGGGGTCGGTGGCGTCGGTGGTCAAGACGTACGGCACGCCGCAGGATCGGGCGGGCATCCTGCAGGTCGCCGTGGCGAACCCCACGATTCTGGTGCTGCGGGGGCTGCCCGACGGAACCTCCACCGGCGGGTTCGCCTTCTTCGAGCTGTTCGCGTTCCTGGCGGTGCTCGCCGGGCTGATGAGCACGTTCCTGGTCGTGCGCCACACCCGGGCAGAAGAGGAGACGGGGCGTGCCGAGCTGATCGCGTCGACGCCGGCCGCCCGCACGCTGCCGACGGTGGCGACCGTCATCGTCGGAGTGCTGGCGAACGTGGCGCTCGGGGTGGTGGTGGCCCTCGCGTTCCTGACCATCGGGGTGGGCTCGGGAACGAGCGGCGCCGACGTGGCCGGGTCGCTGCTCACGGGGGCGGCGCTGGCGGGCGTGGGCATCTTCTTCGTCGGCGCCGCACTGCTCGTCGCCCAGGTGATGCGCACGTCGCGCGGCGCGAACGGCGTCGCGGCCGCACTCGTCGGGGCGGCGTACCTGCTCGCGGGCATCGGCAACGCCGTCGGGGCGCTCGGTGGCGCCACCGGCGCGGCCGGCATCGACGTGACGAGCGCGTGGCCCAGCTGGCTATCGCCCATCGGCTGGGGGCACCAGGTGCACCCCTTCACGACGGCGAACGCGCTGCCACTGCTGCTCGACCTGGCCGGGGCGGCAGTGCTGGTCGCCTCGGCGTTCGCCGTGCAGGCGTCGCGCGACAGTGGTGCGAGTCTGCTCGGTGCACGGGCCGCACGGGCATCCGCTCGCCGCCTGCTCGCCTCACCGCTCGCGCTGGCGTGGCGGCTGCAGTGGCCCACCATCGTGGGCTGGGCGGTCGGCGGCGCGGCCCTCGGTGCGCTCGTCGGCGCCCTGGGGCCCGCGGTGCAGTCGGCGGTGAACTCCGATGCGGCGGCGCTGCGGCAGATCGGCGGCGGCGACCCGAATGCCAGCATCGTCAGCCTCTTCGTCAGGGCGGTCTTCTCGATCATCGGCGTGCTGGCGGCGGGCAGCGCGGTGCAGGCGGTGATCCGGCTGCGGCAGGAGCAGACCGCAGGCACGGCCGAACTGGTCTTGGCCGCGCGGGTGTCGCGGGCGACGTGGATGCTCGGCTACCTGATCGTCGGAACCGTGGCGGTGATCGTGGTGCTCGGGTCGGCGGCGCTGGTCGCAGCAGCGCTGCTCGGGGCAGACGCCGGGCCGGCCGGAGCCACGCCGGGCTCAGCCACTGCGGGCGACGTGTTCGGTGCGGCCCTCGCGCAGCTGACCGCCGCGCTGCTATACCTCGGCGGCCTCGCGCTGGTGTTCAGCCTGGTGCCACGGGCGACCATCGCCGTCGGCTGGGGCGCGCTCGCCGCCGGCACCGCACTCGGGCTGTACGGTGCGCTGCTGGGCATCCCGCAGTGGCTGCGAGACGTGTCGCCGTTCGCGCACTCCCCTGCGGCGGCCTCAGACTGGAGCGGTGGATACTGGATGCTCGCGCTCGCGGCACTCGCCGCGGCGGGGGCGGCGGCGGTCATCCGTCGCCGGGAGGTGGTGTGAGTGGCGCGCGACGACGAGGCGGTGACGGGGTTCGTCGAGCAGTCGGCGGCGACGCTCACGAATGCGGGGTTTCCGAAGATGCCGGCGCGGGTGCTGATGGCGCTGATGGCGTCGGAGGAGGGCGGGCTCACGGCGGCCGCCCTGGCCGACCAGCTCGGAGTGAGCGCAGCCGCGATCTCGGGCGCGGTGCGCTACCTGCAGACGACGGGAATCATTCGCCGGGTCGCCCAGTCGGGCAGCCGCCGCGACCGCTACGAGCTGCCCGACGACCCTTGGTACGCCGCGTCGGTGAACCAGAACCCCGTGTACCTGCTGCTCGCGGCGTTGGCCGACCAGGGGGTGCGGGCGATCGGCGATGCGGCGTCGGCGGCATCGCAGCGCATCGATGAGATGGGGCGGTTCTACCGCTTCATGAACGACCGCATGCCCGCCCTGCTCGAGGAGTGGGAGCGGCTGCGGGCGCAGCAGTAGGGGGTGTGGCGCTTGGCGGCGCGGCCCAGCGGCGCAGGTGTGGCACCCGGCGGCGCGGGGCAGCGCACGGCAGTGGAGTGCGGCCCGGGCAGCGCGGCTCAGCGCAGGGCGGCGAGCAGCACGTAGACCGACGCCAGCGCGCCAGCGGCGAGCGCGACCAGCATCATCGCGAGCAGCATCGTTCCGCTCGACGTGAGCCGAGGGCCCCGCGGATGCGCCGCCGTCGACGTGAGCGACGCGTGCGCCCGGCGGTACCTGCGGTCGGCCGACACGAGAAAGCAGGCCGCCGCGGCGAGGCCGAGCATCCCGAGCGCATACGAGCCCAGCCCGAGCACGGTGCTCAGCACGCGACTCGCGGCGAGCGAGCCGAGCGCGAGTGAGAGCGCCGTGCGTCGCCAGGCCAGGGCGGTGCGCTCGGCCTGCAGCCCCCTGTCGAAGGGGGCATCGCCGAGCGAGCGCGCCGGGCTGCCGGTCACGCCGATCCGCTCGCGAACAGCAAGCCCAGCACCACGAGCAGGCCTGCGAGTATCACGGCCAGGCCGAGCGGGCCGGCCAGCACCGGGGCGGGCAGCGGGCGGTTGGCGCGCAGGGCCTTCTCGGTGCGCATCCAGCCGAACCAGGCCTGCACCGGGGTCAGGATGCCCGCCACGATGAGCACGAGCGCGGCGACCAGCCGGAACCCGGGGTTCAGCGGCAGGCCGAACGCCTCGAGCGCCACCCCGGCGGCGAGGAGGGCCAGCGAGGTGCGGATCCAGGCGAGGAACGTGCGCTCATTCGCCAGCGAGAACCTCGGATCGGGCTCGTCGCCCACCCCGAACACGCTCGCCGGAAACCGCCGCGGCCCGCGCTCTGCCGCGGTGTCGCCCTCGGCGGCAGCGCCCGCAGTGGCGGCGCTGCCGGGGGCCGCGTGCTCGGCAGTGACGTCGCCCTCGGCCGCGCCCCCGGTGCTGTCGTTCCCGGTGACCGCGCCTCCAGTGCTGTCGTTCCCGGTGGCAGCGCCCAAGGTGCTTTCGTTGCCGGTGGCAGCGCCCGCTCGGGCTGCGCGCTCGGGACCGGCACCGTCGGCGGCCGCACCGGTCGCCGCGTTGCCGGCAGGCGCCCCGCCCTCGTTCGCCTGCTCACTCACGATGCCATCACCCTCCCATTGTGGCCCGTGCGCCCGCCCACCGCCTCCCGCGCACCCATCCGCCGCGTTCCGAGCCTCGGCACGCTGCCCTCTGCACACCCACCCGCCGCGTTCGGCGCACCCACCCGCCGCCGAGAGCCGCCTCCCGCGCACCCACCCCCGCCGCGTTCCGAGCCCCCACCCGCCGCCACGAGCTGCCTCCCGCGCGCGTAACGCACCGGCGGTGGGCCGAGCAACCCTCCGCGACCGGATGCACGGCGGCTGTTACCGTGGGCCTATGCCTGACGCCCCCACCGCGCCCCCGACCAGCTCCACCGACGCGCGCGCCAGCATCGGGGTCATCGGCGGGTCGGGACTCTACTCGTTGTTCGCCGAGGCCCGCAGCGTGAGCATCCCGACTCCCTACGGCGAGACATCGAGCCCCATCACCCTGGGCGAGCTCGGCGGGCGCACCGTGGCCTTTCTGACCCGGCACGGTGTCGACCACTCGAGCCCGCCGCACCTCATCAACTACCGCGCGAACATCTGGGCCCTCAAGTCGCTCGGAGTGAAGGCCATCATCTCGTCGGCCGCCGTGGGCGGCGTCAGTTCCGACTACCCACCGTCGACTCTCGTGCTGACCGACCAGTTCATCGACCGCACCTGGGGCCGCGCCGACACGTTCTTCGACGGGGCGAGCGTGCAGCACCTGGCCGCGGCCGATCCGTTCTGCCCCGAACTGCACGCCCGGGCCGGCGAGGCGCTGACCGCGGCGGGCGAGGCGTTCGCGCCGGCGGGCACGGTCGTCGTCGTGCAGGGCCCCCGCTTCTCGACGCGGGCCGAGTCGCTCTGGTACCGGGCGGCAGGAGCGCACACCGTCAACATGACGCTCGTGCCGGAGGTCACGCTCGCCGCCGAGCTGAACATGGGCACGGTGAACCTCTCGTTCGTGACGGATGCCGACGCCGGGCTCGCGCCGCTGCCGCCCGGTGCGGCGACGTCGAGCGCAGTGGCCAGCAGCGACGAGGAGGCCGTGTCGGCCGAGCTGGTGTTCCGGCGGCTGAAGGAGGCGCAGCCGCGCATCGTGGCCGCCATCGAGACGATCATCCGCGCCATCCCCGACGACTACGAGCCTCGTGAACTGATCCCCGCTTCCGCCGTCGCCGCCGTGCTCGCGCAGCCCGCGGCGCAGCCGACGCACGCCTCCACCCTCCCCTCCGCAACGGCGGGCGCGTGAGCGGCGCGGCCACCACCGACAGCCACCACGCGAGCGGCGACCGTGGGCTGCTGCTGGTCACCGGCGGAGCCGGCTTCATCGGCCGCGCGATCGTCTCCCAGGCGCTCGACGCCGGCTGGCGCGTGCGCGTGCTCGACTCCCTGCGGCCCGACGTGCACGCCCCGCGCCCCGCCGCCACCGCGGGTGTGAGCGACCCGGTGTTCGACGACCCCCGGGTCGACTTCCGGCTCGGCGACGTGACCGACGAGGCGGCCGTGACGGATGCCCTGCAGGGCGTCTCCGTCGTCAGCCACCAGGCGGCCAAGGTGGGCCTCGGGGTCGACTTCCTCGACGCCCCCGACTACGTGCACACCAACGAACTCGGCACGGCCGTGCTGCTCGCCGCCATGACCCGCGCCGGCATCGAGCGACTGGTGCTGGCGTCGTCGATGGTGGTGTACGGCGAGGGCAAGTACCGTCGGGCGGCGGCGGAGTCCGCGCAGGCACCCGTACGGGCATCCGGAGCCGGAGGGCTCAGCGGCGCCCGAGCCGACGAGCACGACAGAGCCAAGACCGACGAACACTGCGCGTCTGGAGCCGGCGAGCGCAGCGGGGTCGAATCGGGCAGCAGGACACCGGCCTTGACCGTGCGCCCGGCCGCGCGCCGGGTGGCCGACCTCGAGGCGGGGCGGTTCGACCCGGTCGACCCCGACACCGGCGAGGGGCTGGCGCCCGACTTCATCGTCGAAGACGATCCGCTCGACCCGCGCAACGTGTACGCGTCGAGCAAACTCGCCCAGGAGCATCTCGCGGCGGCATGGGCGCGCTCGACCGGGGGGCGCGTGGCGGCGCTGCGCTACCACAACGTGTACGGCCCCGGCATGCCGCAGAACACGCCGTACGCGGGGGTGGCGTCGCTGTTCCGGTCGGCGCTGCAGCGCGGCGAGGCTCCCCGCGTGTTCGAAGACGGCGCCCAACGCCGCGACTTCGTGCACGTTCGCGACGTGGCGAGCGCGAACCTGGCGGCGATCGACTTCACGGCCCGCCCGGGTGGCGCTGAGGTGGCGGCCGACACGGGCGGCGAGGCGGACGCGGCGGCCCACCCGGCCGGCGCTGACAGTACCGAGATGGCGGCCGACACGGGCGGCGAAGCGATGGGCCGACGCTCCGCTGAGGGCGCGCCCGACGCGTCTGCGTTCCGGGCGTTCAACGTCGGCAGCGGAGTCGTGCACACCATCGGCGACCTCGCCGCCGCCCTGAGCCGCTTCTCGAACGGGCCCGCCCCCGTGGTGACCGGCGAATACCGGCTCGGTGACGTGCGGCACATCACCGCGTCGTCAGACCGCCTGCGCACCGAGCTCGGCTGGGCGGCCACCGTCTCATTCGACGACGGCGTGCGCGAGTTCGCGACCGCTCCCCTGCGCGCCGCGGTCGCTGCCGCACCGACGACGACGCCCGCACCCGCGCCGCCATCCCCACCCGAGCAGACATCCCACGACCCGGCGCAGGCGCCCGCTGCTCCCGCGAGCGCCGGCTAGGCTCCGGATGCCCGACCCGACCCTTCCCCAGCCCGCCGGCGCTGCCGGCTCAGTGCCCGGGGCCAGCGCTGAGCCCACTTCCGACCCCGGCTTCCCCGCTGAGGCCGCCCCCGAGTCCGGCGCCGGCGTCGAGCCAGCTCCCGAGCCCGGTGCGGGCGCTGAGCCAGCTCCCGGGCCCGGCCCCGCCCACCTCGTCGACGTGGTGCTGCCCTGCCTCAACGAGGCCGCTGCGCTGCCCTGGGTGCTCGGCCGACTGCCGCAGGGATACCGAGCCATCGTCGTCGACAACGGCTCGACCGACGACTCGGCGGCGGTCGCCCGCGCGCATGGCGCGCTGGTGGTCACCGAGACGCGCCGCGGCTTCGGATCGGCTGCCCACGCCGGCCTGCTCGCGGCGACCGCGCCGGTGGTGGCCTTTTGCGACGCCGACGCCTCGATGGACCCGGCCGAGCTGCCCGCCATGGTCGCCCTCCTGGCGGCCCTACCCATGCCGCCCGACGACTCGCCCACCACACCGGCCTCGCCTCCCCGACCGGCTGCCTCGCGCCCCGTCCCGCACCCCAGCTCGCCAGCCGACCCGGCAGCGTCCACCCCGACGGCCGCCCTCGTGCTCGGCCGCCGCCGCCCGACCGCGCGCGGGTCGTGGCCTGTGCACGCGCGCCTGGCGAACGGCGCGCTGAGCCTGCTCATCCGGGTGCGGGCGCACGTGCGGGTGCGCGACCTCGGTCCGATGCGGGTCGCCCCGCGCGAAGCTCTGCTCGCGCTCGAACTCGCTGACCGCCGAAGCGGGTATCCGCTCGAGATGCTGCTGCGGGCATCCGCCGCCGGCTGGCGCATCGTCGAGGTCGACACCTCGTACGCGCCCCGGGTCGGCCGCTCGAAGGTCACCGGAACCCTGCGCGGCACCATCGTCGCCATCAACGACATGTCGAGGCTGCTCGCGGCGGTCAGGCGCGGGCGCTGACGCCCGCTTCCTGAGTATTCGCTCAGCGAACGCTGCAGAACCATCCGACGACACCTCCGCTCCGAACACATGCCGAGGGGCGCACGCAGAGCCCCTGTCGTTCGAACTGCCAGAGGCTGGCGACGGATGACCCGTTCCGCAGCAGGAGGCAGCAGCATGCTCACCATCGTCGTCATCGCCAAGGAGTGCGTTCCGGGTCGGGTCAAGACGCGGCTCACGCCCGCGCTGTCACCCGAGCAGGCCGCCGATGTCGCGTTCGCGAGCCTCACCGACACGCTCGAGACGGTTGCGTCGCTGGGGGCCGACCACCTCGTGCTGGCCTTCGACGGCGACCCCGCCAACGCCCCCGCCGCGGCAGACGGATTCGAGGTCGTGCAGCAGGCCTGCGGCGGGCTCGACAACCGTCTCGGTGCCATCTTCGACACCTGCACGGGCCCGACGCTGCTCGTCGGCATGGACACACCGCAGCTCACCGAGGCCGACCTCCGCTCAGCGCTGGCGGGGCTCGCCGGCCCCGATTCGTCGGGCGACGTCGAGACCCACTCGCACGCCTGGCTCGGCTTCGCCAACGACGGCGGATTCTGGGCCCTCGGCATGACCGACCCCGACGGATTGCTCATCCGCGGCGTGCCGATGTCGCGTGACGACACCGGCAGCCTGCAGCTGCAGCGCCTGGTCGACGCCGGGCTCGGCGTCACGCTGCTGCCCGAACTCGTCGACGTCGACACCTTCGCCGACGCGGTCGAGGTGGCCGCAGCCGCGCCCGACAGCCGCTTCGCCGCCGCCTTCGCCGCAGCCGTCAGCACGGCGCCCGCGTCAGCACGACCCACCGCCGCCCCCCGCAGCACGGCGGCCCGCGCATGAGCGCGACCACCACGTTCGGTGCGGGCGGCGGCGAGCCCTACGCCCGTGCCCTGCAGACGGCCGGCCTGCTCACTCTCGTTCCCGACTGCTGCGACGACCCCGACTGCAGCCACGGCACCGTCGCCGACCGCCGTCACGACCGCGGCGGCCCGGCGGGCGACGGCGGCCCGAGCGCCCGAACCGGCACCCTCGTCATGGACGTCTCGCGCTGGAGCGCCTCTGCCGACGCCACCGACATGAGCCTCATCGAGGAGGGCTCCGGCCCCCTGCTCGACGTCGGCTGCGGCCCGGGCCGCATGGTCGCCGCCGCCCTCACGGCCGGCTACTCGGCGCTCGGCGTCGACGTGTCGCAAGCCGCGGTCGACGTGGCACGGGGGGCGGGCATCCCGGCCCTGCGCGCCTCGGTCTTCGACCCACTTCCGCACGAAGGAGAGTGGATGACCGTTCTGCTCGTCGACGGCAACATCGGCATCGGCGGCGACCCAACCGCGCTGCTCACCCGCTGCGCCGAGCTGCTCGCCCCCGACGGCTGCCTGCTCGTCGAGACGGCGAACGACCCGCTCACCGATCGGTCGTTCACCGGCACGATCGTCGGCGACGAGGGCTACGTGAGCGACTCGTTCGCCTGGAGCGAGATCGGCAGCGAGGCGCTCGCCCGCCGGGCTCCGGATGCCGCACTCGCCGTGAGCGAGAGCTGGTGCCGCGACGGCCGCAGCTTCGTGCGGCTCTCGCCCCTGGGTTGACCGCGGCCAACGTCTGCACGGCGGCCTGACGGCAAAAACTGGGCATTGTCAAGGAATTTGCCCCGGGAGCGCCCGTTCTCACCGATTTCTCGCACCTCGTACGGCAACATGGTGGCAGCACCGACCGTAACGAGAGGGCATTCCGGCCGACGACCATGACTCAATCCCCATCTCCGATCAAGCACGGTCGACGACCTTCGCAGAGCCCCGTTGCCACGTTCTTCAAGATCGCGGTCGCTGTGGTCGTCGTCTTCGCCGTCAGCTCGACCTCGGTGGCGGCGATCGCCGTCTACCAGACGCTGAGCAAGATCGGCCCGGGCATCCAGCTCGCCGACCCCGACGCGACGACCGCCGCCGTTCCGAGCGTCGGCGCCATAGAGGGCGGCGTGAACCTGCTGCTGGTCGGCACCGACACCCGCACCGACCAGGGTGACAGCTTCAGCGACGCGGCGAACCAGGATGCCAGCTCGGGCGCCGGCAACAACGACGTCACGATGCTGCTGCACATCTCGGCCGACCACACCAACGCCACCGTCGTGAGCATTCCGCGCGACATGATCGCGCCGGTTCCCGAGTGCCCAGACCCGAGCGGCGACGGCAGCACCGTCGACGCCACCGATGGCGCGATGTTCAACACCACACTCTCGCGCGGCGGGTTGGCCTGCACCGTTCTCACGGTCGAGGCCCTGACCGGCCTGAAGATCCCGTATGCGGCCGAGATCAGCTTCGACGGTGTGATCGCCATGTCGAACGCCGTCGGCGGCGTCAGCGTGTGTCTCGCCAGCGACGTGGTCGACCCCTACACCGGTCTCGACCTCTCCGCCGGCGAGCAGACCCTGGTGGGCGACCAGGCCCTCGCCTTCGTGCGCAGCCGGCATGGTGTCGGCGACGGCAGCGACCTCGGCCGCATCAGCAACCAGCAGGTCTTCCTCTCGGCGCTGATGCGCAAGATCACGAGTGCCGGCGTTCTCGCCAACCCGCTGGCCCTGTACCAGCTGGCGAACGCAGCCGTGTCGAACATGCAGTTCTCGACGACGCTGCAAGACCCGACCGCAATGGTCGCCATCGCGCTGGCCCTGAAGAACGTCAGCCTCAGCGATCTGGTGTTCGTGCAGTATCCGGTGGTCAGCGACCCCGACGACCCCAACCGGGTCATTCCCGACGACACAGCGGCCGACGTGCTGAACACAGCGCTGCAGAACGACACCCCGATCTCGCTGACCGGCGGTGTGGGCCGGGCGGCCGAGGCCGACCCGACGTCTACCTCGACGCCGACCGACACGGCAGCGCCCACCGATACGGCGGCTCCGACCGACACCGCCGCGCCCACCGACACCGCCACGCCGACGCCCACGTCGGTGGCGCTGCCGACCAACGTGAGCGGCCAGACGGCGGCTGAGCAGACCTGTACGGTCGGCAACAACTGAGCCCACGGGCATCCACCCGACGCGGGGCGGGGCCGGGCCGGCGGGGTCGGGCCAGCCCCAGCGGCCGGGCCGGTGAGGCGGGGCCGGCCCGCCGGGGCCGGGTCAGCCCCGGCGGCGGGCCCGGCGCGTGTAGAGCAGGCACACCACGGCCGTGAGCACGGCGAGGGATGCCCAGAGCAACCCCAGCCGCAGCGCGTAGTCGAACGGCAGCACGGTGGTGTTGGGGCCCTTCGTCTTGGCGTAGATCTCGGGCACCACCAGCAGCGTCATGATGGCGCCCACAACGACGGCGCCCTGCACGATGACCAGCACGACCCGCGACACCCGACGCCCGGTGCGCCGCACCAGAACACTCACGCCCAGCACGATCGGTGAGAGAACCGCGTCGTGCAGGATGATCGCGCCGAGCAGCCACGTGGCCACCCCGACGATCGCGATCGGGCTCTGCAGCGTCACCAGTACGTATGCGCCGAGCAGCAGCCCGAGCACTCCCACGCCGATCAGCGCGGCGCGAACGCGGGCCATCCCCGGCGACACCGGTTCGGTCGTCTCGGTCATCACACCACCTCCAGCGAGCTCAGCCACTTGGTCTGCAGCACGCCGGGGCGGCCGGGCGCGATCATGCGCGCGGGATACCCGTGGTCGATGTCGAGAGTCTCGCCGTTCAGCATCAGCGCGACCAGCGTGTTCGGGTCGCCCACGTACTCCGGGCCCATCTGGGTGACACGATAGCCGCCCTCCTTCTCCAGGCTGGTGAGCGTGAGGGCGGCTGTGGAGCCCGCGCCGACCAGCGCCATCAGGCTCGTCAGCCGAACGCCGCTCCAGGTGGCCATCTGGCTCCAGCCCTCGACGCACGAGATGGGCAGATCGACCGTGGTCTGCGGCAGGGCCAGCAGGTCGGCTCGGCTGAAGCGCTGAGAGAACGTGCCGTGGGTGACGCTCAGCGCCCAGTTCGGGTCGATCGCGGTGTCGGTGACCTGGGCGGCCATGGCCGTTCGGTTCACGGGCACGGCCTGCGGCCCGATTCCCTTCTCGCGCGGTGCGAACACGTTCAGCGGCGCGAGGAAGGCGAACGACTGGCCGGCGGTCAGCAGCACCACGGCGCCCACACCGGCCGCAATGGTGGCGAGAAAGCCACGGCGGCTGAGGGATGATCGCACACGCGTGCGGGGTGCGGCCGCCATGTCGGGGTCGATCGGCTCTGCCGCCACTGGTGCCGACACGATCGACGCGGCCGCGATGCGCGGCTCGTCGAGCTCGTTCTCGGCGCGCACCGACGTGATCGGCGCGACCGCCACCCGCGGCTCGTCGAGCGACGGCGTCGAGTCGATCCAGCGGAAGAGCCTGCCCGTCAGCCCGGCGGCCTGCCGCACCCCGGGCGCGCCCTGCAACGGCGTCGGCACGGCATCGATGAGGGGGGCATCCACCAGCTCGCGCTCGTCGGCGGTCTGCGCCAGCTCGGGCCCGTAACCGTCGCCCTTTCGCCAGTACCGCGCGATGATCGGCAGCTTCACGCCGATGTGGATGGCCAGCGACCCGATGATGACGAACGACAGTGCGAAGTGCGTCTCACGAAAACCGAACGGCCAGAGGTAGAACTGGTAGGTGTTCAGCAGCCCGATCACGATCTCGACCAGAGACGCCCCGACGAACAGCGCGATCGACGCCCGCTCGAGCAGCCCCTTCAGCCCCGACACCGGCGGTGTCTGGAAGAGGTTCGGAAACACCGTGTAGAGCTTGCCGAAGATCAGCGGGAAGCAGGCGATGCCGGCCGTGATGTGGATGCCCTGCGTGAGCTGGTAGAGGTTCGTCGGCTGGGTCGGAAAGCGCATCCACGGCAGCGGCTGCTGCAGGAAGTGGCTGTAGAGGCCGGTCGCGAAGCAGAGCAGGAACGCCGTCGCCAGCAGCCTGCCGAGAACGACGGCGAGGCGCGGGTTGCGGGTGGGTGCGGCGACGGCGCGTTGCATGTTCAGAAGCAGACGTCGCACGGGCTGGTGCTGCATGCTTCCTTCTTCGGAGCGGAGGGGTGTTTAGATAGGGCCGTGCCTGATACCCGAGCGTTGGCCTCCACCGTCGCCACCGCCGTCGTACTGGCCGTGATGGCCGTTCTGACGATCATGTCAGTCAGCGCCCTCGGATTCTTCGATCCGGCCGACGCCGGCGGAATCGTGTGGTTCACCGTCGCGCTCTGGAGTCTCTTCATCGTGGCCGTTCTGGCGCTGAAGCGCGTGCCGGCGAGGGCGGCGATCGTACTGATCGTCGCTGGCTCGGCCGTTCTGGGCGCCGCCGCCCTGGCCGGCCCGCCGAACACCAGCTCGGATTCTGCGCGGTACGCCTTCGACGGCATTGTGCAGAACAACGGGGTGTCGCCCTACACCTCCGTGCCGGCCGACGACGCGCTGGCCCCGTTTCGTGAGCCGTGGTTGTTTCCGGCCGCCGTGAATGACAGCGACGGGCATCCGCAGTGCGCCGAGAGCGGGCGCGTCGCCCGAACGGTGTCGCTGCCGTCGTTCGAGGTGATCTGCACCACCATCAACCGGCCCCAGGTGCACACGATCTACCCGCCGGGCGCCGAGCTGTACTTCGCCGGGGTGCGCTTCACCGTGCCGGCGACGGCCGAGTACTGGCCGTTCCAGCTCGCCGGGGCCCTGGTCAGCCTCGGTGTCACCGTGACGCTCGTGCTGACCCTGAGACGCCGGCGCAAGAACGTACGCTGGGCGGCGCTCTGGGCATTCAGCCCGTTCGTCGCGACCGAGGCGGTGACGAATTCGCACGTCGACGCCCTGGCCGCGCTGCTGCTGCTGCTCGCCACGCTGTTCGTCGCACGCGGCGCCGTGGGCGACCGGATGCCCGGGCCGAACCCACCCGCTGCCCCGGGCGCCGGAGCGGCGGCGCTGTCGCGTGTCTCCACGGCCCGCACCATCGCGGGCGGCGTTCTGCTGGGCCTCGCGATCGCGGTCAAACTCGTGCCCGTCATCGGAGCCCCCGCACTGCTGCGGCGGCACCCGTTCCAGGTGGCCGTGCCCGCCGTGCTCACCTTCGCCGCCCTCTACGTTCCCTACGTCGTAGCGACCGGCATCGCCGTCATCGGGTTCCTGCCCGGCTACCTGGCAGAAGAGGGCTATGACGACGGCAGCCGGTTCGCGCTGCTCTCGCTGGTGGCACCGGGGCCCGCCGCCATCGTGCTGGCGGGCATCCTGCTGCTCGTCACCGCCGTGCTGGTCTGGCGACGCACCGACCCGGCCGAACCGTGGATGGGCCAGGTGGTGATGATCGGCACCACCCTGCTCGTGGTCACCCCGCACTACTCGTGGTACGCGCTGCTGCTGGTGCCGTTCGTGGCTCTCAGTGGGCGGTGGGAGTGGCTCGCGGTGCCGGCCGCCCTGACCGCGCAGCTGCTGGTGCCGACGCTCGCCGTCGCCCGCGTCTCGTTCGGTCTCGCCGTGCTGATGGTGCTCGCGGGCCTCGCGTATCGCACCTATAGAAGGCGGGTCTATCGAACCTGAATGCCAGCTGTGTGAAAAAACGGATTCCAACCCGATTCGGGAGCGAGGCCGAACTCATGGTGTCAGCAATCACCGACACCCACGGATCAGCTTCTCGCCGATTCACACAGAAAAGGATTCGACTCATGCGTAATTTCAAGAAAGCAGCAATCGCGATTGCTGCCTCCGGCGCCCTCGCCTTCTCGCTCGCCGCCTGCTCGTCATCGTCGACGTCGACGGCGTCATCGCCCTCGGCCAGCACCTCCTCCACCCCGACCCCCGTCGCCTCGATCCCGAACCTCACCGGTGTCGACACCGAGGTCACCGTCGACGCCGGCTTCCTCGCGGCGCTGAAGAGCCTCGGCCTCACCCCGGGCGTGCTCGGTACCGCCACGCTGTCGAGCGCCGGCGTGCTGGCCTTCCCGATCACGGGCGGCAACGTCAAGTACTACGACCCGAGCCAGAGCTACCGTCCGTACGTGCAGGGCAGCATCAAGCACGAGGGTTCGGGCCTGTCGCTCACCGGCGGCGGCATCGAGGTCGACCTGACCAACTTCACCGTCGACCCCGGCACCTCGAAGCTCTACGGTGACGTCTCGGCCAACGGTTCGCCGGTCGCCACGCAGGCCTACCTGTTCAACCTCGACGGTTCGACGCTGAAGCCCCTGCAGACCTCGGGCGACACAGCCATCCTCGAGGGCACCACGGTCTACGTGTCGCCTGACGCCGCCGCGCTGCTGAACAAGACCTACAGCACGACCGCCGTGACCGACAAGCTCGAGGTCGGAATCGCCAAGATCACGGTCAACACGAAGTAGTCTCGCCCCACCACAGCACGACGGGCCCCGCGCACACTGCGCGGGGCCCGTTTTCGTGTGCCCCGTAGACTCTTCTGGTTCCCGCGCGAAAGGCATTCCCGTGACAGAGCTCCGCCTCGGCACCGACGACGCTTCGTTCACCGCCTACCTGGCGACGCCCAGCCGCCCGCCACGCAAGTGGAAGGGAGCGGTCATCGTCATCCACGAGGTGTGGGGGCTGGTCGACCACATCAGAGACGTGGCCGATCGTTACGCCGCCGAGGGCTACCTAGCGCTCGCGCCCGACCTGATGGGTGACCTCGGCATCAGCGCCACTGTCGCCGCCGAGCTGCAGCAGTCGCTGTCGTCGGCCGACCCCGAGGTGCGCAACGCCGCGCAACCCCTGCTGCGCGAGTTGATGGCCCCCGTCGCCGTGCCGGCGTTCGCCGCAAGCGCGATCACGAAGCTCGTGCAGTGCGTCGACCACCTCGAGGGGCAGGCCGGGGTCGACGGGCGCATCGGCGTGGTGGGGTACTGCTTCGGGGGCAGCTATGCCTTCAGCCTCACCGTCGCCGACCCGCGAGTGCGGGCATCCGTGCCGTACTACGGCTACGCGAACCTGACCCAGCAGCTCATCGACGAGATCTCGTGCCCGATTCTCTACTTCGTCGGTCACGACGACACACCCCTGATGGATGCCCTGCCGCACCTCACCGCCCAGATGCGCCAGGCGGGCATCACCTTCCTGCCGGTCACCTACCCCGGGGCCGGCCACGCGTTCTTCAACGACACGAATCACGAGGCCTACCGAGCCGCTGCGGCGACGGATTCCTGGAAAAAGAGCCTCGTCTTCTTCGAAGAAGCTCTGTCTCACCTGAACTAGACGCATGAATCCTGTGTCTGCGCACATGAGGCGCTAGAAGATTGCGTTCATGTGCACAATCGTGCGAATTGGTCGAAGCCACCCCTACGAGGGGTTAATACTTTCTACACAGCAATGCGCTGCGGGGATCCACCACGATGCCTGCGCGCATTTTTTTGTTCGACACCCATCACGATTCGCGATCCTGTCGAGGCGAATCGTACTGAAAGAGGAGACGCGAATGCCGTCAGCCCCCCGGTCACACCTGCGCCCGCGCACCACTCGCCTGATCGGGGTGACCGCAGCAGTGGCGGCCTCCGCCTTCGTGCTCGCCGGCTGCTCCGGCGGCGGCAACAGCAGCTCGACCGGTGGCGCGTCGGCCAGCTCGATCACCATCGGCACCACAGACAAGATCACCACGATCGACCCTGCGGGCTCGTACGACAACGGCTCGTTCGCGGTCGAGAACCAGGTGTATCCGTTCCTGATGAACACGCCGCTCGGCAGCCCCGACGTCGCGCCCGACATCGCCGTCTCGGCCGACTTCACGTCGCCCACCGAGTACACCGTGAAGCTCAAGCCGGGCCTCAAGTTCGCCAACGGCGACGACCTCACCTCCTCTGACGTGAAGTTCAGCTTCGACCGCGTCGTCAGCATCGCCGACGAGAACGGGCCGTCATCGCTGCTCGGCAACCTCGTGTCGACCGCCGCGCCCGACCCCACCACCGTCGTCTTCACTCTCAAGACGCCGAACGACCAGACCTTCCCCCAGGTGCTCTCGAGCCCGGCCGGCCCGATCGTCGACGAGCAGGTGTTCTCGGCCACCGCGCTGACCCCCGACACCGACATCGTCAAGGCGCACCCGTTCGCCGGGCAGTACGACATCGCCAGCTACGACTTCAACAACACCATCCAGTACAAGGCGAACCCCAACTACCAGGGCCTCCTCGGGGCGGCGAAGACCCCGACGGTCAACGTGAAGTACTACGCCGAGGCCGCGAACCTGAAGCTCGACATCCAGCAGAACAACATCGATGTCGCCTACCGCAGCCTCTCGGCCACCGACATCGCCGACCTCAGCACGAACAGCAAGGTCAAGGTCGTCGACGGGCCCGGCGGCGAGATCCGTTACATCGTCTTCAACTTCGACACGATGCCGTTCGGTGCCACGACGACCGAGGCCGACCCGGCCAAGTCGCTCGCAGTCCGCCAGGCCGTGGCCGATCTGATCGACCGCCAGGCGATCGCCAGCCAGGTCTATAAAGACACCTACACGCCCCTGTACTCGTACGTTCCGGCGGGGCTCACGGGTGCGACCACCGTGCTCAAAGACCTGTACGGCGACGGCAACGGCGGCCCCAGCCTCGACAAGGCCAAATCGACCCTGGCCGCGGCGGGCGTCACCGGCCCCATCACGCTGAACCTGCAGTACGTCTCCGAGCACTACGGCCCCTCGTCGGCCGACGAGTACGCGCTGATCAAAGACCAGCTCGAGGCCAGCGGGCTCTTCACGGTGAACCTGCAGACGACCGACTACGTGCAGTACTCGAAAGACCGCACGAGCGACGTCTACCCGGAGTACCAGCTCGGCTGGTTCCCCGACTACTCCGACGCCGACAACTACCTGACGCCGTTCTTCTCAGCCGACAACTTCCTCGCCAACCACTACGACAACACCGCGGTGCAAGACGAGATCACGAAGCAGGTCGGCGAGACAGACCCCAACGCGCGCACGTCAGAGATCGAAGACATCCAGGCGAAGGTGGCGGCCGACCTGTCGACCATCCCCTACCTGCAGGGTTCACAGGTCGCCGTCGTCGGCTCGAACGTGAACGGTGCCTCCGACACGCTCGACGCGTCGTTCAAGTTCCGCTACGCGGCGCTGTCGAAGGGTTGAGTTCTGTAACCTCCGAGGCCGCCCCCGAGACCGCTGCTGAGTCGACAACGATTTTCAAGAAGCAGCGCACCGGGGGCGGCCTCGGCCGCTACATCGTCGTACGATTCCTGCTGATCATTCCGACGATCTTCATTCTGGTCACCCTCGTCTTCTTCTTGATGCGGCTGACCGGCGACCCGATCACGGCGGCACTCGGCGGGCGGCTGAACGCCACCCAGCTGCAGGAGCGCATCCACTCGGCGGGCTACGACCGGCCCATCCTGGTGCAGTACATCGAGTACCTCGGCCAGATCGCCACGGGCAACTTCGGCAACAGCATCAGCGACAACCGGCCGATCACCGAGATTCTGGTCACCTACGGGGCTGCCACTCTCGAGCTCGCGTTCTACGCGCTCATCGTGGCTTTCATCGTCGGCATTCCGCTCGGTCTGCTCGCCGCCTACTTCCGCGACAAGGGCCAAGACGCGGTACTGCGCGTGTTCGCCATCCTCTGCTACGCCACCCCGGTGTTCTTCGCGGGCATCCTGCTGAAGCTGATCTTCTCGGTGTGGCTGAATGTGCTGCCGGTCGCCGGGCGCGCGAGCACTGGCAGCGAGTTCGAGATGCAAGACCTGCCGCACACCACCGGTTTCTACCTCATCGACGCCTTCCAGACGGGCGATCCGGCCGTGATCAGCGACGTGCTGCTGCACGCGGTGCTGCCGGCCGTCACGCTGGGCCTGCTGACCGCCGGCATCTTCCTGCGTCTCGTGCGCACCAACGTCATCGGCACGCTGTCGACCGACTACGTGGATGCCGCACGTTCGCGCGGCGTCAGCGAGTACCGGCTCGTGCGCAAGCACGCGTACAAGCCCGCGCTCATCCCCATCATCACCGTCATCGGCCTGCAGATCGCACTGCTGCTCAGCGGCGCCGTACTCACCGAATCGACGTTCGAATGGAAGGGCCTCGGCTTCCAGCTGGCGCAGTACCTCGGTGCGCGCGACTTCGTGGCCGTACAGGGCATCGTCGCCCTGCTCGCGGTGATCGTGGCCCTGACCAACTTCATCGTCGACGTCGCCGCGGCGATCATCGACCCGAGGGTGAGGTACTGACGTGACCGCGACACTTCCGCGACCGGCCAAGCCGAGCATCCTGAGTCGCCTGCCCGTCGTGCGCCAGCTGCGCCAGAGCGTGGGGCTGCAGCGCGGCATGCTCGTCGCCGGCCTCATCATCACGGCCGTCTACGTGATCTGCGCCGTGTTCGCGCAGTGGATCGCGCCCTACGGCTTCGCCCAGCTCAGAGACGCCAGCGGGCCGTTCGGCTCGCAGGAGCCGCCGAGCCCCGGCCACATCTGGGGCACCACGGTCGGCGGCTACGACGTGTTCTCGCGGGTCATCTGGGGTGCCCAGACGGCGCTCGAGGTGATGGTCGTCGCCATCGTGCTCTCGATCTTCGTCGGCGTCTTCCTCGGGCTCGTGTCGGGGTACCTCGGCGGCTGGCTCGACCGCGTGCTCGTGGTCATCGCCGACGCGATCTACGCCTTTCCGTCGCTGCTGCTGGCCATCGTCATGTCGATCGTGATCTCGGGCGGCCAGTCGAACCTGTACGGCGGAATCCTGGCGGCGGCCATCTCGATCACGGTCGTCTACATTCCGCAGTACTTCCGGGTGATCCGTTCGGAGGCCGTGCGCATCAAGAGCGAGGCCTTCGTCGAGTCGGCCATGGTCATCGGTGCCTCGACCCCGCGCATCATGTTCCGGCACGTGCTGCGAAACTCGACCCGCACCCTGCCGCTCATCTTCACGCTGAACGCGTCGGAGGCAGTACTCACCCTCGCGGGGCTCGGCTTCCTCGGCTTCGGCATCGAGCCGACGGCCGCCGCCGAATGGGGCTACGACCTCAACAAGTCGCTCTCAGACGTGACCAGCGGAATCTGGTGGACGGCCATCTTCCCCGGCCTCGCCATCGTGCTCTCGGTGCTGGGTGTCACCCTCGTCGGTGAGAGCCTCAACGACCTGGCCGACCCGCGCCTGCGCGGCCGTCGCGCGGTCGCCGCCGCTGGGCCCACGCCGGCCGGAGGCTCCACGCGCCACGCGCGGCGGGTGGAGAGGCCGGTGGGAACGGGAGACGTCGCGCAGACCTCGGTCGTGCCCGGCGGACCCCTGACCGCCGGGCCCGCCGGTCTCGCCGGCCTCGAAGACACCGATGGAGGGTCTGACCGTGACCGTTGAGAACACCACGGCCGGCCCTACCCGCGGGCCTGTCGTCGATATCCGACACCTCGAGGTGTCGTTCTCCACCGACGCCGGCGCCATCAAGGCCGTCGACGGCGTCAGCCTCTCGGTCGCCGCGGGCGAAGTTCTCGCGATCGTCGGCGAGAGCGGTTCGGGCAAGACCGTCACGGCGAAGTCGATTCTCGGGCTGCTGCCCGAGACCGCCACCTCGAGGGGTGCGATCGTGCTCTCGAGCCGCGACGACGACAGCAGCCGCGACGTGGTCAGCCTCACGAAGAAACAGCTGCGGGGCATCCGCGGGTCTGACGTGTCGATGGTCTTCCAAGAGCCGTCGACAGCGCTCAACCCCGTGTACACCGTGGGCTGGCAGATCGCCGAAGGCCTGCGTGCGCACGGCAGCTATTCGCGGGCCGAGGCCAAGGCGAAGGCCATCGAGATTCTCGGCAGGGTCGGCATTCCCGACCCCGAGACGCGGGTGAACTACTACCCCCACCAGTTCTCGGGCGGCCAGAAGCAGCGCGTCGTCATCGCGCAGGCGCTGGTGCTGAACCCGGGCCTGATCGTGGCCGACGAACCGACCACCGCGCTCGACGTCACTGTGCAGGCCGAGATTCTCGACCTGCTGCGCCGCTGCCGCGACGAGTTCGGCGCGGCGATCGTGCTCATCACCCACAACATGGGCGTGGTGGCCGACCTGGCCGACCGGGTCGCCGTGATGTACCAGGGTGTCGTGGTCGAAGAGGCCGACGTCGTGACGCTGTTCGCCGACCCGCAGAACGACTACACGAAGCAGCTGCTGGCCGCCGTGCCCCACGTGGGCCAGGGTGCGCTGCAGACCGCCGAGCGGGCATCCGGTCGGGCGGCCGACTGGGCAGCCGCTCCCCCTGTGGTCGTCGCCGATCGCCTGCGCATCGAGTACCCCGGGCGGTTCGGGCGCAGCCCGTTCGTGGCCGTCGACGGAGTGAGCTTCGAGATTCGTGAGGGCGAGGTGCTCGGCCTGGTCGGCGAGAGCGGATCGGGCAAGACCACCATCGGCCGCGCCATCGCGGGGCTGACGAAGGTGACGAGCGGTTCGCTCTCGGTGCTCGGGCATGAGATGAACGGCGTGCGCGAGCGCCGCTTCAAGAAGACCCGCAGCGACATCGGCTTCGTCTTCCAAGACCCGGGCTCGAGCTTCAACCCGCTGCTCACCATCGCCGACTGCGTGGCCGAACCCCTGATCGTGCACGGCCGGGCTCAGGATGCCGGGGCCGCCCGCCCCCGGGTCAACGAGCTGCTCGAGGCCGTACAGCTGCCGTCGGCGTACGGCGATCGTTTTCCGCACGAACTGAGCGGCGGACAACGCCAGCGCGCCAGCCTCGCCCGCGCTCTCGCGCTCGAGCCGAAACTGCTGATCGCCGACGAGCCGACCTCGGCGCTCGATGTCTCGGTGCAGGCCCGGGTGCTCGAGCTGTTCGCAGAGCTGCAGCGGGAGTTCGGGTTCGCGGCGTTGTTCATCAGCCACGACCTCGCCGTCGTCGACCTGCTCGCCGACCGCATCGCGGTGCTGTACCGCGGAACGTTGGTCGAAGAGGGTACCGGCGCGGAGGTGCTCGGCGCTCCCCAGCATCCGTACACCCAGCGGCTGCTCGCCTCGCTGCCCGTGCCCGACCCGCTCGAGCAGGCCCGGCGGCGCGAGGCGCTGCGCGCCCTGCGCGCCGCCGAGACGGCGTAGCCGCGCGGCCCCCGGCGCCCGCGCTGGTTCTGGCGCATCCGCGCCCGTCCGGCGCATCCGCACCCTTTCGAAGCAGCGCGGATGCGCCGAAACGCCGCGTTCGCGGTGAGCTACTCGGAGTCGGCGCCCTCCTGCACCTCGATCGGGCGGTAGGTGTACTCGGCCGCGTCGGGGTCGAGCTCCCACACGACCTCGGCCGGCTCGCCGTCGATGTCGGCCGTTCGAACGATCGACTTCTGCGGCAGCCCTTCGATGTACTCGAGCTGGATCGATTCGGTGCTGCTGCCGCTGTCGAGAATGGCGGTGTAGACGGTGTCGCTCACGTGAGGTTTCCTTTCAAGATCGCCGCACCGCGCGTCACGGCCGGCACCCTCGAGACTATCCGTCGGCAGCCACCACTGACGAGCGTGGCCGGCCGCCACAGACGAGCGCTGAACCCCGACGGGCCTCGCGCCTGAGAGGATACTGACATGGCCCGAAATCCCTCGCCGGCACCGCACCCGCGGCGTGGGCTGCACCCGTGGCGCGAGCTGCGCCGCCAGTGGGGCCGCACACTGAAGCCGCAGGCGCCGCCGAAGGAGCCCGACGAAGAGGCCAAAGACACGGCCATCCTGACCATGCTGCGCGCGCTCGGCGTGGCCATGCTGGCGTCGAGCCAGGCCACCAACGATGTCGAGAACACGCTGTACGACATCGCGGCGACCTACAACCTCACGGGCATCCGTATCGCCGTGCTGCCCACGCTCGTCATTCTGCAGCTCGACGCGGTGGCGGGCCCGGGCGAGCCCCAGGTCGCCGGCGCCGTGTCGACCGAGACCGGCTCGCAGACCGTGGTCGGCGGCCACGGCCGGTACAGCGCAGAAGACCTCGCGGCCCGGGCCGGCCGCACCGACCTCGACACGGTGTCGACGCTGTCGATCAGGCTCGACCAGGCGGCCGCGATCGACGAACTCGTCGGTGAGGCCCAGCGCGGCACGCTCGACCCCGACGATGCGCTCGGCCGGCTGGCGGCCATCCGCACCTCTGCACCGCGCTTCGGGCCGTGGATGACCGTGGTCGGGCACACCGTGCTGTGCCTCGGCTTCGGGCTGACGTTGAACCCCACGGCGGCGGCGATTCCGGCGTACATCCTGCTGGGCGCCATCGTGGGCGGGCTGCTCGTGCTCGGCAAGCGGCTGCCGACCCTGGCCAGCGCGATGCCGGTGTTCGCCTCGTTCATCGTCACGGTGATCACGACGCTGTTCCTCGCCGGCGCGGCCGGCGACAGCCCGCTGAAGCTCATTGCCCCGGCGCTGGTGAGCTTTCTACCGGGGCTCACGCTCACCGTCGCGTCGATCGAGCTCACCAGCAACCAGATCATCGCGGGCGCCAGCCGGGTCGTCTACGGCGTCGCCCAGCTGCTGCTGCTCGCGTTCGGCGTGATCGCCGGGCTCACCGTGACCCACGGCGGCACCGAGGTGACACAGGTGAACGGTCTCGGGTGGTGGTCGGCGATCGCGGGAGTGGCGCTGGTGGGTGTGGGGTTCGTGTTCTTCCTGTCGGCGCCGAAGCGGTCGTTCCTGTGGATTCTCGTGGCCCTGTTCGCGTCGTACGGGGCCCAGACCATCGGGGCGGTGTTCCTCGGCTCGCTGCTGTCGGGGTTCGTCGGGGCGCTTGTGGTGGTGCCGCTCAGCCGGTTCCTCGCGCAGTTCCGGTCGGCACCGCCCGCCACGGTGATGATGCTGGCGTCGTTCTGGCTGCTCGTGCCCGGGGCGCTCGGGTTCATCGGCATCAGTGAGAGCGCCGGTGGAACCTCGGTGAGCGCGGGGGCGGCGAGCGTGACGACGCTGGTCAACACGGGCATCTCGCTGTTCTCGATCGCGCTCGGCATTCTCGTCGGCACCGGGCTGACCCGCGACTTCACTCGGGCACGCATCACCTTCCGCGGCTGACCGGGAGCGGGCTCTCTTAAGCGGGCAGCAGGAAGCCGTCGATGAGCAGCTCGCGCACGCGCGGCAGCACGTCGACGAGCAGCTCGAGCTCGTCGACCTCGAGCAGGTGCGCGATCGCGCCACAGATCTGCCCGATGGTGAGGTCGCCGTCGCAGGCTCCGACCAGAGCGGCCAACGCCGTGTCGAGGGAGACGGTGCGGGCGAACCCGCTGCCCTGACGCAGTGTCATCACCGTCGGGTTCTCCTGGCCGGGCCAGTAGTGGCGCTCTTCGGTGACGTCTGGCGCGTAGGTGACCGTCGACGCCAGCAGCGCTTCGTCGCTCAGCGCCTGCTGCCAGTCGTAACCCTCGAGGCTCGTCGAGAAATACTGCCCGAGCCCGGCCGGGTTCGAGCCGCGGGCGTCGGTCAGGCGCTCGAAGCGGCGCAACGGCCGCGGCGCGCGGCTCTGGCGCAGCAGCACGTAGCCGAAGCCTACGTGCGTGACGCCGCGCGCCTCGAAGTCGTCGAGCCAGGCCGCGTACAACGGCTCGAAGGCGGGGGTGCCGGGGCGGGTGCCGCCGTCACGAATCCAGGTCTCGGCGTACTGCGGAGCATCCTGCAGCTCGCGCTCGATCACCCACGCGTCGAGGGTGCTGCCCTGAAGCCAGCCGCGCACCCGTTCGAGGCCGTCGCCCGAGCCCTCGCCGGGGTCGCTGCCCGGGCCGCGGGGCGTGCTGCCGGTGGAGGTCGTTCGACGTGCACCGGGCTCGCGGTACTCCCAGTTGCCGAGCAGCTGCGCGATTCCGCCCGGGGCGAGGTGTGCCTCGCAGCCGCGCATCACCGTCGCCACCAGATCGTCGCCCACCAGCCCGCCGTCGCGGTACTAGTACTGCGGAACATCCTCGCCGCGCGGGGTGATCACGAACGGCGGGTTCGACACGATCTGGTCGAACTGCTCGCCCGCGACCGGCTCGAACAGGCTGCCGAGGCGCAGCTCGATGTTGTCGATCGCGTTCAGCTCGGCGTTCAGCGCCGCAAGCTCGAGGGCGCGCGTCGAGATGTCGGTCGCGACGACGCTCCTGGCGTGGCGCGAGGCGTGCATGGCCTGGATTCCGCACCCCGTGCCGAGGTCGAGCACCCGCCCCACCGGTTCGGTGATCATCAGGCCGCTGAGAGTCGTGGATGCCCCACCGACCCCCAGCACATGGTCGACGCCGAGCGGCCGGCCGCCGAGCGCCAGCTCGCCGAGGTCGGAGACGATCCACCAGCTGCCCGCGCCGAGCGCGTCGACGAAGCTGTACGGGCGCAGGTCGAGCAGCGCGACGAGCGGGTCTACGACGTCGACCGCCGCCTGGCCAGTGGCCGGCGCGGGGGCCGGGCCGACGAGACCCAGCTGCTCGGCGCCCGCGGAGCCGAGGGTGGGCAGTGCGGCATCCGTCGCCGCCCGCTCCACCGGCTCGTTCAGCACGAACAGCGTCGCCAGCGTCTCGGCCCGCGACACCGGCACACCCTCGGCCCGCCGCCGCTGCAACGCTCGCACTGCCGGCAACCGCTGCCCCCGGAACAGCGCCGCTGCGGCCTCCTCGCCCCACAGCGCCCCCACCGTCTCGACACTGAACGACGATGTAATCAGGTCGCGCCGCAGCGCCGCTACCAGGGAAGAACTCACTCTCCCATTCAACCCCAGTCTCACCGGCCGCCTCCGCGCTCAGCCTGTCTCCGGAAGGGACGAAGTCAGGCGGCCTCGGACTCGTCGCCCGAATCGGCGGCACGCGCCGTGGCAGGCTCAGCGCCAGTGGGCGCCGTGGCGGGCGCCACGCCGGGCGCCGCGGGGGCAGCGGAGGCCGCCGGGCCCGGCGCCGACCGGGCACCGACCTTCGATGAGGTGCCCACCTCGGTGACCTTTCCGTTCTTGATGTGCAGGCGGCGCTCGGCGCGGCGGGCCACCGCCGAGTCGTGCGTGACGATGATGAGCGTCAGGCCCTGGTCGCGCCAGAAGCTCTCGAGCAGTTCCATGATCTCGTCGCGGGTGCCCTCGTCGAGGGCTCCGGTGGGCTCATCGGCCAGCAGAACGTCGGGCGACTTGACCAGCGCGCGGGCGATCGCCACGCGCTGCTGCTGTCCGCCCGACAGCTCGGCAGGCAGGTGCGACGAGCGCTCGGAGAGCCCGACGGAGGCCAGGGCATCCAGTGACCGCGACCGACGCTCGGCGCCCGACACCGGCAGCGGCGCGAGCGCCGTCTCGACGTTCTCGAGGGCGGTCAGGGTCGGAATCAGGTTGAACCCCTGAAAGACGAACCCGATCTCTTTGGCGCGGATCTCGGCCAGCTTGTGGTCGCCGAGCTTCGACAGCATCGACGTTCCGAGCTGCACCTCGCCCGAGCTCGGCCGGTCGAGGGCGCCGAGCATCTGCAGCAGCGTCGATTTGCCACCGCCGGTGGGGCCCTGGATGGCCACCATCTGCCCGTCGGGAATGCTCAGGTTCACGCCGTCGAGCGCCGTGACCTTTCGTTTGCTGGCGTTGTAGGTCTTCGTGACGTTCGTGAGTTCGTACATGGTCTGGCTCCTCTGCGTTTCGTTGAGAGTGGGGTGTTGCGACGGTCGGGGTGGGCGGGTGATGCGACGGGCGGCGTGAGCCGGGGCCGCAGGGCGAGGCGGGCAGGTCTGGGATGCCGCGCCCTAGCCCACCGACCGAAGCGCCTCGGCGGGCCGCAGCCGGGCCGCACGCCAGCCACCGATAGCGCCGGCGAGAAGCCCGCCGAGCACGGCCAGCGCCACCGCGATGAGGATGATGCCGATCGTCACCGGCGCCTGCAGCGTGACCGTGGTCGATGCGACAGCCGACGCCGCGGCACCGAAGCCGCCGCCGCCGGGGCCGCCGCCCGCGCCGGGGCCTCCGGCGGTGGTGGTCGAGGCGGCCGAGCCGCTCAGCGTGGGGGCAATGATGTTGACCACGATGATGCCGATCAGGCCGACCACGATGCCGATGGCACCGCCGATGAGGCCCTGTACGACCGATTCACCGGCCACCTGGCTGACGATGCGCCGGTTGCTCCAGCCCACCGCCTTCAGGGTGCCGAACTCGCGGGTGCGGCGGGTGACGCCCGAGATCGTGAACAGGATCGCGATCAGGAAGGCGGCGGCGAGCACCAGGATCGACAGCCACGTGCCGAGGTTGGCGATGAGCGAGGAGGCGGTCGAGAGCGATCCCGAGACGGTCGACGCGAGGTCGGCCTGGGTGCTCACGGTGGCGGTCGGCAGCGCGGCCTGCAGTGCGGCGGCGACCGTGTCGACGTCGCCCGAGTTGGCGGCGGTGACGTAGATGTTGCTGATCATGCCGGCGTTGCTCGAGAGCGTCTGGGCCACGTCGAGCGGAATGTAGGCGTTCGACGCGGTGACACTGTCGGAGCCGGTCGACGAGACCGTGCCGACGATGGTGAACGTGGTTCCGCCGATGTCCATGGTGCCGCCGGTGGCGAGCGAGGCCGACGTGGCGTAGCTCGAGTCGAGCACGACGTTGTCGGTTCCGACGTCAGAGGCGTCGAGCAGCCGGCCGGTGGCGAGGGTGACGGCTGAGAGCGGGCCGACCGAGCTGCCGGTGGGGTCGAGGCCGAGCACGGTGAAGCTGTTCACGTCGAACGCGCTGCCGCCGGCACCGTCGGCGCCTCCTGTCGGGGCCTGACCCGCGGCGGGGGCACCCTGGGTGCCGGTGGTTCCGTCTGCGGTTCCGCCGGTGGTCGACTGGTCGGGCAGCTGGCCGCTGAAGGTCTGGTTGGTGAGCGACAGGGTTCCGGTGGCGGCCGAGACGCCCGCCGTGCCCTGCACGGTGGCGAGCGCGGTGTCGGCGAACACGGTCTCGGTGCGGCTGGCGGTGAGCGTCGACTGACTGAGCGTCGTGGTGCCGCCCGAGGTGGCGCCCGAGCCCGAGCCGAAGGCGAACTGGCCGCCGGGGTTCGCGCCGGCGGTCGGGGCGGCCGCCGCCTGGCTGATCGTGATGTCGGTGCCGACACCGTAGACCGACTGCAGCACAGACGCCTGCGCGCCCTGCACTCCCGCCGAGATCGAGTTGACCAGAATGACCAGCCCGATGGCGAGCGCCATTCCGATCGAAATGATGATGGTCTGTTTTCGCCTGTTGACGAGTTCTCGCCTGAGGTATGTGCCGAACATGGGGCTCCTTCGTATGGGGTCTGTGTGAGACAGTACGAAGCGGCGCTATGCGGTGCCCATGCCGATGCTATGAAGCGGGTATGCAAAAGTGAGGTTTCGATACGGCTCGCTGCGCGGGCCTACTCGACCAGCGACCCCGCCGATTGACGAACGCGGCTCGCTGCGCGGGCCCACTCGACCAGCGACCCCGCCGATTGACTAACGCGGCTCGCTTCACGGGCCCACTCGACCACCGACCCCGCCGGTTGACGAACGCGGCTCGCTGCGCGGGCCCACTCGACCACAACCCCGCCGGTTGAGTAGCGCGGCGAAGCCGCGCGTATCGAAACCCCCCGCCACCCGCGACACGAGCAGAATACCGGCATGTTTCGTTCACGTGACGGTCTGTTTGCGGCCACCCTGCGGTAGCGGGCGCGCTGCCACTATGTCGAGGGTGAGCATGATTCCCGACGAGCCCGACCGCTTCGACCTCTCGACCGCCATCGCACCGCATGTCGTGGTGCTGTTCGGTGCCACGGGCGATCTGGCGAGACGAAAACTGATCCCCGGCATGGCGCATCTGGTGCTCTCGTCGCTGGCCCCGAGCATCCGTATCGTCGGAACCTCGCTCGAACCGTACGACAACGAATCGTTCCGCGAGTTCGCCATCGAGGCCTGCCACGAGTTCAGCACCCGCCCGCTGTCAGAAGAGCAGCTCGAGAGCTTCGCGTCGCGGCTGACCTACGTGGGGCAGAACGAGGGCCCGGATGCCCTGGCCGAGGCCGTGCGCGACGCCGAGGCCCTGCTGGGTGAGGGTGCACGCCGCCTGCACTACCTGAGCGTGCCGCCGAAGGCCGCCCTCGCCGTCGTGAAGATGCTGTCTGACGCCGACCTCGTCGACCACTCCCGGGTGATCATGGAGAAACCGTTCGGCACCGACCTGCCGAGCGCCGTCGCGCTCAACGCGAAGCTGCACGAGACGTTCCGCGAGGCGCAGATCTTTCGCATCGACCACTTTCTGGGCAAGGAGCCGGCCCAGAACATCCTCGCGTTCCGCTTCGCCAATGGGTTGTTCGAGCCGATCTGGAACCGCAACTTCATCGCGCACGTGCAGATCGACGTGCCCGAGACACTCGGCCTCGACCGCCGCGCCGAGTTCTACGAGTCGACCGGCGCGTTCAAAGACATGGTCGTGACGCACCTCTTCCAGATTCTCGCGTTCATGGCGATGGAGCCGCCGACCGAGCTCGGGCCGGCCGCGATCAGCGAGGAGAAGAACAAGGTCTTCCGCTCGATGCGCTCCATCGACCCGGCGAACGTGGTGCGCGGCCAGTACGGCGGGTACCGCGACATGCCGGGTGTCTCGCACGAGTCGGAGACCGAGACCTTCGTGGCGCTGAAGGTCGAGATCGACAACTGGCGCTGGGCGGGCGTTCCGTTCTACCTGCGCACGGGCAAGAAGCTCGCCGAGGGGCAGCGCATCATCTCGATCGCGTTCCACGAGCCGCCGAAGAGCATGTTCCCGGCCGGGTCGGGCGTCGGCAAAAGCGGGCCCGACCACCTCACGTTCGACCTCGCCGACGCGTCGAAGGTGTCGCTGTCGTTCTACGGCAAGCGACCGGGGCCGGGCATGAAGCTCGACAAGCTCTCGATGCAGTTCGCGCTGCACGACCACGAGCGGGCGGGCGACGTGCTCGAGGCCTACGAGCGGCTCATTCTCGACGCGATGCGCGGCGACCACACGCTCTTCACCACTGCGGAGGGCATCGAGCGGCTGTGGGAGATCTCAGCGGAGCTGCTCGAAGACCCGCCGCCCGTGCGCACCTACGCGCCCGGAACGTGGGGCCCCAACGCCATTCACCAGCTCATCGCGCCGAACGCCTGGCGGCTGCCGTTCGAGCGCGCCTGGCGGCACTCGAAGGAGTGACTTCGCCTGTCGAGTGGCTCCGCAGGAGCGTATCGAGACCCCCGTACCCCCGGCGCTGGTTTCGATACGCGGCGACGCCGCTACGCAACCGGCGTCGGGAGGGCTGTTCGATACGCGGCGACGCCGCAACCGGCGTCGGGCGGTCTTGTTAGCCTGAGAGCATCCACACCGGCCGACGACAGCAGAGGATGCCCGTGCAGAACGAGATCTACGAGGTGCTCGACGCCGCTCTGAACGGCGTGCGCCTGCAGGTCGAACTGCAACCCCGGGTCAACTCGTCGCTGGTGTCGAGCGGGATCCCGTTCATCCGGAGCCTGGTGGTTCACAACGAGACGGCGGGGGCACTCGACTCGCTCGAACTGCGCGCCACGCTGCAGGTGGCCGGCCGGGCGAGCGCCGCCGAGTGGCGGCGACCGGTGGGGGCGCTGGCACCGGGTGACGCCCAGCGGGTGGATGCCCGTGCCGACCGTGCGGCGTTCGCCGAGTTCGCCCCGCTCATCTCGGGCGCGGCGGAGGCCACGCCGGCCACGCTGACGCTCTCGGTCGGGCCGGTGGGAGGCGCCGAGACTCGAATCGTCGCCGCCGTCGAGGTGAGCGCATTCAACGAGTTCCTCAACTACCCCGGACTGCACGCCGCCCTGGCCGCCTTCGTGCAGCCGAACACCGCCGCCGTCACCAGCGTTCTGCGCGCCGCGTCAGACCTGCTGCTGAAGCGCACCGGCAACGGCTCGCTCGACGGCTACCAGTCGGGCCCCGTGCGCGCCACCCAGATCGGCGGGGCACTCTATGAGGCATTGCGGGCGCGCGAGATCACCTACATCAATCCGCCCGCCTCGTTCGAGCTCTCGGGCCAGAAGGTGCGCACCACCGAGCAGGTGCTCGCCGAACGCTTCGGCACCTGCATCGACCTGTCGGTGCTGTACGCAGCCTGCCTCGAGGCGTCGGGGCTGTTCCCGGTGATCTTCCTGACCGCGGGGCACGCCTTCGCAGGCTTCTACACCAGCGAGAAGTACGGCGACACGGCCACGCTCGACAACGTCAACGTGCTCACCAACCTCGTCGAGATCGACGCGATTCACGCCGTGGAGCTGACCGCCATCGGGCCCGGGCGGGGCAGCCTCGACTTTCGCGATGCGTCGAAGCGGGCAGCCGAGTACTTCAGGCAGCAGTTCGACCGGCTGCGCGACATGGTCGACATCACCCGCGCCCGTCTCGACGGCGTGCGCCCGATGCCGGGGTTCACCGGGCTGGCCGGCGCCGTGCTCGGTGGCGCAGTGCTCGGTGGCGCAGTGCTCGGTGGCGCCGTGCTCGGTGGCGCCGTGCTCGGTGCCACTGGGGTGGGTGCCACAGCGGACGCCGAGGCCGCACTGCAGGCCGCCGCCGACCTCGAACGGCCGTTCGTCGCGAAGTCGAGCCTGAAGAACCTGACCGCCGCCGCCCGCGACGACGAGGTGGTGCGGGGCGTGCTCGACTCGCACGACGACTCCCCCGCCCGCTTCAAGGCGTGGAAGCGCGACCTGCTCGACCTGAGCCTGCGCAACCCGCTGCTGAACATGCCCCGCACCTCGAAGGTGCTCGACCTCATCGTGCCCGGCGGATCGCTGCCCACCCTCGACGACCTGGCCCACTCGGGCAAGAGCCTGCGCCTGATGGGCGCGGTCGACTCGACCGAGCTGCAGAAGCTCGCCGGCGACCGGGGGGTCAACGAGATCGCACCCGACGTGATGGCGACGCTGCTGAGGTCGACGCACACCGTCTTCACCGCCCGCGACGACATCAAGCATCGCGCACAGCTCCGAGCCATGAAGCGCGAAGCAGACACCCTCGAGCAGGAGACGGGCAGCAACTACCTCTACCTCACGCTGGGCACCCTCGTGCATGAGAAGTCGGGCGGCGGCGAGGCCCGGGCTCCCCTGTTTTTGCTGCCGATGCGTCTCACCGGCGGTCTGGCATTCACGCCCTACTCGATGAAGCTCGACGGCGACGACATCGCCCAGCCCAACCTCTGCCTGCTCGAGTGGCTGCGGGCCACCAAGGGTCTCGATCTCGACGAGCTGGCGAGTCCGGCGCTCGACGACTCCGGCATCGCCGTCGGGGCCGTGTTCGCCGGCATCCGGTCGCGTCTCGTCGAGGCGGGTCTGCCGTACCGCATCGACGAGACCGCGAGCCTCGCCATCCTGCGGTTCTCGACCTTCCAGATCTGGAAAGACCTCGACGCCAACTGGAGCGACCTCCTCGAGCGGCCGGTGGTCAAGCACCTCGTCGAGAGACCCGGCGAGTCGTTCGACGACCCCGCCGCATCGGCCGCCCCGGTGATCGACGAAGAGACCCTGCGCCTGCCGATCGCCGCCGACGGATCGCAGCTCGCCGCCATCGTGCGCGCCACCAGCGGGCAGTCGTTCGTGCTCGAGGGCCCTCCCGGCACAGGCAAGTCGCAGACCATCACGAACCTCATCGCGCACGCCGTGGGCGAAGGCAAGAAGGTGCTGTTCGTGGCCGAGAAGCAGGCCGCGCTCGAGGTCGTGAAGCGCCGGCTCGACGCGGTGGGGCTCGGCGTTTTCGGGCTCGAGCTGCACGGGTCGAAGCAGTCGATGAAGTCGATCCGCGACCAGCTGAAGGCCTCACTCGACGCCGCCGTCACCGCAGACCAGAGCCGGTGGGCGGCGACGGATGCCCGGCTGCGCTCAGCCGTCTCGACCCTGTCGCGCTATCCGCACCTCGTACACGACCGCAACGCGGCCGGCCAGTCGCTCTGGAGCGCCTACGACGCCCTCGGCGCCCTCGGCGACGGGCCGGTGGCGGAGGTTCCCGAGGCGTGGCTCGCCGGGCGCGGCGGCGGCGCCGGCGTGAGTGGGGTCGGCGCGAGCGCGGGTGGGGTCGGCGCGAGCGCGGGTGGGGTCGGCGCGAGCACGGCCGACCCGAGCGGGGTCGGGCCCAGTGGCGTGCCGGCGAACGCGGGCAACGCCGGCGCGGGCGCCGATGACGTCACCGAGCTGACGCGAGGTTTCGCGCAGGCCGCGGCCCGGTTCGGGCTGCGTGCCGGGCATCCGTGGGTCATCGTGGGCGCCACCGAACCCGCCGCCCTCGACGCCGCCACTCTCACCGCCGCGCTGCAGGAGCTGGCGGCCGCCGAACGCCGTCTCGCCGAGCTCGGGCCCGCGTGGGCTGCGGCCCTAACCTCGGTGACACCGGCGGGCGCTCTGCCGCTCGTGCTGCGGCTGCTCGACGCACGCCAGGCCGGCCGCCTGCCCGCGACCGGACACCTCGCCTACATCGACCGGCCGAGCTGGCGCGAGAGCGTCGACGCCCTGCGGCAGGCGACGGCCGCCTACGCGGCCCGGCACGCCGCGATTCTCGCCCAGGTCACACCCGGGGCGTTCGAACTGCCCGATCTCGCAGCACTGATCGAGCGTTCGGCGAAGCTCGACGAGTCGTGGTTCTTCGCCGAGCAGCGGCGCAAGCCGATCGTCGAACAGCTGCGGTCGGTGTCGCGCACGCCGATCGAGGGCGCCGCTGTCACGCCCGCGCTGCGTGCGATCGCCGCCGCCCAGGCCGAGGCGGTGCCGCTGCGGGCGCAGCTGGCAGCGATTCAGGGCCTGCTCGTCGACCCCGCGTGGCAGCCGTACGGCACGGCTGCCATCGGCGCGGATGCGTACGGTACCGCTGCCACCGGCACAGACGCGTACAGCACCGCCGCCCTCAGCACAGCCGCATACAGCACCGCCGCCACCGGCACAGCCGCATACAGCACCGCTGCCAGCGGTACAGACGCGTACGACACCGCCGCCACCGGCGCGGATGCGTACGGCGCCGCTGCGGGCGGCACACCCCCCGCCGGTACACCTCCAGCGAGCACGGCCGCCGCAGCGCAGCTCGACGCGGCCGTGTCTGTCTCCCTCGAGGCGGTCTGGCTGAATCGTGCTGCACCCGCGGCCTACGCGGCTCTCGACTCGACGACGCCCGCCGAACAGGCGGCGCTGGCCGACGTCGAGGCGAGTTGGCAACGCTGGCTCGCGGCGACGGGCGGCAGCGGTACCGCGCCGCCCCATCAGCCCACCACCTCGCTGCTTCCCTCGGCGACGGGCGGCACCCCTGCCACCGCTCCTGCCCCTGCCACCGCTTCTACCCCTGCCACCGCTCCTGCCCCTACCCCTGCCACTGCCACGCCCCCCATCGACGCCGCCCACCGGGTGCTGCAGTGGTCGGCCGGCCGCAACTGGGTCGAGGCGTGGCACACCGACGCACCACTGTGGTGGGCCGATGTGTCGGCCACGGGAGCCCTGCAACCGCAGCGATTCACCGAGTGCCGGCGGCTCATCGAGTCGATCCGGGCATCCGGTCTCACCGCGTTCGCCGACCAGCTCGTCTCGTCACGCATCCCCGCCGCAGAGGCGCCAGAGGCTCTCTTGCGCGGCCTCGCCCGCACCTCGCTCGATGAACGGCGCCGCGCATCCGGTCTCGACGCCTTCGACGCCGACGCCGAAGACCGCGCCGTCGCCTCGTTCCTGCAGAACGGCGCGGCCAGCCGCGAGCTGCTGCGCGGCATCGGGCCCGCGACGCTGGTCGCACGACGGCCGTTCGACCGCACGAACCTGCGCGGCGAGGTCGCCGAACTCGGCCGGCAGCTCGAGCGCAAACGCGGCGGGCTGAGCTTTCGCGAGATCACCCGGCGGTATCCGGATGCCCTGCTGGCCGTCTCGCCCGTCTTCCTGATGAGTCCCGGCTCGGTCGCGCACTACCTCGACCCCACCTCGCTCGAGTTCGACCTCGTCATCTTCGACGAGGCCTCGCAGATTCGTGTCTCGCAGGCAATCGGCGCCATGGGCCGCGGCCGCGCGGTCGTCGTGGTGGGCGATTCGAAGCAGATGCCGCCGACGCGGGTGATGCAGGTCGAGAGCACGCCCGACAGGCCCGAGGAGGGCGAGGAGCTCGTGGTCGAAGACCTCGAGAGCATCCTGACCGAGGCCGTGGAGTCGGGCCTGCCCCAGCTCTGGCTGGGCTGGCACTACCGCAGCCGCGACGAGAGCCTCATCGCGTTCTCGAACGCCCGCTACTACGGCAACCGTCTCGTCAGCCTGCCGTCGCCCGGCGTCGACCCCGGGGCCGGCGTGGGCTGGCGTCGCGTCGACGGGGTGTTCGACCGCGGCCGCACCCGCACCAACGAGGTCGAGGCGCGAGCGATCGTCGACGAGATCGCGGTGCGTCTGCGCGACCCCGAGACCCGCGGCGACTCGCTGGGCGTCGTGTGTTTCAACATCCAGCAGCGCGACCTCATCTTGAACATGCTCGAAGACTCGCCCGACCTGCTGGTGCAGCAGGCTCTCACGGCCGAGGCCGGCAGCGAGCTGTTCGTCAAGAACCTCGAGAATGTGCAGGGCGATGAGCGCGACACCATCCTGTTCTCGCTGGCGTTCTCGGTCGACCCGGCCACCGGAGTTCTGCCGCTGAACTTCGGCCCGCTGAACCTCGCGGGCGGCGAGCGGCGCTTCAACGTCGCGGTCACCCGTGCCAAGAAGCAGATCGTGCTGTTCAGCTCGTTCGACGCCGCCGACATCGACCTCAAGCGGTCGAGCGCGCAGGGCATCGCCGACCTCAAGACCTACCTCGAGTTCGCCGCCACCCGGGTCTCACCCGGCTCGGTGAACCAGGTCGACGCGTTCTCGAACCGCGGCCGGCTCGTCGACGAGATCGCGGCCGACCTCGTGGCGGCCGGCTACGAGGTCGAGGCTGAGCTCGGCATGTCTGCCTTCAAGGTCGACCTCGCCGTTCGCACGCCGGGCGCCGACAAGTGGATGCTCGCGGTCATGGTCGACGGCCCCGGCTACAACTCGCGGCCCACCGTCACCGACCGCGAGGGGTCGTCGCAGCTGCTCGTCGACATCATGGGGTGGAACCAGGTGACCCGCGTGTGGCTGCCCGGCTGGCTGCGCGACCGCGCGGGCGCCCTGCGCCGCCTCATCGAGCTGCTCGAGCGCCCGGTGGCCGCTGCTGCCCTACCCCCCGCTGACGACGCGGCCGAGGCCGCTGTCGCCGGCGCGGCCGTCACCACAGGTTCGGCCTCCAGTGCGCCGATCGCCGGCGGCCCGGCCGTGGCGGCGCCCGGAGACGATGCGCCCGCAGACGATGCGCCGACAGACGATGCGCCGACCCGTTCACACGCGGCGGCCGCCACGGGCGCTACGACCGCTACGGCCTTACCGGCCCCACCGGCCTCACCGGCCTCACCGGCCTCACCGGCGTCACCGGCGTCACCGGCGTCACCGGCGTCACCGGCCGAGGGTACCCCGATCCCCGTGTTTGAGGTCGCACCCGACAGCGTCGTGGCGGCGCAGTCCGCGCTCGGCAACATGGCCGCGGCAGCTGCCGTGATCGCACGCATCGCGACCGAGATCGTCGACGTGGAGGGGCCGATTCCCCTGCAGCGCCTCGTGTCGACGGTGAGCCGCCGGTTCGGGTTCAGCCGCATCGGCGAAGCGAAACGCCAGGAGCTTGCCCGCGTCATCCGACGGTCGATCACCGTCGTCGACGACATCGCGTGGCCGGGCGCTCTCGACCCGCAGCAGTGGCGCGGATTCAGGCGCACACAGCGCACCGACGACCGCGCGCTGGCCGACATAACCCTCCCGAGATCACCAACGCCATGCTCTTCGTGCTGGGCCAGGCGCTGAGCTCGGGGCGCGACGACCTGTTGCGTGAGACGGCGTCGGTGCTCGGCTATTCGAGGCTCACCGAAGCGAGCCGGCGCACCCTCGACGGCGTGCTCGCCGCGGCCGTGGCGGCCGGGCGCATCACCGACGACGACGGCCGGCTGAGGGCAGCGCTCTAGACGGGCTCGTCGTCGGCGAGCGCGTCGAGCGTCTCGATCACCTTGTCGAGCGCAGTGAGCAGGTTGTGGATCGCCTGACGCTCAGGAGTGTCAGACTCGAACTTCTGAACGTCGTACGCGGCGAGACTGGCGCTTTCGCGTGCTTCTTTGAGGTAGGCCTGGGCCTTGAGGTTCGACATGCCGCCACTCTAGCGGCGCGAGCATCCATTCCTCCAGAGCCGCACACAACCCCGCCCGGGCCACCCGCTCCCGGCGGTCGGCCCACCGGCACGTCACCAGACCACCACGCCCGCACGTCACCCCACCAGCACGTCGGCCGCTGCCACCGCCCGGCGCACCGCGTCGACCGCCCGCTCGACGTCGGCCTCGTCGGTGCTGTAGTTGCTCACCGAGATGCGCAGGATGACGCGGCCGTGCCACTTCGACCCCGACATCCACGTCACGCCGTCGGCGAGCAGCAGCTCGGTCACCCGCCGGGTGCGGTCGTCGCTGCCGAAACTGATGCTGACCTGCGTGAAGACGACATCGTTCAGCACCTCGGCCCCCTCGATGAGCCGGATGCCGTCGGCCAGCTCACGCGCCCGTTGGGCCATGCGCTCTACCATCTCGATGGTGCCGGCCCGGCCGAGCGACTTCAGCGCCGCCCACACCGGAACCCCACGGGCGCGCCTGGAGAACTCGCCCACCTTCTCGAACGGGTCGCCCGGCCCCGAATCGTCGTTCAGCAGATAGCTCGCGTGCACACCCATGGCGGCCCGCACCGCCTCCCGGTTGCGCACGATGGCCAGGCCGCAGTCGTAGGGAACGTTCAGCGTCTTGTGCCCGTCGGTCGCCCACGAGTCGGCCAGGTCGAGCCCGTCGACGGCCTCGGCGAACTGCTCGCTGACGGCGGCCCAGAGCCCGAACGCGCCGTCGACGTGCACCCAGGCCCCCCGCGCGTGTGCGACCGCGATCGACTCCCGCATCGGGTCGAAGGCACCGGAGTGCAGGTTGCCCGCCTGCAGGCAGACGATGGTGAACACGTCGGCCGCGTTCGACCCGTCGGTCACCGAGGGGTCGAGTGCGGCATCCGCCAGCAGGTCCATCGCGGCGGCGAGCGCGTCGGGCCGGATGCGGCCCTGCTCGTCGACGTCGACCGCGACCGGGGCGGGCAGCCCGAGGTACCGCAGTGCGAGGTCGACCGAGTCGTGCCGCTCGGCGCCGACGAACACCCGCACGGCAGGGCCGCCCGCGAGGCCGCGGCTGCGAACATCCCAGCCGCGTTCAGAGAGCAGTGCTTGCCGCGCCGCGGCGAGACCGACGAAGTTGGCCATCGTGGCACCCGTGGTGAAGCCCACGTCGCTGTCGGCGGGCAGGCCGAGCAGGTCGAGCGACCACGCCGCGGCGGCTTCTTCGCAGGCGGCCGTGCCGGGGGTGGCGAGGCGCATGGCGGCGTTCTGATCCCACGTGCTGACCAGCCAGTCTGCACCCAGGGCGGCCGGTAGCGTGCCGCCGATCACCCAGCCGAAGAACCGGCCGGAGCCCATGGCCATCAGCCCGGGCTCGATGAGCTCGGCCAGTTCGTCGACCACCGCGGCGGGGTCGGTCGGATGCTCGGGCAGAGGCTGAGCGAACTGCGCGAGCAGTTCATCCGCGGTTCGGCGGGGCCCCACGGGGCGCGAGTCGAGCGAACCGAGCCACTCGAGCGCGTGCGCTTTCGCGCGGGCCAGTACTTCGTCGTATGCATCGCTGGAGGCCGACATACGCACATGGTAGCCCTCGCGTCGCCCCGCGTGAAGACAGGGTTGCGCGCGGGCGACGGGAAGAAAAGGCGGGCGCAGGGGGTTGAGAAGAGCATGACGCTTCCCCTCTCCATTCTCGACCTCGCCCCCATCGCCCCCGGCGAAACGGCCCGCGAGAGCTTCGCCTCGAGTGTCGCCCTCGCGCAGACCGCGGAGAAGAGCGGCTACCGCCGCGTGTGGTACGCCGAGCACCACAACATGCCCAGCATCGCGTCGTCGGCCACGAGCGTGCTGATCGGGCACGTCGCCGCGCAGACGTCGACCATCAGGCTGGGCGCCGGCGGAATCATGCTGCCGAATCACGCTCCGCTCACCATCGCCGAGCAGTTCGGCACCCTCGAGACCCTCTTTCCGGGCCGCATCGACCTCGGCCTCGGCCGGGCGCCGGGCAGTGACCAGGCCACCATGCACGCAATGCGGCGTGACCCCATGTCGGCCGAGTCGTTTCCGCAAGACGTCGTCGAGCTGCAGGGCTACCTGTGGGGCGAGTCGCGCATCGCGGGCGTGCAGGCGGTGCCCCGGGCATCCACTCGCGTGCCGCTCTACATTCTCGGATCGTCGCTGTTCGGCGCCCAGCTCGCCGCCATGCTCGGGCTGCCCTATGCCTTCGCCTCGCACTTCTCGCCCGACGCCCTGCACGAGGCCGTCGCCCTGTACCGTCGCGAGTTCAAGCCGGCCGACCTGACCGGCGACGGAGTGTTCAGCGAGCCATGGGTCATCGCCGGCGCGAACGTCGTGGCCGCCGAGAACGGCGACGACGCCCGCGAGCAGCTGGCCACCACCCGCCGGTCGCGCGTGCGGGGCATGATCTCGCGCGGCGCCGCCTCGCCCGAGTACAGCGACGAGCACATCGACGCCTTCCTGACCACGCCGAACGGGCGCCAGCTCGCCAACATGATGAAGTACTCGGCGGCGGGCACTCCGACCGAGGTGGCCGCCTTTCTCACCGACTTCGCGTCGGCCGCCGACGCCGACGAGGTGATCGTGGCGCACCAGTCGCCGCAGATCGCCGAACGCCTGCGCTCTGTCGAGCTGACCGCCGACGCCCTCTCCCTCGCAGGAGCCGCCGTCTAGTCCGGCTCGAAGTCGGCGCAGACCGTCATACTTGTAGGGTGCCAGAGCTCCCTGAGGTGTACGCGCTCGTCGCCGATCTCGGCGCGCGGCTGGTCGGCCGCACGCTCGACCGGTTCGACGTGGTGTCGTTCGCGGCCCTGAAGACGTTCGACCCGCCCGCCTCGGCGCTGGCGGGGCGGATGATCGTGGCCGTCGACCGCCACGGCAAGTTTCTCGACCTGACGTTCGCCGCCCCCGGCGCCGGCGTCGCGGCCGGCGGCGACGACGAGCTGCACCTGGTGATGCACCTGGCCCGCGCGGGGTGGATCCGCTGGCGCGAGGGCCCGCCCGTCATCAAGGCGGGGCGCCCCGGGTCTGGCCCGCTTGCGGCACGACTGGTGCTCGATGAGAGTGGCGATCCCCCCGGCTCGGGGCTCGACATCACCGAGGCCGGAACCAAGAAGAGCCTCGCGATCTACGTCGTGCGCGACCCGAACGAGGTGCCGGGCATCGCGCGCCTGGGCCCCAACCCGCTCGACCCCGGGTTCACGCTCGAACAGTTCGCGGGCATCCTGAACGGTGCCGGCCGCGCCCAGATCAAGGGCGTTCTGCGCAACCAGGCGGTGATCGCGGGAATCGGCAACGCCTACTCCGACGAGATTCTGCACACCGCCCACATGTCGCCGTTCAAGCCCGCCGCCATGACCGACGACGAGGTCGGGCGCCTGTTCGAGGCCATGCAGTCGACGCTGCGCGGTGCGATCGAGCGCAGCGACGGGCTCGCGGCGTCAGAGCTGAAGCGCGAGAAGAAGCTGGGGCTGCAGGTGCACGGCCGAACGGGCGAGTTCTGCCCGGTGTGCGGCGACATCGTGCGCCAGGTGACCTACGCCGACTCGTCGCTGCAGTACTGCCCCACCTGCCAGACGGGCGGCAAGCCGCTGGCCGACCGGGTGCTGTCGCGCCTGCTCAAGTAGCCCGCGACCGCCCTCACCAACCGGCCGCTGTTCGCGTGCGCTCGGGTGCCCCCGCCGGGTGCTGTTCGCGTGCGCTCGGGCGCCCCCGCCAGGCACCGCCGGGTGCTGTTGGCGTGCGCTCTCACTCCGCCGGCGCTGCACACAGATGCGCACGCAGCCAGTCCGGTGCGTCGGCGGGGTCGAGCTCGCCCGAACGGATGATCGTGGCGAACTCGATGGCGCACTCGGTGAGTCGCCCGTCGGCAGAGTCGAGCGCGTCGCGGCGAACGTGCACCGACAGCCAGCGCGTCGCGCGGGGGCCGAGGCGGGCGACGCTCGCCACGATTCCGGCGAAGTGCCGCGCCTGGCCGGTCGAGCCGTCGTCGAGCGAGGCCGCGAAACCCCGCCCGCGAAGAGGATTGCGCCCGCCCGTTGCCGCCGCCACGAACCACAGCGGGCCGGCCGGAATGCCCGCTCCACGCCGGCCGAACTCGACGAGATACCGTCGGCCGCCGGGGCCCTGCGCCGCCAGCGAAGCGGCCATCGCGCAGAGGGCGGCGCATCCGTCGCGGGTGTCGCCGCGGGCCGACCGTCGCTCTGCCATCGTTCGAGCCTAATCGCACGCCGGCGCGAACCCATTTTGTGTACTCGGTCTGGAATGTGACGCTGTATAACGCATGCGCGCGCGCCGATCGACGAACTCGCCCATGATGATCACCATGACTCGCCAGATTCGCTTCAACGCTTTCGACATGAACTGCGTCGCCCACCAGAGTTCGGGCATGTGGCGGCACCCCGACGACCAGTCGTGGCGCTACAAGCAGATCTCCTACTGGACTGAGCTCGCCAAGCTCCTCGAGCGCGGCGGGTTCGACGGCATCTTCATCGCCGACGTGCTGGGCACCTACGACGTGTACGGCGGCTCGAACGAGGCCGCGATCCGGCACGGCGCCCAGGTTCCGGTCAACGACCCGATTCTGCTCGTGTCGGCCATGGCCGCGGTCACCGAACACCTCGGGTTCGGCATCACCGCCGGCACGGCCTACGAGCATCCGTACCCGTTCGCACGCCGCATGTCGACGCTCGACCACCTCACGAACGGCCGCGTCGGCTGGAACGTGGTCACCGGCTACCTGCCGAGCGCCGCCCGCAATATGGGGCACGAAGACCAGCTCGAGCACGACGACCGCTACGACGTGGCCGACGAATACCTCGAGGTGCTCTACAAGCTCTGGGAGGGCTCGTGGGAAGACGACGCCGTCATCCGCGACCGCGAGTCTGGCGTCTTCACCGACCCGAGCAAGGTGCACGAGATCGGGCACTACGGCAAGAACTTCACGGTTCCGGGTATCCACCTCGCCGAGCCGTCGACGCAGCGCACGCCCGTGATCTACCAGGCAGGCGCCTCGCCCCGCGGCATCAGGTTCGCCGCCGGCAACGCCGAGGCGATCTTCGTCGCCTCGTCAACGAAGGCGGGCCTGAAGGCGACCGTGGGCCGCATTCGGGATGCCCTCGAAGAGGCAGGGCGCGACCGCTACAGCGCCAAGATCTACACCCTGCTCACCATCATCACCGATGAGACCAGCGAGAAGGCGCACGCCAAGCACCAGGACTACCTGCGCTACGCCAGCGAAGAGGGCGCCCTCGTGTTCATGTCGGGCTGGATGGGCATCGACCTGTCGCAGTACGACCTCGACGAGCCGATCGGCAATGTGAAGAGCAACGCCATCCAGTCGGCGGTCGCCAACTTCCAGGAGGCGAACGAAGACGGCGGCGAGTGGAAGGTGCGCGACATCGCCCGGCTCGGCGCGATCGGCGGCCTCGGCCCGTTCATCGTCGGTTCGCCCGAAGAGGTCGCCGACCACCTGCAGGAGTGGGTCGAAGACACCGATGTCGACGGGTTCAACCTCGCCTACGCCATCACCCCCGGCACGTTCGAAGATGTGGTGGAGTTCGTCATCCCCGAACTGCGCCGCCGTGGCGCCTACCCCGAGGAGTACGTCGAGGGCAGCCTGCGCCAGAAGCTGCACGGCCGCGGCGACCGCCTGCCCGAGGAGCACCTGGGCGCCAGCTTCCGTATCGGGGTGCCGGCGAGAACATGATCACCCTCGAGAAACTCACCAAGGTCTACGGTCACGGCGACAGCGCCGTGGCCGTGCTCGACAACCTCGACTTCAGTGTCGGCGCCGCCGAGATCTTCGCCGTCGTCGGCCCGAGCGGCGCGGGCAAGAGCACGCTGGCGCAGTGCGTCAACCTGCTCGAGCGCCCCACTTCCGGCTCCGTCATCGTCAACGGCGAGAACCTCTCGCGGCTCACCGAGGCGCAGCTGCGCACGGCCAGGCGCCGCATCGGCACTGTCTTCCAGGCCGACGGCCTGTTCAGCCGCCGCACCGCCGCAGAGAACATCGCGCTGCCGCTCGGCTACCTCGGGGTCACCCGGCGCGAGTCGAAGAAGCGCGTCGCCGAGCTGCTCGACCGTGTCGGCCTCTCCTCCCGCGCCGACTACTACCCGCACCAGCTCTCGGGCGGCCAGCGCCAGCGCGTCGGCATCGCCCGCGCTCTCGCCCTGAAGCCCACCGTGCTGCTCGCCGACGAGGCCACCTCGGGCCTCGACCCCGACTCGACCGCCTCCATCACGTCGCTGCTGAAAGAGCTGCGCTCTGACCTCGGCCTGTCGATCTTGTTCATCACCCACGAGATGCAGACCGTTCTGCAGGTGGCCGACTCGGTGGCGCGGCTCGACCGCGGGCACATCGTCGAGTCGGGGCGGGTCGTCGACCTGCTGCGCGACCCGTCGTCTGGTCTCGGGCGCGCCCTGAACCCCGCGAAGCCCGCCCAGAACGCGGGCGCGAGCGAGAGCGAGTGGTTCGTCAGCTACACCTCTGCGGCGGTTCCGGCCGACTGGGTGACCCGGCTCGGCCAGGAGTTGCAGACGCCGGTGTCGCTGCTCGGCGCCTCGATCGAGACGATCGACGGCGCCATCGTCGGCCACGCCACGGTCGGTCTGCGCGGCCCCGATGCGCAGGCCGTCGCCGAGGCCGCCCGCCGACTGGGGCTGGATGCCCGGCCGAGCGACGGGGCGTCGTCGGAGGTTTCGATACGCAGCTCCGCTGCTACTCAACCAGCGGGCCGACCGTCGGTTGAGCGGGCCGCAGGCACAACGCCGGTTGAGCAGGCCGCAGGCACAACGCCGGTTGAGCAGGCCGCAGGCCGTGTCGAAACCCCCACGCCCGACGCAGGCGTTCCGGTACGCGAGCCCTCCGAGCACGCCACGAGGCCGACGGGTACGGAGGTCACGGTATGAGCGCCATCGTGCTCGCCAACCCGAACGACGTTCCCCTCGCCGACATTCCGGCGCTCGTGCTGCCGGCACTCGGTGAGACGCTGATCATGGTCGGCATCGTGATGGCGATCGTGGTGGTCGTGGGCGTGCCGCTCGGCGCGATCATCCACAATCTGGCTCGTGACGGCCTCTTTCCCAACCCGGGCATGCACTCGGCACTCAGCTGGATCGTGAGCGTGGGCCGGTCGCTGCCGTTCCTGATCTTGATGGTCGCGATCATTCCGTTCACCCGGCTGATCACCGGCACCAACATCGGCATCGCGGCCGCCGTGGTGCCGATGTCGGTGGCCGGCATCGCGTTCTTCACCCGTATCGTCGAGAACTCGCTGCGCAGTGTTCCGCCGTCGCTGGTGAAGGTCGCGAAGGCGTCGGGCGGGTCGAGCCTGCAGATCATCCGTACGGCCCAGCTCGGCGAGGCGGTGCCGTCGCTGATCGGCGGCCTGACCATCAATACGATCGCCATGATCGAGTACTCGGCGATCGCCGGCACCATCGGCGCGGGCGGAATCGGCTACGTGGCCATCACCTACGGCTACCAGCGCTTCGACAACCAGGTGATGCTCGCGACGATCATCATTCTCGTCGCGCTGGTCGCGGCGGTGCAGCTGGTCGGCGACGCGCTGGTGCGGCTCACGACGCCGCACAGCTCCACTGCGAGCGACCGCCGGTTCGCCCGGCGGGTGGCCCGCATCGACATCGAGACCGCCAATGCCGCGTCACCCGTCTGATTTCGATACGCGCTTCGCGCTACTCAATCAGCGCACCCCCGCCCGTTGCTCTGATTTCGATACGCGCTTCGCGCTACTCAACCAGCGCACCCCCGCCCGTTGCTCTGATTTCGATACGCGCTCCGCGCTACTCAATCAGCGCACCCCCGCCGGTTGAGTAGGCCGACGGCCGTATCGAAACCAGCACCCCAGCTCCTCGTTCCACCTCATCACACAGCAGCCCGAAAGGCACCACAACCATGTCTGAAACACCCTCCAACGCGCCCGAAAACGATGCCACCCCACCCGCCAGCACCCCCGGTGCCCCTAGCGCCACCCCCGACGCCGGCCTGGGCTTCGAACTGAAGAAGCGCCGCAGATGGCCCTGGGTCGCAGGCGGCATCGTCGTGGTCGTCGGTGTCGCCGCCGCGATCACGATCCCGCTGCTCAGCCCGACGGCCTCGGCCAACGACCAGGCGGGTGCGACGCTGTACGTCGCCACCGCCGAGGGCAACGCCTCCGAAGAGGCTCTCGTCAACTACGTCGCGGCGAACGTCGCGCCGAAGTACGGCATCACTGTCGCCTTCAAGGGGCTCTCTGACAGCAACACCATCAACCGCGCGGTGAGCGACGGCGAAGTCGCCGCCACGGTGTACCAGCACAAGCTCTGGCTCGGCCAGGTGCTCGAGGCGAACCCCGACTTCAAAGAGGAGGCGGCGACGCCCGTCTTCCGCTGGGGCTTCGGGCTCTGGAGCGACAAGTACACCGACCCGAGCCAGATTCCCGACGGTGGCACCATCTCGCTCTACTCCGACCCGGCCAACGAGTCGCAGGGCCTCTGGATTCTCGACAGCGCCGGCCTCATCACCCTCAAAGACGGCACCGACAAGGGCACCGCGACCGTCGACGACATCGCCTCGAACCCGAAGAACCTGAAGTTCACCCTGCTCGACTTCGCCGCCCAGTCGCGGGCGCTGCCCGACCTCGACGCGGCCGTGGGCTACACCGAGTACTACCTGGCCGCGAACATCCCGATCGCCGACCAGATCTTCGCGCCCCAGGCCCCCGACGAGTTCGCCGGCCAGCTCACCATCGGATCGAACTACGCCGACAGCGACAACATCAAGAAACTGGTCGCGGCCTTCCAAGACCCGCTGGTGCAGCAGTTCCTGGCCAGTGACCCCACCGTCAAGGGCATCCTGCTGCCGTTGAATCAGTAGGGTACATCCGCGGCGACCGGATGCCCGGCGGGCCGAACGGGTACGCTACCGTTGCGGCCACCGACGACCATGGGCGGCCGCGCGAAAGGGGCAGCCATGCGGCTCGGCGTGACGATCGACTACTCCGACGACTTTCTCGTGGCGGCCGGTGAGACGGTCGAATTCGAGCGGGCCGGCGCCCAGGTGGTGGCCGTCTCAGAGGCGTACTCGTTCGACGCTGTGAGCCGGCTCGGCTACCTCGCGGCCGTCACGTCGACCATCACGCTGATGTCGGCCATCCTGCCCATCTATTCGCGCACGCCCACGCTGATCGCCATGACGGCGGCCGGGCTCGACTCCGTCTCCGGCGGGCGGTTCGAGCTCGGCCTCGGCAGCTCGGGGGCGCAGGTCATCGAGGGCTTCCACGGCGTGCCGTTCACGGCCCCGCTCGGTCATCTGCGTGAGACGGTCGAGATCTGCCGCTCGGTGTGGCGGCGCGAGCGGGTCGTGCACAACGGCAGGAACTACCGCATTCCGCTGTCCGCCGATCAGGGAACCGGTCTCGGCAAGCCGCTCAAGCTCATCAACGAGCCGGTGCGGGCGGGCATCCCGATCTCGATCGCCGCGCTGACACCGCGCGCGGTGGCGCAGACGGCCGAGATCGCCGACGGCTGGCTGCCGCTGTTCTACCACCCCGAGTTCGCCGCTGCGGCCTGGGGCGAGGCGCTCGCCGACGGGCAGGCGAAGCGCGACGCGGCACTCGGCCCGCTCGACACCATCGTCGCCGTTCCGCTCTACATCGGCGACCACACCGACAGGATGCTCGACGCCTACCGTCAGCGCATCGCCCTGTACGTGGGCGGCATGGGGGCCCGCGGCGCCAACTTCTACAACGACCTGGCCATTCGGTACGGCTACGCCGACGAGGCCGAGCGGGTGCAGGAGCTGTACCTGGCGGGCGAGAAGAGTGCCGCGGCCGCCGCCGTGCCCGACGATCTGGTGCGCGCCACTGCCCTGATCGGCAACGAGTCGCACGTGCGGGACCGCCTTGCAGCGTTCGCCGAGTCGGGCGTCACGACGCTGCTGGCGCAGCCGCTGGCACCAACCGGCCCCACCCGCATCGAGTCGATCGAGGCGCTGCGCGGACTGCTGCCGCAGAGCTGACGCGGTTTGGGCCCGCAACGGCTGGCCTGACGCGCTGGGCGGGGCACCGACTGCTGGCCCGACGCGGTTCGGGGCCTGCAACGGCTGGCCTGACGCTCTGGGCGGGCTACGCGCGCAGGGCGCGGTGCAACAGGGAGTTGGCCCAGAGGGGCGCGCCGTCGTCGGTGGGCAGGCGCGAGAGGGTGCTCCAGCCCGAGGCTCCGGCCGGCGTCTCGTCGACCGGATGCCCGGCGAGCAGCACCGCGGCCCCCTTCGCCGTCACCGCAGCGACGAAGCTCTTCACTTCGCGCGGGGTGGGGGCCGCACCTCGAGGCGCCGCCGAGCCCCGTGGTTCTCCGGGCGGCGGAGCCGCCGCCGAGCCCAGCGGTTCTCCGGGCGGCCGAGGCTCCCCCGGCACGCGCGGCTGCCCCGCTTGCCCGGGCTCCCCCGCCGCGGCCACCGGGTAGGGCGGATCGACGAACACGATGTCGTCTTCGTGAATCTGCGGCAGCAGGTCGAACGGCTGCCGGCCGCTCAACCGCACGTCGCGCCCGGCGAGCAGCCTGCCCAACGCGCGCAGGTTCGCCGCATCGAACGCCACCGTGTCACGTGCGAAACGCGCCGACGCAAAATCGTCGGCGGCGCCGGCGAGCCCGTTGCCCTCGGCCGTGCCGCTGAGGTAGACGAAGCGGGCCGCCCTGTCCATGGCCGGGAGGGGCTGCTGTTCGCGCAACCCGGCGAGGCGCTGGCCGTCGAACTGGCGGCGGTCGTGGCCGGCAGCGAGGCCAGCCACGAGGCCGATGAGCCGGCCGGGGTCGGTGAGCAGGGCATCCCACACCGCCAGCAGGTCGGGGTTCGAGCTGTTCAACACGAAGGAGGCCCCGGGGTGCTGCTGCATCACGGCGATCGCTCGCGCTCCGCTGCCGAGGAACGGCTCGATGTACGACCCGAACCGGGCGGGAACGGCCTGGGCGAGCAGGGCGGGCGGGCGGCGGCGGCCTGATCCGTAGAGGTAGGGCGGCGCGATCATCCCGTCAATTCTCGCGCAGAAACGCAGGGCGCAGCGAGCGCTGCGATTTCCTGCCCTGTCAGCTCAGGGAGGAAATCGCTCGGCTCGCAGAAACACACAGGTCTCGGGTGAACTCATTGATCGGCGCTTTTTCAGAGAATGCCACGAGTTATCAAAGAATCAGTGACGCTCTCCACCGGGCTGCGAATCGAACGCGTTCGGGGTGAGACAGAAGTGTGGTGGAACGGGGCAAACCAGACGTGCACAACGACAGCGTCGGAATGATCTGTGCCTGCCCGGGTTCGATACCCGAGTGTGGCCTTGCCCCCAGCGGACGGTGATGATGCACCGCAATCCCGCAGCCGCAACCATAACACACCCGGGCCGCTGGCGACGAACCGGGCCACGCGCCGATGAACGTCGCGATTCACCGACGGGTGCGTACGGCTCGCGCCAGAGTGTCACGGCTGGCGCGAGAGCACCGCGCTCAGCCGGCGCACGTCGCGGTTCGACGACGGGGTGCGTACGGTGGGTCTGTGGCCGTCGCATGTGAGATCTGGATGACCGACCTGCGCCAGCACACCCCGGCGGCCCTGCGGCAGCGGCTCGCCGAGCTCGACGCCACCGAACACTGCCGGCACGCCTCGTTGCGGCTGCCCGACGACCGCGCGCGGTTCGTGCTCGGCGCCAGCCTCGTGCGGGGGGCGGCCGCGCTGCGCCTCGACACAGCGCCCAGTGACGTCGTCGTCGACCGCCGCTGCCCGCGCTGCGGAGCATCGCACGGCCGGCCCACGCTGCCCGGCACCGGGCTGTACGTCTCGGTCTCGCACTCGGCCGACCTCGTGGTGGTCGCCCTGACCGCCGCGGGCCCCGTCGGCATCGACGTCGAGCGCATCGACTCCCCCCGCCTGTCCCGCCACGTCCCCACCTCCCCCGCGCCCGAAGCAGGCGCCTCGCCCGGCCACACCGCGCCCGACACCATCGGTCTCGGCAACGGCCCCTCCGCGGATCTCTCCGCGCGCGCCGCGTCGACCCTGCCGATCCTGCTCGGCGAAGGCGAGACGCGACCCACATCGACGGCCGCGTTCTACACGACCTGGTGCCGCAAGGAGTCGGTGGTCAAGGCGACGGGCGACGGCATGCGCGTAGCCCTCACCGACGTTCTCGTCACCCCGTCAGCAGAGCCACCCCGGTTGCTCGCCTACCCGTGCGGCGTGCGCGACGCCCTGATGACCGACCTGGAGCTCGCCGACGGCTACGCGGGCGCCCTCACGCTGCTGACGAGGCAGGCAGCCCCCCTCGAGTTCACAGTGCGCACTGCACCGTAGCAAGCGCAGACCCGCGAGCCGGGAAGCGGCAGTCGAGCATCCGGCGCGGCGCGGCTCGGCCCAGCGCGGCGCGGCGCAGCGCGGCCCAGCGCGGCGCGGCCCAGCGCGGCCCGGCGCGGCTCAGGCGCTGCGGATGGTGTTGCGGCCGCCCTGCTTCGCCGCGTAGAGGGCCTTGTCAGCGCGCGCCGACAGCGCCGAGATCTGCACCGTATCGCCGCCCGAACCGATGGCGGCGCCGATGCTCACCGTCAGCTGCGGTGCCGACGGCTGCTGCTCCAGCTCATGCCTGAGGCGTTCTGCGAGCGCCATCATGTCTTGCTCGCCGAGCACCAGGCAGAAGATCGCGAACTCCTCGCCGCCGGTGCGTACCGCCACGTCGGCCTCACGCATCGTGCGCACGATGGTCGCGGCCGTCACCCGCAGCACCTCGTCGCCCACGGCGTGCCCGAAGCGGTCGTTGATCGCCTTGAAGTGGTCGAGGTCGAGCAGGATGCACGCCAGCTGTTGTCCGGTGCGCCGCGAGACGCTGTCGAGCAGCGGAACCTGCACCTCCATGCCCCGCCGGTTGAGCAGCCCGGTCAACGAGTCGGTGAGCGCGAGGTTCAGTGCGGCATCCCGAGCCAGTTCGAGAAACTGCCGCTGCCGAACCAGCAAGAACGTGCTCGTCACCGTCAGCCCGAGGTACACGACGCACGCCGCCAGGGGGTTGGCGCTGCGCAGCACGATCGTGACGATGGCCAGCACCACCCCGATCGATCCGATCAGCAGGCCCATGCGGTAGGTGTCGAGCACGGTCGCGGCCATGGTGAGCGACACCAGCGAGTAGACGATGATGACCGGCAGGCCCGGGTTGGTGACCGTGTACGCCACGAAGCTCAGGCACACCATGGCGGCGATGATGAGGATGCGCCCCGGGGCGTGCGTGGCGATGGCGCGCCCCCGCACGGCGAGCGCCACGACGGCGGCACTGGTGGCCAGGAAGCCCAGCACCAGCCGCACCCAGAACGGGTGGATGTCGACGAACAGCGCCAGGAACGCATACAGAACGGCAGTCTCGACGGCCAGGATCTGCACCACCCGCGACCGGAACAACAACTGTGACACGTCGGCAGGCGGGGCTGCCGTCGGTGCGGTCATGGTTGTTCCTTCACGTAGCGGCAGGGCGACAGCAGACTGTTGGCAGAACATCGAGCGAAATATGGCTGGTTTGACCATACCCTCTCCCTGTCGAGCAGACGCGATTTCACACGACGACGACGGTTCGATCATTCCGCGTCAGCGCGGGCGTGGATGGGCCTCGGGGCATGTTCGCAGTAGATCCAGAGGTGCATCACGGCTGACCGGCATGCTGGGTGCCTACGGTTGGCCTCATGAACGACTCACCTGCGGCGGCTCCCCCTGTCGCGCCCGCCTGGCACCTGGCCCTGCGGTCGCTGTTCAAGGGAACCCCGGTGTGGGCCTTCCGGGCCGGCATGTTCGTCATTCAGAACTCAGAGACGAAGCGCATGAACGTCGACCCCGTGGCGGGGGTGCGGCAGACGACCGATATCGACTATGCCGGGCACGGGCATCCGCAGCAGCGGCTCGACGTTCTCGTCGCCGACGACACCGCGGCGGGCGCGAAGCCCGTCTACATCTACCTGCACGGCGGCGGCTGGACCTCGGGCGACAAGAACACGGTCACGAAGTACTGCGCCCTGCAGGCCGCGGCCGGCGCGGTCGTGGTGAACGTCAACTACCGCCGGGCCGGGCGCTTCCAGATGAACCACATGATCGAAGACGCTGCCTCGGCGGTGCGCTGGGTGCACGAGAACATCGTCGGCTACGGCGGCGACCCCGCACGCATCGTGCTCGGCGGCGACTCGGCCGGCGGCCACATCGCCGCCCTCTTCACCGCGGCGTCTGGCAGCCCCGAACTGCGCGAACACTTCGGGATGCCCGCCGGTACCGGCCTCGATACGGTGCAGGGTCTGGTACTGCACTGCAGCGCCGTCGACTTCTCTGAGATGTTCGGTCGCGCGCCCATCCTGAGCAAGAACTTCGTGCGGCTGCTGCACCCCCGGGCGGCGGCCACCCGGTCACTGAGAGCCGCTGCGACGTACCTGTCGCCGATCGAGTGGGTGAAGGCCGGGCATCCGGAGGTCTTCGTGTCGACCTCAGAGCTCGACTACTTCTACGAGTCGAACCTGCGGTTCGTGTCGCGGCTGCGGGCGGCGCTGGTTCCGGTCGAGACGCTCGTCTACGGGCGCGAGAACCGCAACGCTCGGCACACCTGGCAGCAGAACTTCAGGTACCCCGAATCGCAGGCGGTCTACGCCCGGCTATCGGAGTTCATCCAGCGCGTGACGGCCCCCGTCGTGGCGCCGATCGCCGCCCGCGCGGTTTAGCCCCGCAGCAGTCGAGCCAAGCGGCAGCCCGTTCGCGCGCGCGCGCGACCCACGCCGCGAGGGCCGGGTGCCCGATGGCGGGGCGCCGAGACGGCGGGCCACTGCGCCCGGGCGTAGACCAGCCCGAGAGCGTCAGCACGGCGGCCGCATCGTCGGGTGGCGAGGCGCCGACGAGCGGGTAGCCGGACAGGGTCATCGGAACGACCGTCCCGAGCTCCCCTGCGCCGCGTCCGGTGCGTCGCCCGATGCGTCGGCGTCACCCGCCGCGGCCTGGCACGCGCTGTCGCCACCCTAGTCGCCGGGCACGTCGGCCGCGGGGGCGAGGTACTTCATTTGTTCGTCGTCGTCGTCGTCGGCGCGGCGGTGCTCGAGCCAGCTGGGCGGAGTCATGGTCAGAAGCACAGGCGGGCATCCGGGGGCCGGGCGGTTCATGACGTGACCGTGCCGATTCGCGGCGCGTTTGACAGGCGGTTCATCGGTGGTCGAATGCTGCCGCACAGGCTCGACGCGCAGGCTGAAGGGCATGACGACCTCGACGCAGCTGAACCCGGCCTCTGCGACCACCACCACCCCGCGCCCCATCAGGGTGCTCGTCGTCGAAGACGGCGAACCGTTGCGCGACCTGCTCGGGCGGGCGCTGCGGCTGGAGGGGTGGGATGTTCGCGAGGTCGCCGACGGAGCGAGTGCCCTCGACGCGGCGGTGGAGTTCCGGCCCGACGCAATCGTGCTCGATGTGATGCTGCCCGACATGAACGGCATCAGGGTCGTGACGGCACTGAGGGCATCCGGTGACGCGACGCCGGTGCTGTTTCTGACGGCGCTCCACTCGACGGCCGACCGGGTCGACGCCTACATGGCGGGAGGCGACGACTACATGACGAAGCCGTTCAGCCTCGAGGGGGTGGCGAGCCATCTGATGGCGCTCGTGCGGGCGCACGGTGTGCCGGGGCGCAGCCGCACGCTGGCCGATCTCGTGATCGACGACGAGCGGCGGGAGGTGTGGCGCTCGGGCGACCGCATCGACCTCACGCCGCCCGAGCTGCGGCTGCTCGACGCCCTGATGGCCTCCCCCGGCGAGCGCCTGACGGCGGAGCAGCTGAGCGCCGCCGCCGCCGCACCGACACTCCACGATGCCCGCGAGGTGGCAGCGCTGCTCGCGTCGCTGTCGAAGAAGCTCGACACCGACCGCACCCCGCTCATCACCGTCACCGACGACGCCCGCTACTCGATCGGCACCCCCTCCATCCCCTCCACCCCCTGACCCGCCCTCCGCTGCCACCCGGATGCGCGCCCCTCACCCCCTCGGCCGGCGACTTTGCGCAGAAGCACGTTATGAGGCCGCATGAGAGCCGTCCGCGCCAAGTGGATCGGCACAGAGGGGTGGATGCGAGGGGAGGTGGGCGGCCGCCGGGTGAGTGCTGCGGTGCGGATGGTGGGGCGAGTGGCGCGGCGCCCACCGCGCCGGGCGCTCCGGGCAGGTCAGACGCGGGACGCGTCGGGCTCGCGCACGACGCCCGCGAAGAGGCGGTCGAAGACCGTGCGGCGGTCGAACTGCAGTGCGTACTCCCGGGCGCGCACAGCCCACTCCGCCCGCTGCGCCGGCGACGTGTCGACCACCGCCCGCACCAGCGCCGCCGAGATCGCCGCCGGGTCGTTGACCGGTACCACGATCGCATGCTCGCCCGTCGCCTCGGCGATTCCGCCGGTCACCGTGGTGATCACGGGCCCCCCACCGGCCAGCATCTTCTCGGCCAGGGCGATGCCGAACGTCTCGACGAACTCGGGGCGCGGCTTGCTCGGCAGCGCGAACGCGGCGCAGCCGGCCATGAGGTACGGCTTCTCGGCGTCACCGACATCGTCGAGAAACAGGATGCGGTGCGCGACGTCAGACGCCGCCGCCACCTCGCGCAACGCCGCAGCCTGCGGCCCGCGCCCGGCGATGACGAGCGCCTTGGTCGTGTGCACTCCACTCGTGGCGTACCCCTCGATGAGGTCTTCGACCCCTTTCGCCTCGGTCAGCCGCGACAGGAACAGCACGTACCCGTCGCGCTCGAGCCCACGCGCGGCGAGTACCTCAGCGATCACGTCGTCGTCGAGGTCGAGGTAGGCGTCGGCGTCGATCGCCGGATACGAGATGCGGATGCGCTCACGGCACTGCTGCGCGAACCGCGTGCCGTGCTGTTCGTCGACCCGCTCGGCCTCCGTGATGATGAGCTGGCGGGTGTACTCCGAGACGGCCACGCAGTGATCCTGGCTGAGGTAGCTCGACAGAATGTGCGCCGCGGCACCGAGCCGGCCCTCTTCGACCGCGGTGCACACCACGTTGGTGACGTCGGAGCCCACCGCCTCGGCGACCGTGGTGACGTTGACGGGCAGTCCGGTGCCCCATGCCGCACGCAGAGCGTCGGCCACCGCGATGGTGTGGGGGCTGAGATACAACGAGAGGCAGACGGTGGGCACGCCGTCGGTGAACAGTTCCACGAGACGACCGACGATACCGGCCAGGTACCGGCCATCCGGAACCTTGTAGTCGCCCACGGGCTCCGGCCGCTCGACGATGATGCCCGGGCTGTACGGCAGCACCGAGTCGAGCGGTTTCAGCGGCAGGCCGGCGGCGGCCAGCCGGTCGAGCGGCCAGGTCACGATGCGCACCTCGTCGAAGCCGCGCTCGAGGGCGGTCTCGGCGAGATTGCGGGCCTCGACCGAGTGCCCGCAGATCACGGGGTCGGCGCGGACGACGATCACAAGACGGTTCTGCACGGGGTTCATGGCTTCACTTCCGTTCGGGCTGGCGGCGCTTCGGGTGGGGCGGGCGGGGTGGCGGCGGCTGGGGCGGCGGCGGCCGACGACGGATGCACGGCCAGCGGCCGCGACGGCGGCAGGGTGTGCTCGGCAGTGGCCCAGGCGCTCGACTCGGGCCCGAGTTCGACGAGCAGCTCGCCGCCGCGATGCAGTTCGGCCCCGGTCATCCAGCTGCGTTCGAGAGGGGAACCGTTCAGCTGCATCGACTGCACGTACTGCACCGGGCCGCCGTGCGTCGGCTCGAGAAAGCCGAGCGTGCGAATGGTGAACGTGGTGTCGCCGATCGCGATCGATGCCTGCGCGAACGACGGGGCGTTGAGCAGCACCACGTTCTGTCCGGCCACCGGAAACAACCCGAGCGACGCCCACACGTACCACGAGCTGAGCCCGCCCGAATCGTCGTTGCCGGGCAGGCCGCCGCGGCCCGTGCCGAACTGCTGCAGCAGAACGTTGTGCACGATCTCGGCGGTTCGGTCGGGGCGGCCGGCGTAGTGGTAGGCCCACGGCGCCTCCATGTCGGGCTCGTTGTTGAGCCCCTCGAAGCGGCCGAGGCGGTAGCCGGCGAGCATCTCGGCGAGCTCGGGCTCGCGGCCCGGCTGCACGACCGGCTCGGCCCCGAACCCGAAGAACTCGTCGAGCTGTGCCACGAACGCCTCGGCTCCCCCGCTGAGCGCGATGCGCGAGGCCATGTCGTGCACCAACCGGAACGAGTAGTTGTACCGCGTGCCCTCGTAGAACGTCGAGTCTTTGAGCAGGCCGGTCGCCGGGTCGTAGGCGTTCGTCCAGCGCTCGGCCATGGCCGAGAACTGTTCGGCCAGCGCACGGTCGCCCACCCGCTGGGCGACCTTCGCCGTGCACCAGTAGCCGAAGGCGAGGTCGAGCGTGTGGCTGATGGGGTGGGTCTCGCCCTGCTGCAGAAACTCTTCGCCGTAGGTGCGCCGCAGATCATCCGACATGTGCACCAGAGCCCACTCCCAGTCGACGCCCGGCAGCCCCAGCTGGCAGAGGTCGGCCAGGAACGTGTGCGCCAGCGCGCTGCCCTGCCGCGAGAACCGGTCGCTGCCCCGGGCCATGCGGTAGCCGATGGGAAAGTTGCCCTCTTCTTCGCAGATGGTCAGCAGCGCGTTGGCGAGCTCGACCGCGCGGTCGGGGGCGATGGCGGTGATCAGGGGCAGCTGGGTGCGGTAGATGTCCCACATGGTGCTGATGTCGAAGGCGAACGGGCCGTCTGACGGCCAGAACGGGCTCTCCGACGGGGCCAGGCACGGCTTGATCAACGAGTGGTAGAGCGCGGTCGAGAACACCGTCTGGCGTTCGATCGAGGGCGTGTCGACCGTGACCGTCTTCAGGTGCCTGCGCCACACCTTCTTCGTCTTCTCGCGGCGGCTCGTGAAACGTTCGTCGCCCGTGCCGAGGTCGGTGTGCAAATTGTGTTTGGCCTGCTCGACCCCGCGCAGCGAGAATCCGATGCGCAGCTCGACGCTCTGGCCCGGCTCGCTCGGGCCCGCCCACATCAGCCCGAACGGCCGCAGGGTCGTCGGCCTGATGTGGTCGAAGTCGAGCCTTTTGCCGCCCGGCATCAGCCGCCGGTCGTACCAGAGCATCTGCCGCCACTGCGGGCTGTCGAATTCGAGGTACACGGCGATGGGCGTGCCCTCGACCACGATCTCGCCGCTCGCCACCCCCGGCCCGTGCGTCTCGAGGTGGGCACGCAGCGGCAGGGTCGCGCCGTACGGAATCGAGAGACCGCCCTGCGAGAAGTCGATCACGACACGCGAATTCGGATGCCGCGGAAACGTGTACCGGTGCACCGCGCTCTTCGGCCCCACCGTGAGTTCGGCCGTGACGCCGGAGTCGAGCGTGGCCTGGTACCAGCCGGGTTCGGCGCGCTCGTCGGTGACCTGCCAGAGGCGCCCGAGGGCATCCAGCGGCTCGGTCATCGGAGTGACCCTGAAGTAGTTGTAGTACTTGCGTATCGCGCCGGTGCCCGACTGCTGAAAGTGTGTGAACCCCGACACGACGGTGGTGTCGTGGATGATCGGCGGCACCCCCTCGAGACTGAGGTCGTAGCGCCCGTACCCCGTGGGGTATGCCCCCGAGTAGCCGCACGCCGACACCATGCCGAAGGGGTACGTCGCCCCCGGGTGGGTGTTGCCGATCTGGGGTTTCGGCCACCACCAGGTGGCGGCCAGTCCGGTGCGTTCGCGCAGCTCGGTGATGTCGGAGCCGATGAAGGGATCGACTCGGTCGATCATGCGGTCGTGCATCCCGGTTTCATAGGGCGACGGTAGGCAGCCAAGACATCACCGCCGTGAACCCACGATGTCGAGTCGGTGAACGGGGTGTGTCACGCTGGGGCGGGGCGCAGTCGTGTCGCGTAAAGGTGCGGCCGGGGGCGGCGCTGAGGCATGCGCGAGCGGGGTGGAGGCGCGGCCCGTCGCTCAGGCGTGCGCGGCCGGCGCCGGGGCGAGGCCCCACTCGCGCGCGAACTCGGCGGAGTCGCAGGTCAGCAGCTCGTGGCGCACGATGGCGAGCATCCGTTCGGAGTGCACCCCATCACCGGCCGGGCGCAGGCTGGCCACCCGGCCGTCACCGATCGAGATGAAGATGAGGTCGTTCAGGTCGGGCCCGTCGCAGACGAAGTCGCGGAACGGCCCGAACGAGTACCCGATCGCCCCGCGCCAGGCCCGCGGCGTGCGCGCCCGCAGTTCGATTCGCCAACACTCCGCCGCCAGTGGCACGACCCGTCACTCCCCCAGCTCGCGGGGTGCCGCTGCGCACCCCACGTGAAACCTAGACGAGCGCGCCGCACGTTCTCCCCGCCGGGCCCACGGGCGAGCGGATGTTCACCCAGCGTTCATCGCCTCGTCAGCCCCGCCCGTCGAGCCGCGCGCGCAGGGCGTCGAGGTGCGGGGCGACCGTGATGCCCTGCGCCTGCACCCAGGCAGCGTCGTAGTAGGTGTCGGAATAGCGGTCTCCGCTGTCGCAGAGCAGGGTCACGATGCTGCCCGTCTCGCCGCGGGCGACCATCTCGCCGGCGAGGTCGAGCGCAACCACGAGGTTGGTTCCCGTGGAGGGCCCCGGGGCGCGCCCCAACCGCTCGGCCACCACGTGCATGCCCGCGATCGACGCACCATCGTCGACGGTCTGCACCCGGTCGATCACGTCGGGCAGAAACGACGACTCGACCCGAGGGCGCCCGATGCCCTCGATGCGTGAGCCGCGTGCCGTGACGTCGCGCCGGCCCGTTCGCCAGGCCTCCGCGAACGCCGACCCCTCCGGGTCGCCCACCGCAACCCGGGTGGCCGTGCTCGCATACCGGGCGTAACGGGCGATGGTGGCGCTCGTGCCGCCGGTTCCGGCGCCGACGACGATCCAGGTGGGCTCGGGATGCCGCTCTCCCGCCATCTGCTCGAAGATCGAACACGCGATATTGTTGTTGCCGCGCCAGTCGGTCGCGACGGCGGCATTGGTGAACTGGTCGAGGTAGTAGCCGCCGGCATCCTGAGCGATGCGTTCGGCCTCGGCGTACACCGCACCGGCAGACTCGACGAGAACACAGGTGCCGCCGTAGCCCTCGATCAGCTCGATCTTTCGCCGGCTCGTCGACCGGGCCATCACCGCGACGAACGGCAGCCCGAGCAGCTGGGCGAAGTAGGCCTCAGACACGGCGGTCGAGCCGCTCGAGGCTTCGACGACGGTCGTGCCCTCGTAAATTCGGCCGCCCACGAGTCCGTAGATGAACAGCGACTTGGCGAGCCGGTGCTTCAGCGACCCGGTGGGATGCGACGACTCGTCTTTGACGTACAGGTCGATGCCCCAGGCGCGGGGCAGCGGAAACCGCAGCAGGTGCGTGTCGGCGCTGCGCGTGCTGTCGGCGGCGAGCTCCCTCACGGCCTCGGTGATCCAGCGCCGGTTGCGCGTCGCGCCTGTCGTGCCCCTGCCCGTCTGGTTGTCGCTCGCCGCACCCGTGTCAGCGCTCGCGCCCACACCTACGCCCGTCACGCTCTCGCCCGACTCGACCACGCCCGCCTCCCTCTCGGCCGGCGCCTCTCGAGCCGGCCACACCCCCTGAGCGTAGCGGGCCGTGTCTCGGCACGGGCGGGGAGCGCAACCCGTGGCGGTGTCGCCTTCGGCGGTGCAGGCTGGAGGCATGGCCACAGAACGTCAGCTCGAGGAGGGCATCCGGTCGCTGCTCGCGAGCCGGGAATCCACCGCCAGCATCTGCCCCTCTGATGTCGCCCGGGCGGTGACCTCGAACGAGGCCGAGTGGCGCGCCCTGATGGAACCCGTGCGCCAGGCCGCCCGGCGCATGATGGCGGCGGGCGAGGTGGAGATCACCCAGGGCGGCAGGGTCGTCGACCCGACGAGCCTGAAGGGCCCGATCAGAATCAGGAGGGCCCGCGGCTGACCCCGCCGACGGCTGCGCGGGCTGTCAGCGGGAGGCGGTAGGTTTCGTCTATGGCAACGAACCCCCGCGCACCATACCGGGCCGGTAAGCACGCGCACTGGCGCAACCTGCTCGTCGTCGAGGCCATCGGCGCCATCGTCGTGCTCGCCATTCTCGCGACCGACTACTCGCCCGCCGTGTGGATCGCCGTCGCCGTCATCGTGGTGACCGCGCCCATCGTCATCCGCGGCTGGCTGCGTTCGCGCGGCTGACCGCCGGGCGAACGGTGCGCCCGATCAGCCAGTTGAGCGGTCGCGACAGCAGCAGAATCAACAGCGGGTAGAGCCCGAGCACCGGCAGCACGATCACCAGCACGAGGGCGACGAAGGTCAGGATGACCGTGATCCAGTCGGCCCAGAAGAACACCGCCGGGCGCTGCACCCCCGGTTCCAGCAGGTTCGAGCGCACGATGATCTGCTCCTGGATGCGCGTCGCGATCTCTGCGACGCGCACCGTGGCCACGTACGCCGCCGACGCCAGCGGGTCGTGCCCGGGCACGTCGACGATCAGCACCGTGGGCACCGGCAGAAAGACGATCGCGGCCAGCCACAGCAGGTTCGCGTTCACCAGCGCCGGCGTCGAGCTCGCCACGGGCCACCCCCCACCTTCGTAGGACTACCGGGGCCACGACAGCCTCGGCCACGTCATGCAGACTGGTGCCATGCAGTCTTCGGAGTTCGGGCGAATGGTGCGCCGCTGGCGTGACCGCGTCGCACCCGAGGCCGTGGGCCTGCCGAGCGGCGGTCACCGGCGCGCAATGGGCCTGCGCCGCGAAGAGCTGGCCGGCCTCGCCGGAATCTCTGCCGACTACCTGACGCGGCTCGAGCAGGGCCGCGCGACCTCCCCGTCGGCGCAGGTCGTCGAGTCGCTCGCCCGCGCCCTGCGGCTCACCGACGCCGATCGCGAGTTGCTCTACCAGCTCGCCGGGCACGCCGCCCCGGGCCGCGACGTCGTGCCGACCCGCATCCCGCCGAGCGTTCAGCGCCTGCTCGACCGCCTGGCGCACACCCCGGTGGCGGTTCTGGATGCCACGAACACCCTCCTCGTGGCGAACGCCCCGTACGACGCGCTGATGGGCGAGACCTCACGCCTGCGCGGGCTCGACCGCAATGCCCTGTGGCGGCACCTCGTGGGGTCTGGATCGCGCACGGCATTCAGCGTCACCGAGCAGGCACAGTTCGAGGCCGGGCTGGTCGCCGACCTGCGGATGACCGCCGCACGCTACCCGGCCGACCGCACCCTGAGGCGGCTGATCGCCGAGCTGCGCGGCCACAGCGCGCGTTTCGTCGAGCTGTGGGATTCGCCCGACACCGACACCCCGCACGACACGGCGCGGCGCAAGGTGATCGAGCATCCGGTGGTCGGTCGCATCACGCTCGACTGCGACACGCTCATCGTCGCCGCCGACGACCTGCGCATCATGGTCTACACCGCCGAGCCTGGCACCGACGACGCCGAACGCCTCGCCCTCGCCATCGTTCTCGGCACACAGACCCTCGTCGAGTAGCACGCTGCCTCAGCCCGCGGCCGCCGCTGCCTCAGCCCGCGGCCGCCGCGAACCGGCGGGCGAGGTGCCCGCACGCCCGCGCCAATTCAGGCGGCCCCACCACCTCGATCTCGACGTCGAAGCGCCCGAGGCCGGCCGCCAGGGCGTTCCACGACCATGACCCGAGCACCATGCGGCATCTGCCGGGGCCGAGGTCTTCGACGAGGGCATCCCCCGCGAACGGCGCTACGTCTCGGGCCGCCGCCGCCAGGATGACCTCCCCCCGGCACGGCCATCCCCCACCGATCCCGCCGCCACCCGCCGCGGGGTCACCCTCGCCCTGGAACCGGGCGCTCACGAACGCCGCCACGTCGCCGCCCGGCACCTCGCGCGCCGCGAACTCCCCACCGGCGTGGCTGCGCAACCGCATGCGATCGACCCGGAACGTGCGCCAGTCACCCCGGTCGAGATCCCACCCCACGAGGTACCAGCGCCCGAGGCGCAGCACGACGTGGTGCGCCTCGGCCCGGCGCAACGGCGACAGCACGCCGGCAGCACCGGTTGCGACCCCGCCCGTCGCGGCGTCGCCCGCTCCCGCCCCGCCCGTCGCGGCGTCGCCCCCCACCCCGCCCGTCGCGGCGCCCGTACCCCCGGAGTACTCGAACCGCAGAATCTGCCGCGCGCGCACCGCGGCGCCCAGCCGTGCAAGCACCTCGGCGTTCACCGGGGCCAGGGCCGAACCGGCGGCGACCGGCACGACGCGCAGTTCGTCGATGCGATGCCGCAGCCGGGCCGGCATCACCTGGCGCACCGCGGCGAGCGCCCGCTGCGCCGGCTCTTCGAACCCCGTTCCGGTCACGGCCACCGTCTGCAGCGCCACGGCGAGCACGATGGCCTGCTCGTCGTCGAAGAGCAGGGGCGGCAGCTCCGACCCCGCATCGAGCCGGTAACCCCCGTCGGGCCCCTTGGCGGCGCTGATTCGGTATCCCAGCTCGCGCAGGCGATCGATGTCGCGGCGCACGGTGCGTTCGCTGATGTCGAGCCGCTCGGCCAGGGCGCGGCCCGGCCAGTCACGGCGGGCCTGGAGGAGCGACAGCAGAACGAGCATCCGAGACGACGGGGCCATACGACCCATGATCGCAGCAGTAGCGGACACGAACTGACCGCCACTGCTGAGAGCCTGTGTCTGTTCCGGTACCCGCCGGAGCCTGTTCACGAAGGAGCCACAATGTCGATCGTCACCACCACTCACCTCAACTTCCGCGGCGAAGCGCGCGCGGCGCTCGAGTTCTACGGCCAGGTCTTCGGCGGCGAGGTCACCGCTTTCACCTATGCCGACGCCCACCGCGTCACCGATCCGGCCGAGGCCGACCAGCTCACCTGGGGGCAGGTGCAGGGAGCGAGCGGCATCCACCTCATGGCCTACGACGTGCCGGCCGCCCAGAGCTACGACCCGGGTGACAAGGCCGTGTTCGTGTCGGTGCGCTCTGCCGACGCCGACGAGATCAGCAGGTACTGGCAGCGCCTGGTCGACGGCTCGACCGTCATCGAAGACCTCGCGCCCGCCGGCTGGTCGCCGCTGTACGGCATGCTGAAAGACCGGTTCGGGGTGGTGTGGGTGCTCGACGTCGTCGCGCCCCACGCCGGCTGAACGGCCGCTGGCGCGAGTCAACCCCCTGCGGTCGCGGGGGTGGGCGGGGTACTTTCGGGCTATGCAGCCACAAGACATCGCCTGGAACGACGAAGCCCGCGCCAAGATCCTCGACGACTCAGATCGGGTGCTGCGCGAAGCGGTGCTCGATCTGAGTCGCACGATGACCGGCCACGACGCCGATGAGGTGTACTCGGCCCTCTACGCGCAGCTGAAAGACCGGTTCATCGACTTCGAGCCGGGCCCCGACATCCGCACCTACGCCGACGCCATCGCGAACGGCGAGATCGCCGGCGACGACGCCACCAGCGACGACGCCGGCAGCACAGACGCCGCCTAGCCCACCACCCACAGCTTGCGCCACATGTCGTTCGGGCCGACCCCGTTGGTCTCCCACTCGCCGAGCTGGCGCAGCTTGTAGATGACCGGGTTGTGCGACGCGATCGTTCGAACGTTGCGCCAGTGCCGGTCGAGGGCTGCCGTTCGGTAGGTGGCGGATGCCCCACCCACCTCGAACAGCAGTGACGCCCCGCGCTGGGCCTCGTCGAGCACCGCGACCTGCGCCTGGTACGCAGCGATCTCGGCCGTATCGACGGCCGCGAGCCGTGCCTCGGAGTCGTCGGGCCGGGTTGCCGCCGCGTCGGCCGCGTGCTGCATCAGGCGCGCGGCGGACTCCACCAGCGCCCGAGTGCTGAACGCGATCGCCGACAGCTGCCCGACGACCTGCTGCACCTGCGGGTCGTCGCGCGGAAGCTCGGTGTTGGCGCTGATGAACGACCGCTTTCTGGCCCGAACGTAGGCAACGGCATCCGTCAGCGTCGCCTGGCTGACGCCCGCCGCCACGGCGACCAGCACGAGCTGGAAGAAGCCGCCGAGGTGGGTCGGGCCGCCGCCCGAGTACGACGCGATGGTCGACGGGTCGACCTCGACGTTCTCGAAGACCGTCGTACCGCTGGCCGTCAGGCGCTGCCCGATGCCGTCCCAGTCGTCGATCGTGCGAACTCCCGGCGCGTCCGTCGCCACGACGCAGGTCACGCGCTCGTCGCCCCGGGCGGCTGCCGTGTACACGTGCGTGCTGTAGAGCGTGCCGGTGGAGTAGAACTTGGTGCCGTTCAGCAGCCAGCGGCCGTCGACCTCGGCGAGGGTGGTCGAGATGTCGGCGAGCGTCGTGCCGGTCTGCTCGCTGGCCGCGTTGCCCACGATGGCGCCCTCGGCGATCGCCCGCAGCCAGCGCGACCGGTATTCGGAGTCGGGCTTCAGCAGCAGTATCTCGACGAACGCGAAGTGCCCCCGCAGCAGGTGCGCGACGTTCGAGTCGGCAGCGGCGAGGTCGACGAGCAGCGTGAAGAACTCGGGCAGACGGATGCCCGCTCCCCCGAACTCGGCCGGAACCCTCAGCGCGGTGAACCCGCTCTGCCGCAGCAGCTCGACGGCCTCGTACGCCAGCTCGCGCCCCAGCTCCCGCTCGACAGCGCCGGCCGCGATGGTCGCGAAGATGTCGACGAAGTCGTGCGCACCCGCCGCACCCGTGCCGTCGGCGTCGGCGTCGGCGGCCGCGCCCGCGCCTGCGCCCGCCCCGGAGCCCGAGCTCACGAGAACGCGCCGCGGAACGACCTGCCGTAGTGCCGGTCGTTCAGCTGGTCGGTTGCGGTGAGCTTCTGGCGCAGCGTGCCGGGGGTCGGCTCGTGCTTCGCCAGGCCCCGCGCCCGCAGCGTCGGCATGACCTCGTCGATGAACAGCTCGTACGAGTTCGGAATCGTCCAGTTCATCACGTTGATGCCGTCGACTCCCGCCCGCTGCCACTCCTCGAGCTTGTCGGCGATCTGCTCGGGCGTGCCCACGAAGCGGCCACGCACCTTCGCCGTGATCTTGGCCAGGTCGCGAACGGTCGGCTCGCGGTCGGGATTCGCCTCGCGCAACCACTGCACGTGCGAGAAACCGCCCTCGTGCTTGATGTCTTTCAGCGGCAGGTCGGGGTCGAGCGGTGTGCCGGTGGCCTGGTCGAGCCCGAGGTTGATGTGCGCGAGAAAACCGTCGGTCGAGATGTACTCGTCGATCTCCTCTTCGTTGCGCTTGGCCTCCTCCTCGGTGCTGCCGATCACGAACGTGATGCCCTGGAAGAACTGGATGTCTTCGGGCCGCCGCCCGAACCCCTCGGCGAGCGCCCGCGTCGCGGCGATGTCTTTGGCAGCGATCTCCGGCGTGGGCGACAGGATGAACTGGGCCTCGGCGTTGCGTGCCGCGAACTCGCGCCCGGCGGGCGACGACCCGGCCTGGAAGATCACGGGCGTGCGCTGCGCCGACGGCGAGGGCAGGTGCGGCCCCTCGACCTGATACCGCTCGCCCACGTGGTTGATCTTGTGGATCTTCGTGTAGTCGGCGTACACCCCGGTGGCCTTGTCTTTGAGCAGGGCGCCGTCGTCCCACGAGCCCTCCCACAGCTTGTACACCACGTCCATGTACTCCTGGGCCCAGCGGTATCGCTCGTCGTGCTCGATCAGGCGGTCGAAGCCGAAGTTGCGCGCCGAGTTCTCGAGCGAACTCGTCACCACGTTCCAGCCGATGCGGCCCTTCGAGATGTGGTCGAGCGTCGACACTTTGCGCGCGAAGTCGAACGGATGCTCCTGCAGAATCGAGCTCGTGAACGCCAGCCCGAGGTTCGTCGTGCTCACGGCCAGCGCCGACAGCAGCACCGCCGGGTCGTTCGACGGAATCTGCAGTCCCTCGCGCGCATTCACCTCGTACGACCCGTTCACCGGCCCGTAGAGCCCCACGACGTCGGCGAAGAACATCGTGTCGAAGTTGCCGGCCTCGAGCGTCTGGGCGAGCTCGATCCACAGGTTCACGTCGTCGAAGTCGACCTGGCGCGCCGACGGGTGCCGCCACAGTCCGTGCTGGATGTGCGAGTTGGTGTTCATCACGAACGCCGAGAAGTGCAGGGGCTTTGTCACAGGTGTTCCTCAGATCGCAGGGTCGAACGCAGGTGCGGGTTCAGCGGGCGGTTTCAACGGGCAGATGAACGGGCCTCTCACCGGTAGACCGATGGCTCGGGCAGCGCGCCCGTCAGCACGTAGTCGCCGAGCTCCTTGTACTTGTACGACACGGGGTCGTGCAGCGTGATCGTGCGCGCGTTGCGCCAGAATCGGTCGAGGCCGAAGCGGCGGGCGGATGACCGGGCCCCTGTCGCGTCGAAGATGGCGGTCGAGGCATCCAGGGCCACCCGGTGCGACACCACCTTCGCCGCCGCGATGAGTTCGGCGGCCTGGCCGCGCGTGGTCGGAGTGATCTCGAGCGTGCCGGCGAAGAAGGCACCGAGCACGTCGCCGGCGGCGTGCACCTGCGCCTCGACGCCGAGCGCCTTCGAGGCGTGCTCGCCGAACAGGCTCTGGATGTACGGGTCGTCGGTCGACGAGTCGACCCCCGAGTGGATCCAGGGCCGGCCCGACTCGAGCACGTACGCGCGGGCCTCGAACAGCGCGCCCTCGGTGATACCGAGGTTGAGGTACGCGAACAGCAGCTGGAACGACGGAATCATGAGCGACTGCAGCGGCGCGGGCTGCTGCCCGGGCGGCGGCAGCACCGCGATCACGTCGGCCGCCGAGACCCGCACGGCATCGAGCACGACACCCGTGCTCGCCGAGAGGCGCTGGCCGACGGCATCCCAGTCGTCGAACACGCTGACGCCGTCGAGCGTGGTGTCGACGGCCGAGATGTAGAAGCGGCCGTCGTCGGCCGACACCGTCTGGGTGAAGAACAGGTCGGCGAGCGGGGCACCCGTGGCGAAGCCGCGCTTCGCGTCGATGAGGTAGCCCTCGCCGTCGGCGCGGATGCCGCCCGAACCGCCGAACGCACTGCCGATGCTGGCCCAGAACGACTGCCGCTCGGCTGAGCGACGCACGATCTCGCGGCCGGTGTCGGTGTCGTAGAGCTGGGTGAACCACAGCCACGTGTAGTGGTAGCCCACGGCGTGGGCGATGCCGGCGTCGACGCGAGCGAGGATGCGGGCGATCTCGGCGCCCGTCGACCACGGCTCGCCGGCGCCGCCGAGGTCGGTGCGAACGATCACCGACAGCAGGCCGTGCTCACGCAGCAGGTCGACGACGTCGTGCGGTATCTCGTTCGACGCCTCGCGGTCGAGGATCGTCTCGCGCAGCTGGTCGGCCACGCGTTCGGCCACGTCGAGCCAGGGCGACTCCGACGCCGGGCGCAGCGGATTGGCGAAGAGGTGACGGGGCATGCTCCCAATTCTGGCCCGAGCCCGGCGTCCGGGTCGCGACGGCCGTCATATTGCGTAGCGTTACGCGTCGTTTTGCCGCGCCTCGCCCGTCGCTCCTATCGTGAGACACCGACCCCGCCGCTGCCAGAACGCTTCTGCCGGCTCACAGCACCCAGCCGACGCGGCGACAACCAAGGAGACCATCGTGCACGCCAAGAGAATTCTGATAGCGGCCGCCGCCGCCGCATCGTTCGCCCTCGTGGTGAGCGGATGCGCCGGCTCCAGCTCCTCGTCGAGCACGGCGGCCGTCGGCTCGACCAGCGGCGCCGTCACCACCCTGAAGGTGGGCGCCACCTTCCCAGCCGACGACATTCTGAACTACGTCGAGCAGACCCAGGCCGCGGCCGCGGGCATCGACATCCAGGTCACGAGCTTCACCGACTACACGACGCCCAACACCGCCCTCGAAGACGGCTCGCTCGACGCGAACCTCTACCAGCATCTGCCGTTCCTGAACAACTTCAACACCCAGAACGGCACGCACATCGCGCCCGTGGGCAAGGTCTACTTCCCGGCGCTGGCGCTGTACTCGAAGACCATCAAGAGCGTCGACGACATCAAAGACGGCGACACGATCAGCATTCCGAACGACCCGACCAACGAGCTGCGGTCGCTGAACCTGCTCGCGAAGGCCGGTCTCATCACGGTGAAAGACGGTGCCACGGGCACCATCGAAGACATCGACCAGAACCCGAAGAACCTCAAGTTCCAGGAGCTGGATGCCGCGACGCTGCCGCGCGCCCTCGACGAGAACGCCGCCGGCGTCGTGAACCTGACCTACGCACTGCCCGCCGGCCTCACCGGTGACGAGCAGATCTTCAAAGAAGACGTCGACGGCACGAAGTACACCAACCTGCTGGCGACCAAGGAGGGCCACGAGAACGACCCGGCCATCCAGACGCTCTACTCACTGCTGACCTCCAAGCAGACGCAGGACTGGATCACCTCGCAGTACAAGGGCCTCGTCACCCCGGCTTCGGGCCCCGCACAGTGATCACGATCTCCGACCTGCACAAGTCGTATCCGCCGCGTACAGGTCGCGGGTCGGAGGTCGAGGCACTCAAGGGCATCAACCTCGAGGTGAAAGACGGCGAGATCTACGGCGTGGTCGGCCAGAGCGGCGCGGGCAAGTCCACGCTCATCCGGTGCGTGAACCTGCTCGAGCGCCCGACCTCGGGCCACATCACCGTCGCCGGCCAAGACCTCACCGCGCTGAGCGACGCCGAGCTGCGCGTCGCCCGGCACGGCATCGGCATGGTCTTCCAGCACTTCAATCTGCTGTCGTCGCGCACGATCGCGCAGAACGTCGAACTCGGGCTCGAGATCACGGGCCTGGCGCGCAACAGGCGACACGCGCGGTCGCGCGAGATCCTCGACCTCGTCGGGCTGGCAGACCGGGCATCCGCGTACCCGTCGCAGCTGTCGGGAGGGCAGAAGCAGCGTGTCGGCATCGCCCGCGCGCTCGCGGGCAACCCGAAGGTGCTGCTCTCTGACGAGGCGACGAGTTCGCTCGACCCGGAGACCACCGAGTCGATCCTCGAGCTGCTCAAGTCGCTGAACACCGAGCTGGGCCTGACGATTCTGCTGATCACGCACGAGATGGAGGTCGTCAAGCGCATCTGCGACTCGGCTGCGCTCATCGAAGACGGCCGCATCGTCGAGTCGGGCAACGTGATCGGACTGCTGAACACGCCGCGGTCGAAGATCGCCCACGCGCTCTTTCCGCTCGGCGAGAGTCGTGGAGAGGCCGGCAACACCATCATCGAGATCATGTACGCGGGCCACCTGGCCGACGAGCCCATCGTGGGTCGGCTGTCGCGCGAATACGGCATCGACGTCAACATTCTGGGCGCGGCGGTCGAACTCGTCAGCGACCACCGGGTGGGCCGCATGCGGCTCGAACTGCCGGGGCCGGTCTCGGCCTACGGCGACGCCATCGGGAAGCTGCGGTCGACCGGCCTGTACGTCGAGGTGCTGAGCGAGGTGGCCGCGTGAACTTCAACTGGAGCGTCATGACGCCCATTCTCATCAAGGCGCTCGGCGAGACCTTCCTCATGGTGGGTCTCGCCCTCGTGCCGACGATCATCTTCGGCATCGTGGTGGGTGTGCTGCTCGTCGGCACCGACGCCGACGGCGTGTTCGCCTCACCACTCGGGTCGAGGCGGCTCGGGTCGATCATCCACTCGGTGCTCGGGTTCTTCGTCAACATCGGGCGGTCGCTGCCGTTCATCATTCTGATGGTGGTGCTCATTCCGCTGAGCCGGCTGCTGGTCGGCTCGTCGATCGGGCCTGTCGCGGCCGCGGTGCCGCTCACGGTGGCTGCGATCCCGTTCTTCGGGCGCCTGGTCGAGATCGCGCTGCGGGAGGTCGACGGCGGGCTCGTCGAGGCCGCCAACTCGCTCGGCGCGACGCGCGGCACCATCATCTGGAAGGTGCTGCTGGCCGAGGGCCGGCCGAGCATCATTCTGGCGCTCTCGACCTCGGTCATCTCGCTGCTGAACTACTCGGCCATCGCCGGCACCATCGGCGGCGGCGGCATCGGCGACATCGCCGTGCGCTACGGCTACCAGCGGTACGACAACGCCTACCTGCTGGTCACGATCGTGATTCTGATCGTGATCGTGCAGGTCGTGCAGACCATAGCGAGCCGGGTGGCCCGGCGGCTCACCCGGTAGCGGGTGCGGTTCCGGTCGCCGTGGTTGTCGTGGTCGCCGGGTCGTCGTGGTCGTGGGGTCGCGGGGTCGTCGTGGTCGTGGGGGTCGTCGGGGTCGTGGTCGCCCGGGTCGCGGCCGACGGGCCGTTCGTATCCCGCGAACGCGGGTCTTCTTCAGCGCTGGGCGCGGTGCTACTCTCCGACTATGACTGACCCGAACTGGTCTGACTACCTGGCAGAGCAGCCGCAGACCGACCCGAACGCCTCGCTCGCAGACAACCTCGACACCGTCGCCGACGCTCAGCAGAACGACTCCGACGTGCTCGCCTCGGCGGCCGGCGACCTCAGCGACACGGCCGACGCCGGCACGGCCGTCACCGACACCGCGGCCGACCTCAGCGACGCGTCGAGCGACCTCGGGGTCGCCGCCGACAGCACCGGCCAGGCGGCGAGCAACGCCGACTGGGCCGACTGGAACGCCGCCACCGGCGATGAGAACGCAGAATCGGCGGCGAGCTACGCCGACTGGGCGGCCGACCAGGCCGCGAGCGGCGACACCGAGAGTGCCGAATGGGGTCTCGAACGGGCTGCGAGCTACAGTGACGCGGCCAGCGGGGCGTACGCCACGGCCGACTCCTACGATTCGGCTGCGGCCGCCGACGCGGGCGATGCCGACGACAGCGTCGATTCCGCCTCGGCGTCGCTCGATGCAGCGGCCTCTGCGGCGAGCTATGACAGTGCGAGCGACGACGCAGGCAGCCTCGACACTGCGAGCTACGACGCCGGCAGAGCCGACACGTCGAGTTACGACGACACCAGCAGCTACGACTCCTCCAGCTACGACACCGGCTCCGACCTCTGATCGGTGTCTGACCTGACGCCCGCCGGGGCCGACGACCGTATCCGGGCCCACGCCGTTCGGGTGCTGCCCGTGGCGTTCGGGCGTGTGCGGGCCGAGCTCGAGCATGCGGTGGTGCAGCAGCGTTTCACCGTCACTGTCGACCAGCTGACCGTTCTCGAGGCGAAACGCGACTCCCTGCTCGGCGGGCCCGGGCGCAACGATCGGGCCGCTCCCCTGTTGCTGCACATCGACCTGCAGCGCAGTGACGACGACGCGAACCGCACCACGGTGGTCGTGACCCTGTCTGACCGGTGGTCGCTGCCCTTTGCGAAGCCGACCGACCTCTACCAGCAGGCCCTCGCCGAGACGATGGCGGCGATCGACGCTGCGCTCGGGTCGCTGCAGCCCGGGCATCCGCCGTTCGCCCCTGTCGAGGTCGACGTCGGTGCGGCCGAGACGCCGGATGCGCTCAGCCGCCTGACCGCACGGGCATCGGGCGTGGCGCGGCGCATGCTCGACGGCGCGGGTAGGCCGAACCCGAAGGGCTGGCGCAGGGAGGGATCGATCATCCTGGGCCACGACGATCGCGAGGCGGAGTTCGCCGTCGAGCGCGTGTATGCTCTCGTCACCGCCGGTGCACTCATCGCACAGCGGCCGGGCCGCATGCCCCCGGCCCTCGTGCACGAAGTCGAGCGTCTCGTGACGACCCTCGAGGCGGCGCTGCAGGCTGACGGGCCGATTGTCGCCGAACGCATCGAGGTCGATGCGCAGGGAGTGCAGGCTGCGACCTTTCTCGCCCAGCAGGCGAGCATTCGCGAACAGCTGCCGCTGCGCACGCTCTTCGTCTGCGTCACCTGCCGCACACCGAGAGTGGTGAACCCCGACTACCAGCGGCTGAGGCAACGCAACCAGCGCGCCCGGGCCCTCTCGGGCAGCCTCGGGCTGATGGTGTCGCCGCACGGTGCGAGCCCGTTCGTGCTCGTCGGCCGCATGATGCAGCTGGGCCAGCTCGACCCCGACTTCGTCTGCGCACGCTGCCAGGGCCTGCACGCCGAGACGGCGATCGTCACGTTCTGCCCGCGCTGCGGCGAGCAGACCGCCGAGTCGGCCCTGCGCGCCTGCGCGAAGTGCTCGTTCGACTTCCGCTCCCTGGCGACGGATGCCCAGCCCTGGCGCCCCCGCACCGCCGCCGCCGCGCCCCCGCCCCTCCCGACCCCCGCGCCGGCAACCACCGCCGGCGCGCCCGGGACGCTCCCGACCCCCACGCCGACGACGGCCCCCGTGGTTGCGCCCGCCGCCGCCCTCGCCGCACCCGGCCCGGGGCCCGCACCCCTCCCGACCCCCACGTCACATGCAACCCCCGGTGCCGCGCCAGCCTTCGCCGCCGCACCGGCACCAGCACCAGCACCGACGCGGGCCGTGCATCCCCCCGGCTGGTACCCCGACTACGCGCGACGCTACGACCACCGCTGGTTCGACGGGCGGGTGTGGACCACCCACGTCTCAGCGAACGGCGTGGCCACGATCGATCCGCAGGGCCTCTAGGCCAGCGAGCCCGCTACCGGGGCGCCGCGCTCGCCGGCCACGCCTCGCCTCAGCAGGGCGCCCCCACGCACGGATCGTCGACGACCACCGCCGGCACGGCATCAGCCACTCTGCCTGGCGCACGAACCGGCGCCGGCACCCTCGAGGTGCTGTCGGCACGCACGACCCCCGCAGCCGGCGCCGAGGCCGTCGCAGCCACGGCCACACCCGTCGGGCGGCCGGCCCGCGCAGGCACGACCGCCGCGTCTGCCGGCGCTGCCGCATCCGCGGGCACGAGCGCGTTCGCGCGCCGCAGTCCGAGCCCGATGAGCACCACCGCCCCGATCACGGCGATCGCGCCAGAGACCCAGAAGTCGGCCGCGATGCCGAGCGAGGAGACGGCCACCCCGCCGGCGATCGAGCCCACGGCGATCGACAGCTGGATGGTGGTCACGAAGAGTGCGAGACCGCTCTCGGCTCCGCTCGGCGAGGCCCCGGCCATCCAGGTCTGCATCCCCAACGGCAGCGCGCCCCACACGAAGCCCCACACGGCCAGCAGCACGAACACGCCCGGCAGCGACCCGGCGAGGAACGGCAGCAGCACCAGGGCCGCCGCCAGCACGAACTTCGCCGACCCCAGAGTGCCGATCACGCTGCGGCTGAGGGTGAACCCGGCCACGAAGTTGCCCAGGATGCCGGCGAGACCGAACACGAGCAACGCGATCGTCGTGGTGTCGGCGCCCACCCCGACCAGCTCGGTCAGGTACGAAGCGATGTAGGTGTACGCGGCGAACTGCGCCACGAAGATGAAGGCAGCCGCAATCAGCCCGACCCGGGCGCGCGGAATCGTCAGCAGGGCGCCGAGGGTGCCGAACCGCACACGGTGCGTGGCGGCGAGCTTCGGCAGCAGCGCGAGCTGCAGCCCCAGGGCGATGAGGCCGAGAACGCCCCCGATGACGAAGGCCAGTCGCCAGCTCGCCACCGACGACACGAACGCCCCGAGCGGAAGGCTGACCACCGTGGCCACCGAGATTCCCGCCGTGATGAACGAGGTCGCCCTGATCGCCGAAGACGGCTTGACGAGCCGGCCGGCGATGCCCGCGCCGATGGCCCAGAACCCGCCGATGCCCACGCCCAGCAGCATGCGCGCCACCAGCAGCACCCCGAACGTCGGTGCGACGGCGGCGAGCGCGTCGGCCACGACCAGCAGCACGGTCAGGGCCACCAGCACCACGCGCCGGTCGACGCGCGATGTGACCACCGTGACGACGGGGGCCGCCACGGCGCCGATGAGCCCCGTGCCCACCACCATCAGCCCGGCGACGCCGATGCTGACACCGAGGTCAGACGCGATCGAGGGCAGCAGCCCGATGGGCAGGAATTCTGAGAGCACCAGCACGAACGACCCCAGCGCCACCGAAAGCACGCTCAGCCACCCGCGACGTTCCGTCGTCAAGGTCATGAAAGGCCCTAAGCACCGAGGCTCCCGTTCCATTCCCGTCCGCCGTCGCGTGTCGCGCAGGATGCCCGTCAGCCCGCGTAGGGTACAGACTGGTCGTTGGCGTCGAAGCACGACGGGTCGTCGAGCGCGTCGGCGGCGAAGTGCACCGATTCGAGCAGCGCGCAGGTGGGCTCGTTCTGCAGTTCGGCGAGCACCTTCCACGTTGCGCCATCTTTGTACCAGAGCATCCCCGACCCCGATCCCTCCCCGCTGCAGCCTGAGCCGCCTTCGGCGAACCCGGTGAGGTTCAGCCTGTCGACCGAGATGACGGCGGCGCAGTCGGTCGACGTGGAACTCTGCACCAGGCTCCAGATGAACGCCTGGAAGTCGGCTGGGGCGCCGGTGAGGCGGGTGAGATCCTGCTGGGTCTGCACCTGCACCGGGGGCGAATAGACGATGGGAGAACTGCCCACCGCACCGCCCCCTGTTGGCAACCCCGGCCCCGCGCTGCTCGCCAAGGTCGTCGGTGGGGCACCCGAGGTGACGACGCCCGACGCGATGAGGCGGCCGCCGGCCAACGCGATCGATGTCCACCCCTGCCCGCTCGGGCAGCAGTTCGCGTCGGTCGGGGTGAGGTACTTGCCCGAGATCACCACCTGCCCGTCGACGAACGTGACGGCATCATGGGTCAACGCCTCGCCGCCGGGCGCCGTGCCCAGGTCGGCGTTCTGAAGCACCCCCACCAGCTGAGGCCCGCTGGCACCCGCCGTGAACACTGCGACGGGAAAGGCGCCCACCCCGTTCGATCCGTCGAGGATGCACGAATAGCGCAACACCGCCGCGGCGTGCCCGCCGAGTTCGCCGACGTCGGGAGGGAGCTGTGCCGAGACGCGGTACTGCGTCTGGGCATCCACCACCACGGTGCCCTTGCCGCCTTTGAGCGTGAGGTCGCCCGTCGCGGCGGCATCGCACGACGCAGCCGACAGCGCGACACTCGACCAGTCGTAGGCCCGCAGGGCGTCGGCGGTCGCTGCAGTGTCGCCGCCCGCGGCTGCCGAACCGGTCGAGGAGCCCGCGGCCGTCGTGGCGCTGACCGTTGCCGATCCCGACCTACTCGCTGCCGGCACCCCTCCGGCTGCGGCGCACGCACTGAGGCCGAGCAGGGTCACGGCCGTGACGACAAGCCCGGCGATGCCGAATCGGCTGCGCGCGCCCGCCCTGCGCAGCCTCCGCGCCGCACTGGACGCGCCGAGTTTCTCGGTCAGTGACTTGCGTGAATCCACCACGTGGCACTCCCGTCATGAGGAGCCGGCGACACACCCGCCCCCCACCACCGCACATCGGGCACAGCCCCCGTGACAGGTGACGCACCGGAGTGAACGTGTCTCGGTGCCCGTCACACTACTCAGCGTCGCCGGTCGCCACCGCCCCCCATTCGGGGGGTAGTGGCAGAGCCTCGGCCACCGACGCCCCGATCCACCCTGACGTTCGTTGCGGTGTCTCGCCGGGTCGTAGGGTGGAACCCATGACCAGGCTGCGCCGGATGCTCGTGGTGGCGGCCCTCGCGACGTGCGGCTGGGCGGCGAGCGGATGCACGATGGTGGCCTGCGCGGGCGCCTCCGCCGAGCCACCGCACGTCGAGCTCGACCTGAGCTACTGGTTTCGCTACAACCCGACCTCCACCGTCACCGCCTGCTTCGACGACGTCTGCCAGACGACGGGCGGAGCCGCCCCTGCGCTGAAACTGCAGCTGGTGCTGGCCGACAGCGACACCGAGCATCCCGACCGCCCCTACGACCTCTCGGTCGAAACGAGCATCCCGGGCGCCGAGCCGCACCGCAGCAGCCAGTCGGTGAACCTGACGGAGTTCAAGAACACCTCGCCGTGCGGAAGCCACTCCGAGTGGATGCTCCCCGTCGTTCTCGACCCGAACGACACCCTCGACACCTCCCCTGCCGACGGCCTCTGGCTCCCCAGCTGACCCACCCCGTGCGTCGGGGGCAGCGACCCGCGCGTCGGGCACAGCCGGATCAGGATGCCCGCCAGCGAAAGAACCGTGCCCGATAGCTCAGAACGAGAGCGCCGAGCGTCACGGTATAGCCCGTGACGCCGAGCACGACCAGCGAGCCCACATCGGTGCTGTGCAGCCGACCACCGACGAGCCCGCCGAGAATGACCACGACGTACCAGACAGCGAACGCCGTGGCCGCCACGATAGCCGTGCCGTTCGCGTAGCTGCGCCACATGCCCTGCTGCTCGACCGGTGTTCGCGCCCGCTGCCGCATGCCACCACATGTTACGCCGTGGCGGGGCAGCACGAAGCGCAGACAACTTGCCCTTCTGTGTCGTTGTGGAGCTAAGGAGATTCGAACTCCTGACCTCCTCGATGCGAACGAGGCGCGCTACCAACTGCGCCATAGCCCCTCAAAACAACTTACGAAGACTATCACGCACGGCCGGGTGCACGAAAACCCACAGGCTGCAGCAGGGGTACCGCGGCTCAGCCGGCGCGGCGGCGGGCGAGAACCTGGTCGACGTCGAGGGAGCCCGTCTCGGCCTCGTCGACGATTCCCATGGTGCTGAAGCGGCTCGGGATGCGCGGGGCCGACGCCGAGGCGCGCGAAGAAGCGTCCGCCTCGCCCGACCGCGTCGAAGTCGAGGTCGAACTCGAAGCCGAAGTCGAGGTCGAAGCCGCGGCAGCGTCGCCACGAGCCGCGAGCGCGCCCTCGACGGCGTCACCCGCAGAAGCACCCGCCCGGGCATCCTGAGCCGCGTAGCCGGCGCGCAGGGCCTGCTCTGCCACGACTGCGGCGGCACGCAGCGCCTGCTCGGCCTGTGAGGCGGTCTGTTCGGCGAAGCCGAGCGACTCCGAACCGGTGGGAGCGTAGGCGACCGGCTGGCCGACGTCGAGCTGCCGCAGCCGGCGACGCTCGGTGTAGAGCGGTTTGGGCAGCGGAACAGGAGTCCAGCCCGACGAATCGTCGACGGCGTCGGCTGCCGAGAGATCGAGCTCGTCGCCCTCGTCGACGTCGGCACCCTCGGCTTCGACGAACACCACCTGGCCGTCGGCGTCGTATCGCACGACCTGACTGTCGGCGAATTCGCCGCCCTCGCCCGCCCCCACGATGACGAACGAGTCGATCGTGCGGGGGTCGCGCGCCGGCAGCTTGATGGCGCGGCCGAGTCTGGCGAGCCGGGCGAGCCTGGTCACGCACAGCGTCGCGGCAATGACGCCCACGACGAGCACGATCCACGAACCGTTGACAGCGGTCTGCACCCCGCCGAGCACGGCGACGGCGAGCGCAAGAACGAGGATGCCCGTGGTGACGGCCCGCGCCTTGCGCACCTTCGCGGCCGCCCGAACGGCGGGCGGAGTGCTCTGCACGGTGACCTTCTTCAGCAGCCGCTGGTGCTCGACCACGCTGCGCGCGGTGGCCTCGGCCCGCACCTCTTCGGGCGCTTCGGCCGTCTCGGCGAGAATGCGCAGGGTCTGCTGCAGCCGCACGGCGTTGCGCTCTGTGGCGTTGAACTCGTTGCGGCGAAACCACGTGGGCAGCAGGTAGATCAGCCAGAGCACGGCCGCGAGGCCGACGATGAGTCCTCCGCCGAGCCAGTCCGATGTCATGGGTCTACGGTATGAGCCAGCCTGCCCGTTTCGGCCCAACCGGGGGCGCGTGTCGGGCCCCGCCTCGCAAACCCGCCGCCCGGCATCCGGATGCCCACCAGCGGCACTCCCGCCGGCACGCCCGAAACGGCGGCAGGCCCCGGATGCCCGTCAGCGGTTGCGCGTCGGAATCTGCGTCAGCGCCTCACGCCGGTCGGCCTCGGGCACGCTGCCCTGCCCGTGCGGCACGCCGCCCTCCTTCCACCGGCGCAGCACCCCGACCGGCAGCTCCTCGCCCACCAGGGCGAAACAGAAGTGGTCGCGCCAGTCGCCGTTGATGTGGATGTACCGCCGCCTCAGCCCCTCGTACCGAAACCCGAGCTTCTCGACCACCCGCAGGCTCGGCGCGTTCTCGGGCCTGATGCAGATCTCCATGCGGTGCAGCCCCACCGAGTAGAAGCAGTGGTCGGTGGCCAGCGCCACGACCGTCGGCGTGATGTTCAGGCCGGCGAAGCGCTCGGCGACCCAGTAGCCGATGCTCGCCGACGACACCGACCCGTAGCTGATCGACGACACGTTCAGCTGCCCGGCGATCTCGCCGCGGTACTCGATCACGAACGGCAGGCCGTAGCCGGCCCTCGCGTTCTGCTGCAGACTCCGGATGCTCGCCCGGGTGTCGAACGACAGCGGAGCGTTGGGGCTGGTCGCCTCCCACTTGCGCAACCACGCCCGGTTGGCGATCAGTTCGTTCTCGAGAGCCTTCGAGTCGCGGATACGGATGGGCCTGATGCCGATGGCACCCTCGGAGAGGCTTGGAACGAACATAGGCAATGATAATCAGCTGCGAGAGGGGCCGGCGCGCATTTTCTACAGGTCGGCAGCGAAGTCCTTGATCCAGGGGCGGAGGTCGGGGCCGAGGTCTTCGCGTTCGCTGGCGAGCCGGATGATCGCCTTGATGTAGTCGAGGCGATCACCGGTGTCGTAGCGGCGGCCGCGGAACACGACACCGTAGACGCCACCGGCGATGGGGCCGGCGATCATGGTCTGCAGGGCATCCGTCAGCTGGATCTCGCCACCCTTGCCCGGCTCGGTCTCTTCGAGCACGTCGAAGACCTCGGGGCACAGCACGTAGCGGCCGATGATGGCGTAGTTCGAGGGCTGCTTGCCCGGTTCGGGCTTCTCGACCAGGCCGGTGATGCGAACGATGTCGTCGTCGCCGGTCTCTTCGATCGAGGCGATGCCGTAGAGGTGCGCCTGCGAGGGGTCGACCTCCATCAGCGCGATGACGCTGGCCTGCTTGTCGTTCTGCACGTCGAGCATGCGGGTGAGCAGCACGTCGCGGGCGTCGATCAGGTCGTCGCCGAGCATCACGGCGAAGGGCTGGTTGCCCACGTGCATCTTGGCCCGCAGCACGGCGTGGCCGAGGCCCTTCGGGTCGCCCTGCCGCACGAAGTGCACGTCGGCGAGCTTGCTGGCGTCGTCGACCATCTTCAGGCGGTGGTTGTCGCCCTTCTTCTCGAGCGTCGACTCGAGTTCGGTGTTGCGGTCGAAGTGGTTCGCCAGCGCGTTCTTGTTGCGGCCGATCACGACGAGCACGTCGACGAGCCCGGCGGCGACCGCCTCTTCGACGACGTACTGGATGGCCGGCTTGTCGACGACGGGCAACATCTCTTTCGGCATCGCCTTCGTGGCGGGGAGGAAGCGTGTTCCGAGGCCGGCCGCAGGAATCACTACTTTGGTGATAGGTGAGGTCATGGGAGCAACCTTAGCGAACCCCCGCCCACCACTTCGGGTGGTTGCGAAACACGTGTGTCACAGACAAGCACCTAAAATCGTTACATGGTGTCTTCGACGAGCAACATCAAGCGCGCCCTTCGTGCCGAGCTTCGTGAACGCCGCCGCACCCTCACGAGCACCGAACGCGAGCAGGCCACCACGGGTTTCCGCGACAACCTGATCGAGCTCGTCACCTCGCGGGGCGCGAAGCGGGTGGCCTGCTACCTGTCGGCGCAGAACGAGCCCAACACGCGGCCGTTTCTGAACTGGGCGGCCGCCAACGGCGTCGAGACCCTCTTTCCGATCTCGCGCGAAGACGGCCTGCTCGACTGGGCGCACGGCGACGGCGAGACCGAGATGATCGGGCTGCACGGAATGCCCGAGGTCGTGGGCGACCTGCTCGGGCCGATCGCGATCAACGACGTCGACCTCATCATCATTCCGGCGGCCGCGGTCGACGAGAGCGGCATGCGCATGGGCTGGGGCCGCGGTTACTTCGACAAGACCCTCGGTTCGATGCAGAAGTGCCCGCCGGTCTTCGCGGTCATCTATGATGACGAGTTGCTGGATGCCGTGCCCCGCGAAGTGCACGACCAACCCGTCGATGGCGCTGTCACCCCCACGCGCATCGTCACCTTCTGATTTCTCACGCTGTCACCCACCCGTTCACTCTGGAGCGCAATTTGCCTACCTACTCGTACCGCTGCACGGAATGCGACAACGCGTTCGACATTCAGCAGGCCTTCACCGACAACACGCTGACCGAGTGCCCGGTGTGCGGCGGCAAACTGCGCAAGGTGTTCGGTGCGGTCGGCGTGACCTTCAACGGCTCGGGCTTCTACCGCAACGACTCGCGCGCGTCGAAGAGCTCGTCTGAGCGACCCGGCACGTCGAGCGGCGATTCGAAGTCGGGTGGCGACTCGAAGTCGGGCGACTCGGCATCGAAGTCGGCCGACTCATCGTCGAAGTCGGGCGGCTCGTCGGGTTCCGGCTCCTCGGGGTCTGGCGGGTCGGGCTCCTCGCAATCGACCTCCTCGTCATCGTCCTCATCCGCTGCGAAGCCGGCCGCGCCGGCGAAATAAGGAGTACCTGCACGTGATCAAAGGCTTCAAAGAGTTCATTCTGCGGGGGAATGTGATCGACCTGGCTGTCGCCGTGGTCATCGGCGCCGCCTTCACCGCGATCGTCTCGGCCATCGTCAACGGCATCTTCAACCCGTTGATCGCCGCGATCTTCGACGCAGAAGACCTGAGCAACGCGTTCCAGGTGCAGATCGGCGCCAGCACGCTGCAGTTCGGGCTGGTGCTCGCTGCGATCATCCAGTTCCTGCTCGTCGCAGTCGTGGTGTACTTCGTGTTCGTGCTGCCGATCAACCACCTGAAGAAGGTGTCGTTCTTCAAGAGCAAGCAGAGCCCCGCCGAAGAGGTCGTCGCCGAGACGCCGCCCACTGACCTCGAGCTGCTCGCCGAGATTCGCGACCTGCTCGCCGCCCAGCAGAGCGCGACGACCGTGCCGAGCATCTCGAACCAGGCTCCGGCCGGGCCGCCCTGGCCGAACGAGTGACCGACGCCCGTCGCGGGCGGGGCACCGGCGACGACGAAACGGCAGACGAACCCCGACAGGGGCCCCACCAGCTGTCCGTGCGGCGGGTGGGGCGCCGACGGGTGCAGACCGAGCCGGCGCCCGGTACGGATGCCCGCCCGCAGTCAGCCGCGACGCTCCGCCCCGAGCTGGCCGTCGTCAAAGCGGCCGAAGACACCGACGACACCCGTGGGGCCACCCCGCCCGGCGCAGGCCCCAACGACGAACGCCTCAGGGCCGACAAGCCCCCGCACTGGTGAGGTTCAGACGGCGGTGAGCTGGCGCACACCGATGACGGTGGCGATGCGCTGGGCGACCGCCTCCGGGTCGGTGAAGAGTTCGAAGCTGTGCACCCGCAGGTAATGCCAGCCGAGGCGTTTCAGCATGTCGGGGCGCAGGCGCAGCGACTCGCGCAGGCTCATCGAGTGCACCACCTGGTCGGTCTCGACCACGATCGCGCGGCCCTCGTACGAGGCGACCAGCGTGAGCTTGCCGCGGTGCTCGAAGGCCACTTCGAGGCCCCGCGAGCCGAGGCGGCGGGCGAGGTCGATCAGTAGGGCATCCCCCGGGCTCGAGAAGGTGTCGGGTGTGGGCCCGTTCTCGGCCTCGGTGAGAATCTGCCGCAGCGAGACCACGCCGTAGGTCATGCGGTCTTCGTCGATGTCGCTCGGTTTGAAGCAGCTCACGATGTCCATCGACCGGCGGGCGCGGGTCATGCCGACGGCGAGCAGGCGCTCGCCGCCCGGCTTGGCCAGCGCGCCGAAGTTGGTGAGCACCCGGCCGTGCGGGGTGCGACCGTAACCGACCGAGAAGATGACCCGGTCGCGGCTCTGCGCCACCGACTGCTCGAGCGTCGCCACCATGAACGGTTCGGCGGTGTCTTTCAGAATGAAGTCGCTCAGGTCGCTGCGCTTGGCGAAGGCGGCCAGAACGGCCTGCTGTACCCGCACCGCGTGCTTGGCGCTCGCGGTGATGACCATCAGCGACTCGCGCGGGTGCTTCTGGGCGTGATCCATGACCAGCCAGACGACCCGTTCGACCTCGGCGTCGACACTCTCGACCGCGCCGGTCTCGCTGTCGGGCATGCCGCCCGCCCCTTCGAGGTAGTGCAGGGTGAGGCTGCCGTGGCCGAGAAAGGTGCCGGCCCAGGGCAGGGAGTCGATCTTGCCGTTGTAGAAGCGGTGGTTCACGAGTTCGGCGAGGTCTTCGCCGCCCGCCCGGTAGCTGCGGGTGAGCGAGAGGGTGGGCACGAGTTCGGCCAGCCGAGCCATGGCCGAGTCGCCGGCCAGCTCTTCGATGGTTCGGGCGTCGGCATCGACGTCGACCGAACGCACGGGCGACGGCTGAACGACGGCGGGCACTGCGATCTCGAAGTGCGACGGAGTCTGCGTGACGGGGTCGCCGAACGCCACCACCTGGCGGGCCCGGCGAATCGCGGCGGCATTCTCGGCCAGGGTCGTGGCACCCGCGTCGACGAGGATGACCGTGTCGAACACCACGTCGTCGGTGATGTCGGCGACCTCGTAGGGCGAGGCGAGCCACACCGGGGCGAGCACGCGGCTGAGGTAGGGGGCGGCCGCGTGCAGCTTCACCGAGTCGACGACGTCAGAGCGCAGCAGCGCCTTGAGGGCGGTCGCCTCGTCGGGGTGGTCGACGAGGCCGACACTCCACGTCTCGGCGAGCTGCCAGGCCAGGATCTGCCCGCTGACCGAGGCGTGTGCCTCGTCGACGAGCTTGAAGTCTGACTCGAGGCGGTCGAGGATGCCCGTGTTGGCGCCGAGCAGCGCACGATCGCTCGCGAGCATCAGTTCGAGCACCGACTGCCACCAGGCGAGTTCGAGCTCGTCGGCCACGGCGCTCTCGGGTACGTGGCGCTGCGAGAGATCGGTGAGCAGGGGGTCGAGCGAGAGGGTCTTCAGGGTGTCGAGCAGGGCGGTGCGCTCCTGCAGGTTCGCGAGCACCTCGGAGTCGGCGGCGAGGCCGTCGAGCAGACCGATCAGCTCGCTGATGGGCAGTTCGCTCAACTGGCGTGCGGTACCCGCGAGCCCCAGGGGCAGGTCGAGCTTGGCGAGGTCTTCGCTCACGCTCTGGTACGCCACCTGCACGTCGTCGAGCCCGGTCGGAACCTCCGGCGGGATGCCGGCGGCCGCGAAGCGGTGCCACAGCACGCGCTGCTGCTGGATGCGTCGCAGCGAGGCGTTGATGTCGCCGATGTGCACCCCGGGGCGCACGTACTCCTTGGCCAGGCTGCGCAGCCGGCGCCGGCTGGTGCCGGTCATCTGCGCCGAGTCGCGGCGCGCACCGGTCGCAGCGATGATGTCGGTGAGCGAACGGTCGAACACCACCGGCAAGAACTTGTCGAGCGTCTCGCGCAGGTCGAGCAGCAGCCGCAGGTACGAACCGAGCTCGGCCATCGTCGTGAACTGCCTCATGTGCGTCTGCCCGACGAGCTCGTAGGCCTTCGTCAGCAGTGTCGGCAGGTCGGTGCGGTGCACGCGCTTCGCGATCGCGTGGGCCGTGCTGGCGTCGTCGGCCGAGTCGAAGGTGGCGCCGTACCACGGCGAGTCGTCGGGTCCGTAGCGGAACTCACCGAGCGCCGCCGCCTTGATGAGCGTTCGGGCGGCGGTGCTGCGCCCGTTCGCAAGGGCCTCGAGCGAGCCGCGGTTCAGCCGCGCGGTGGTGGCCGGCGGCTGGGGCAGCAGCGACAGGCGGGCGAGTTCGCGCAGGGCATCCAGAACCGACACCTTGAGCAGCGGGTCGACCCGCGAGAGCGACTGGCGGTAGTCGATCAGCACGTGGCGCAGGCGCACGAGGGCCTCGTCGACATCGTCGACGTGCGGCTGCATGGCCTTCTCGTTGCGGCCGATCGACTGGATGAGGTCGCGGCGCAGCGTGCGCGGCGAGACCGCCACGCCCGGCAGCCCGACGTCGTTGAAGCGGCGGGCGATGCCGCGCAGGCTGAGGCGGCGGGGGCTCACCACGAGCACACGCTTGTTCTGGCCGATGAGGGCGCCGACAGCGTTGACAATGGTCTGGGTTCCGCCGGTGCCGGGCAACGTCTTCACGACGAGCGAGTTGCCCTCGGCGATCTGCGCGATGACGTTCTCCTGCTCGGGGTCGGCGTCGAGCAGCAGCGTGTCGGTCGACGGCGGGCGCGAGTCCTGCGCGGTCGCCTCGACGGGGTGGTACGACTCCTGCACCCCGCGGCGGGCGGTGAGGCTGCCGGCGAGCGAGTCGAGCACCGGATGATCGAGCTGCCGGGCATCCGCCACCATCGAGTTCGCCACATCGGCGAACGACGACACCAGCAGTCGGGGGTGAACGCTGAACCAGGGCAGGTGCGAGGTGACGCCCCGCAGGTGGTCGATGACGGGCTGCGGCTTGAAGACGCCGTTTGTCGCCGCGAGGTTCACCATCTGCTCGGTGTCGAGCGTGATCTGGAACTGGTCGCGCAGGGCGCGCACGAGCTCGGGATTCACGAAGGCGTTGCCGCGCAGCTTCAGTTCGAAGTCGCGGCCGTAGCGGCGGATGCTCAGGGGCCGCAGCAGCACGGGTGCGGCGTAGGGCTGGTCGTCGAGCTTCCACTCGGCCAGGCCGATCGCGAGGTGAACCGAGTCGATGCCACGAATCGAGCGCAGCTCGACGCCCTTGTCGGTGATGGCGCCGGCGGCGATGCGGGCACTGCGCAGGGCGAGTTCATCGCGGATGAGGCTCGAGAGCAGGGTGGCGTTGCCGGTGATGAACTGGGCGAGGCCGCTGGGGTGCGTGGTGGTGAGGTCGACGCGGCTGCGCGGGGCGTCGTCGAACGAGATGAGCGGCGAGACGCCGCCGATCTGGGCCAGTTCGGCCCGCCAGTGCTCGCGGGCGGGTTCGACGAGGTCGTCGGTCGAGAAGATCTGCCCGGTTCTCACACCCGACCCGTCGTCTGAAGCGGAGTCGCCGAAGCGTGCCCATGCCAACGTTGCTTCGTCGGCTCCAGACGCCTCGGGGTCTGAATCTCGTTTCTTATCGGCGCGCCACACACCGTCACCCTATGTGCACGCCACGGCAAATGCCGGTAACCCGGGCCGAGTTTCGCCGTGTTCACTGTCGGCGGGTCGTGGTAAGGCGCCGGCCCGGTCGGGCCCATGGTCAGGGGGGCGGGCATCCCGTGACAAAATCAGTGGATGGCCGAGTCGGCAGACCCCTCCCCGCATTCGTTTGTTCCGCCGCCCCGAACGGGGCCGCGCGACAGCGGTGACGGCTGGGTCGAAGACGGCACCGGCCGCAAGTTCTGGGGCCGGTTCGGGGCGGCCGGGCTGCTCGCCCACGACCCCGCCCGCGGCGTTCTGCTGCAGCACCGCGCGAACTGGAGCCACTTCGGCGGAACCTGGGGGCTGCCCGGCGGAGCCAAGCACGCCGGCGAGACCTCGGTCGACGGCGCGATTCGCGAGGCGAACGAAGAGGCGGGAGTGCCCACGTCGGCCCTCGGCCTGAAGTTCACCTCCAAGCTCGACCTCGGGTTCTGGAGCTACACGACGGTGGTCGCCGATGTGACCACGCAGTTCGACGCCGTCGTCGCCGACGCCGAGAGCATCGAGGTGCGCTGGGTGCCGCTCGACGAGGTCGGCGCCCTGCCGCTGCACCCCGGGTTCGAGTCGGCCTGGCATGACCTCGAGGGCGAGCTGGGCCGACCGACGGTGCTGGTCGTCGATTCGGCGAATGTGGTCGGGTCGCGGCCGAACGGCTGGTGGAGAGACCGCCTCGGCGCGACCAACACCTTCGCGTCGGCCCTTCAGCGGCGGGCCGCGCTGGGTTTCACAGGCGACTCACTCGGCATCGGGCTGCCGGGCACACGCTGGTGGCCCGAGACGGTGCTCGTCGTGGAGGGCCAGGCGCGCGGGGCCGCCCTGCCTGTGGATCCCACGGATGCCGGTAGCACCTATCAGACGGGCGTGGGCGTGCGCATCCTGCCCGCCGAGCGCGACGGCGACCAGGCGATCGTGGATGCCGTACGGGGCTACTTCGCCGCGACGACGCTGCCCGTGGCACCGCGCGTGTTCGTGGTGACCGCCGACCGCGAGCTCGAGTCACGGGTCACGGCGCTCGGAGCCTCGGTGCACGGCCCGGCATGGCTGTGGGCACTGCTCGACGAGTGATCAGCTCGGCTGCAGGTCGAGCGACACCAGCTCGAACTCGCGCACGCGACCGAACCGCGTCGCGGCGCAGGTGCTGAGCAGGGGCTCGGAGAGCGTCTCGGCGACCACGACGCGCACGACGGCGGCTGAGCCCGGTACGGAGGCGGCGAGCGGGTCGGACCGGGGGTGGGATGCGGCGGGGCTGGGCGCAGCGGAGCCGGGTGCGGCGAGGGTCACCGCGAACGTGCCCGGGCGGGCATCCGCAACCGCAGTCTCGGCGAGGGGCGTGAACGAGGCGAGGCGGTCGTCGCCGAAGTGTTCGCGGGCGTAGTGCTGGGCCGCCTGCACCGGATGCGAGAGCGAGCTGCGCCCGCGGAAGAACCGTTCGTCGACCCGCCCGTCGGCGTAGTCGCGAACGATCCGGGTGGTCTCGGCGTCGTCGGCGCGCCCGAAGTAGAGGCCCTCGGGAAAGACCACCATCGTTCCTGCGAAGCGGTCGCCGCCGAGGTGCGAGCACTCCCACGTCTGGGCCGGGTACTCGGCGTCGAGCGCCAGAGCGACGGGTCGGCCGTGCACCGCGCAGCACTTGTCGTGCTTGGCGTGCGTGCACACGCAGAAGATCGGTTCGGGCGAGCGGATGCCCGTGGATCCGTCGAGCGCCACCTCGAGCAGCTCGCGCGGGTCGCCCACCTCGCCCCACCGCACCTCCTCGAACCCGGGCCGCGAGTCGACGAACGCCCACCGCCAGCGCGTCTGCGGTTCGCGCCGCCGCGCCGCAGCCCCTGCCGTCGACCCCGCGGGATGCGAAGCACGAGCAACCCGCCGGATGGCCAGCGGCCGCATGCCCGCCGCCTCGACCCGATGAACGATCGCCTGGCCGAGCTCGCGGCCGAGCGCCGAGGCGACGAAGGCGTTCGCCCCCCACGGCCCCTCGACCTCCACCAGGAACCACTGCAGCCCGCGCGACGCCGTCGCGGCCAGGGGGTCGCCGCGCTCGCGCGACCGGTCGCTGCACGGCGCCCATTCGACTGCTTTGGCGGCCGCACCGGCCGCATCCGCACCACCCGCGACCCCGCCGACCGCCGCAGCGAACACGCCGGCCGCCGCCACACCGCTCAGGCCCCGGCCGGGCGCCACCCCGCCGACCGCATCCTGCGCGCTGCCGCCACCCGCGGCGCCGGCCCCGACGCTCACGCGGGAACGATGATCGCTTCGCGTAGCAGCCGCCGCACCACCACGATCGCCGACTCCGTGTCGAGGCCCGGCAGCTCGTCGACCGCGATCGCGTCACCCTGCGCCAGCCGCTCGACCGCCTGCGCCGCCTCGGCCGGAAGTACCAGCGTGCGGCCGCCGGCCGTGATGCGCACGGCGTCGGCGTCAGCACTCACCGTGGCGCGCAAGGAGGAGCGCCAGCGAACGACGCTCCAGCCGCCGAGCGCGGCGATGGCGTCGATCGTTGCGAGCGGCGAGACCGGCTCGGGCCGGGTCGCCGCCGTGATACGTCGCGTCAGGGCAGCGCTCACGTCGCTGGTCTGGCGCTCGGCGACGGCACGATCATCCGCCCCCGCCGCCAGCATCGACTGCAGCTCTCTGAGCACCTCGTGCACGATCGGCTCGACCTGGGCCTGGTCGGTGAAGTCGACGCCGAACGGCAGCGCGGTGCGCAGGGCCTCGGTGTCGCCGAGCCGGGCCAGCAGAGCCTGCGCGACGTCGGCACGGGTGTAGGCGGCGACGCCGATGGTCAGGTGGATCGAGGTTCCGCCGAGGGCCTCGGCCGAATGGATCCAGCCGCGCGGCAGGTACAGCGCATCACCGGGTCGGAACACCGCGTCGATGAACGGCTCGCCCTCGGCCCGGCGTGCCACGGCCTCGCGGTGGTCGCTCCACGGCTGGTCGCGCAAGGGGGCCGGATGCACCGGCTCGTGGATCGTCCAGTGCTTCTCGCCCGCGATCTGCAGCACGAACACGTCGTGCACGTCGTAGTGCGGGTCGAAACCGCGCGACGAGGCGGGCGTGATGTAGGCGTTCACCTGAACCGGATGCCCGATCTCGTCGACGAGCGCACGGGTGAAGTCGATCAGCGGCGGCCACGTGCGGTGCAGCCCCTGCAGCACGATTGTCGCTCCCGCAGCGAACTCGGCCAGCACCTTCTCGCTCGACACCTGGTCGGCGATCTCGGCGCCGAACCCGCCGGGGGCGGTGTACTTCGAGGGGCTGAGCACGGCACCCTCGAGTGCCATGCGAAAGAAGGGGGTGCGCAGCGCCCGCTGCGAGATGAGGTCGTCGGCTGCGTCGGCGCCGAAGAGGTCGTCGAACGGGGCGGGCAGGTCGGCCGCCCGGGTCAGAACCGGCGTGGTGGCCCAGTAGCGCTCACCGAAGTCGAGGGCGGCGTTCTGCCCCACACAACGAGAAAGCGCGGGCCGGTCGCCCGACCCGCGCTCGAATGCTGACATTACGCCGATCCGTCGGCACCGCCGTCGTGACCGCCGGGGTTTGCGCCGCCATCAGCGGTGCCCTCCCCGTCGTCGGCCGAACCGTCGGCGCCACCATCGTGGCCGCCCGGGTTCGCGCCGCCGTCGGCGGTGCCTTCACCTGCGTCGGCAGAGCCGTCGGCCCCGCCGTCATGTCCGTTCGGGTTTGCGCCGCCATCCGCGGGACCCTCTCCGCCCGCTTCCTGTTCGGTGATGATGTCGTCGTCGTTGATAGCCATAGTCGTCCTTTCGGTACTGCACGGCGGGCGTGCCGAGTTCACCAATGACAGTACGCCGTTTCTGCCCCGCCGTGGAAGGGCCAACCGGGCCTTGTGCCCCGCTGGCGAAGTGGCTAGATGGGGGCCGAGGGCGCCCCCTAAACTGAGCGCATGGCCATCATCGCGGCAGTCTTCGTCGGCATCGCAGCCCTGCTGCACGTCTACATCTTCGTCATGGAGAGCGTGCAGTGGCGCACCCCGGCGATCTGGCGGCGGTTCGGCCTCACCAGTCAGGCAGACGCCGACACCACTGCGCCGCTCGCCTACAACCAGGGGTTCTACAACCTGTTCCTGGCGATCGGCGCGGCCGTCGGCCTGGTGCTCTACTTCGGGGCGGCGAACGAGGCCGGCTTCGCCCTCTGCGTGTTCACCATGGGCTCGATCGTGGCGGCGGCCCTCGTGCTGCTCAGCACCGGCAGGCAACGTCTGCGCGCGGCCGCGCTGCAGGGCGTGCCGGCGCTGCTCGGGCTGGTCTTCGTGCTGATCGCCGGTGTCAGCGGCTGACGGCCAGGTACGTCAGCGCCCCGGTTCCCCCCAGAAGAACGATCGCGGCCAGAATTCGAACGGCCAGGTTGTGCGTGAACTTGTGCCAGCCTGAGGTGAGCTCGGGGCGGGAGAAGTCCTGCGGTTTTGCGCTACGTCGCGTCGGATACTGTGTTTCAGGAGGCATTTGATCAATGCTCCATGAATCCGACTCATTCGTCTGTCCCCCGAACGGGAGGTTTATGCCCCCCGCAGCGACACATCTGTACGCCAAAACGACCGATGAACCGGTGGATGCCCTGCTGGCCCTCATCGCCACGGCCCACCGCCGGGCATCCCAGTCGCCCCTCGACCCCGGGCGCGCCCCGTTCGACGAACCCGTGGTGCTGATCGACGGCCGTTCTGGATCAGGCAAATCCGACCTCGCCACGGCCCTGGCCGCGGCGTGGCCGGGCGCCGCCGCGACCCTCGTGCGGCTCGACGACATCTACCCCGGCTGGCGTGGCCTCGACGCGGCGAGCTCACACGTGCACGACGAGCTGCTGGCGGCCCCGCGACCGCGCTGGCAACGCTACGACTGGGCCGCCGGGAAGGCTGCGGAGTGGGCATCCGTCGACACCGACCGACCGCTCATCGTCGAGGGCATCGGCACCCTGAGCAGGCAGAACGCAACCCTCGCGACGTTCTCCGTCTGGGTCGAGCTCGACGACCGCACCCGTCGCGAGCGCGCCATCGCCCGCGACGGGGATGCCTATGAGCCGTACTGGGAGGTGTGGGCTGAGCAGGAGCGGGCGTTCATCGCCCGCGAGAACCCCGCTGCCCTCGCCGACGCGATCGTCGACTTCACGGCTCGCTGAGCCCTGGAGGGCGGTCGTGTTCGGGGCGCCCTGCGAGTAGCATCGCCTGCGTGACGGGCCGGCTCATCTACTCCAGCATCATGTCAATCGACGGTTTCACTGCAGACACCGCCGGCGACTTCGACTTCAGCGCTCCCGACGAAGAGGTGCACGCCTTCGTCAACGACCTGCAACGCCCGGTCGGCACCTACCTCTACGGGCGCCGCATGTACGAGGTCATGTCGGTGTGGCAGACCCTCGACACCCCCGACAAGCCCCCGGTCATCCACGACTTCGCGCAGCTCTGGCGGGCCGCAGACAAGGTGGTCTACTCCCGCACACTGACGTCGGTGTCGACGCCCCGCACCCGCCTCGAGCCCGACTTCGATGCCGACGCCGTTCTCGCCCTGAAGCGGTCGTCAGACGCCGACATCACGGTGGGCGGGCCGGGTCTGGCGGCCCACGCCATCCGTGCCGGTCTCGTCGACGAGTACCAGCTCTTCCTCTCCCCGGTGGCGGTGGGTGGTGGCACACCCTTCTTCCCATCGGGCGTGCGCGAAGGCCTCACCCTCGCCGACACCCGCCGCTTCGCGGGCGGAGTCGTCTACCTGCGCTACCTCGCCTCGCCCGCTGCCTGATCGGCTGTGCCGTTGGTGCGCCATCTCGCGGGGTGCTGTGAGGTTGCGGTCAGGTGGGCGACGTAGCGTGAAACGACAGTAGACGCCCGTGGCGCGGCCGAGCAGGTGCGCGTCATGCCGACCCGAAATGCGTGACGTGCACCGTTCCACCTTCCAGGCTCCCGGCCGCCATGCGGCTCCTACCGCGGCCGCCCCCGCCGCGCCCAGACGCACCACTGCCGCGGCCCTCAGGCGCACAGTCGCTCCCGCCGCGGCATCCCCCGTCCAGGCGACCCCGGCGGCCTCCAGGCCCCGTGTGGGGCGGGTGCGGAGGCACGACCGACGACCCGTGCTGGCGGTGGCCGTGGCGTGCTTCGGCATGCTGCCGGTGTTCCTCTTCGGGCCCGCCGCGAACGCCGACCCGCTGGGTGCACGCGCGGCGACCCTGCAGCTCGCACCCGGGCCGACCGGCGCCGACGCCGCGGCGGCGGATGCTCAGCTGCTGACCGCGGCCTCCACCGCCGCGGCGACCGATGCCTCACGTGACGACTACACGGTGAACAAGCCCACCGAGGCCACCGTCGCACCGGGCAGCTCGACGAACCGCGACTGGGCGACGCTGGTGCTGGTCGACGGCGGCTGGCCGACGAGCGAGAACAACATCACGGTCATCCTGCAGTGGATGGACTCGGAGAACGACCCGGCCAGCTGGTGGCTGCGCAACAACCCGCTGAACAATGGCTACGGGTCGGGCGGCGGCTCGGGTTTCGGCAGCTACCCCGAGCTCGTCACCGCTGCACGGGATGCGGCCATCAACCTGTCGCAGAACTCGGTGTACTCGGCGATCATCGCCGACTTCGCCGCATCCGCCCCGGTCGCCGAGACGGTGAGCGCCATCGAGGCCTCGCCGTGGGCCAGCTCGCACTACGGCTACGGCAACATCTGGCACGGCGTCGACGTGCCGATCGTGGCGGCCGACGCCGACGCCTGGTAGGCGTCACCCCGACCGGGCGGATCGACACCCGACCGGCCTCAGTCGAACCCGACGCCCTCGCCCACGAACTCCTCGTCGAGGGTCGGGATGGTCGCGGTGATGACCGAGCCGTCGGCCCGCAGGCTGCCCTCGATGTCGCTCGTGGTCGGCGCCCCCTCGAACACCGGCCCGCCGTCGACCAGCATGACGACCGACGGGGTGCCCGCCACCACATCGACCCGCTTGTCGGCCACGTACACCAGCACCGAGTCGCCCTCTTCGACCACGAACGTCATCGACTCGGCGGTGACCGTGACGTGCAGCAGCGTGCCCAGAATCGTCACCCTGAATTCGAGCGACTCCCACTCCTCGGGCAGCCGGGGATCGAAGGTGAACGTGCCGAGGTAGTCGCGCATGCCGCCGAAGCCGAACGCGAGTGCGCTCCACACGCCTCCGGTCGACGCCACGTGCACCCCGTCGGCGCTGTTGTTGTGCAGGTCGCCGAGATCGACGAAGAGTGCTGTCATGAAGTACTCGAGTGCAAGGTCACGGTAGCCGACCTCGGCCGCCACGATCGACTGCGTCGACGCCGACAGGGTCGAGTCGCCGGTGGTCAGCGCGTCGTAGTACTCGAAGTTCTTGCGCTTCTCCTCCTGGGTGAACTCGTCGCCCTGCAGTAGCAGCGCGAGCACCACATCGGCCTGCTTGATGACCTGAAAGCGGTAGATGACCAGGGGGTGGTAGTGCAGCAGCAGCGGATGCTGCGAGGGCGGGGTGTTCTCGAGGTCCCACAGCTCCTTCTCGAGAAACTGCGAATCCTGCGGATGGATGCCGAGCTCTTCGTCGAACAGAATGTGCATCGCCTCACCGGCGGCGGCCCACTCCTCGACCTCCTCGTCTCGCAGGTCGAGTCGCTGCGCCAGGCGGGCGTACTCGCCCGGCGAGTCCTCGCGCACCTTGCGCAGCCGACGGCAGGCCGCGCGCAGGTTCGCGCGGGCCATCACGTTGGTGAACAGGTTGTCGTTGACGACGGTGGTGTACTCGTCAGGCCCGGTCACGCCGTGGATGTGGAAGGCCTGCGTGCCCTTGTTGCCTCGCCAGAACCCCAGGTCGGCCCACATGCGGGCGGTCTCGACGAGAATGTCGATGGCCTCGCCGGCGATGAGGAAGTCGACGTCGCCCGTCGCCGAGACGTACTGCGAGAGGGCGTGCGAGATGTCGGCGTCGATGTGGTACTGCGCCGTTCCGGCCGCGTAGTACGCCCCGGCCTCGAGGCCGTTGATGGTGCGCCACGGGAAGAGGGCGCCCCGCTGGTTGAGTTCGCGGGCGCGCTCGCGGGCCAGGTCGAGCATCCCGCGTCTGAAGCGCAGCGCGTTGCGGGCCACCTGCGGCGAGGTGTAGGTGAGAAAGGGCAGCACGTAGATCTCGGTGTCCCAGAAGTAGTGGCCGCCGTAACCCGAACCCGTGACGCCCTTCGCCGCGATGCCGCCGCCGTCGGTGCGGGCAGTGGCCTGGGCGAGCTGGAAGATGTTCCAGCGGATGGCCTGCTGAATCTCGGGATGGCCTGTCACCACCACGTCGGAGCGGCGCCAGAAGTCGTCGAGCCAGATGCGCTGACGCTCGAAGACCTCTTCGATGGGCGAGGCGGCGATGCGGTCGAGCGTGCGGTCGCAGCGGTCGGCGAGTCCGCGCGTGGGCACCTGGTTCGACGTGTGGTAGGCGATGGTCTTCAGCAGCCGGATGGGTTGGCCGGCCTGCGCCTGTACGCTGTAGACGTGCTTGGCGAGGTCGTCGTCGATCTCGGAGGCCTCGGTGTACTCGTTCTCGGTCTCGAGAACGTGCGAGGCGCCGACGGCCATGGTCATGCCGGCGTTCGCGGTGCGGTAGCTGAGTATGTAGCGCGACCCGTTGGCCTTCTTGAACCGCGGGTGCAGCACGCGGTCTGAGAACGCCGCCGCACGCCGGGGGTCGTCGATGGGATGCTCGGAGGCGGCCGCGGCCGCGTACTCGTCGACCCAGTCCTGCCGGTTCAGAATCTGGCTCGACAGCACGATCGACGCGTTGCTGTCGAGCATCGTGACCTCGTACTCGACCACGGCGAGGTGCCGGTCGGTGAACGAGGTGAGCCGGCGCGACCTGATCAGCACGTGCTTGCCCGACGGCGCGCGCCACTCGATCTCGCGCACCAGCACGCCGGCGGCGAAGTCGAGGCGGCGCTCGTAGCGCACGCAGTCGGCCTCGGCCAGGATGAACGGCTCGTCGTCGACGTACAGCCTGATCAGCTTCGCGTCGGGCACGTTCACGATGGTCTGGCCCACACGCGCGAAGCCGAAGGCCTCCTCGGCGTGCTTGATCTCCCAAGTGTCGTGGAAGCCGTTGACGAAGGTGCCGTTCGAGTAGCCGCCGTAGCCCTCCTCTGCCGCCCCACGGATGCCCAGATAACCGTTGCCCACGGCGAACAGCGTCTCAGACTGCCCCTGCGCGTTCGCGTCGAACTCGGTCTCGGTCAGGCCCCACTCGTCGAGCGGAAACCGGTATCGGTCAAGAGGATCGGCGTTGACGGGGTTCACTGGGGTTGCCTCTCTGTTCAGGCAGGTCGGGTATGCGTGATCGGGGTGTCGCGTGATGCGGCAGCCGGGGGCTGGGGCGCCGTCAGGGAGTGGTTCAGTATTCGATTATGGGCCCGGCGCCGGTCAGGTGACCGCGACGGGGGCGTCGAGGGCGGTCACGAGCTCGTCGAGGTCGCTCACGACCACGTCGGCGCCCGACTCGAGCAGGCCTTCGGCACCGACGCCGCGGTCGACGCCCACCACGAGGCCGAAGTCGCCCTCGCGCGCGGCCTGCACGCCCGAGTGGGCGTCTTCGATGACGGCGCACTCGGCGGGGCTGAGGCCCAGCAGTTCTGCGGCGTAGACGAAGGTGTCGGGCGCCGGTTTGCCGGGCATCCCCGCCTCTGTTGCGACGAGCCCGTCGACGACCACCTCGAACCGGTCGTCGAGCCCGGCCGCCGCGAGCACACTGACCGCGTTGCGTGAGCTCGACACGACCGCGACGAGGCGCCCCGAGTGGATGGTCGCGTCGAGGAAGTCGACCGAGCCGGGGTAGGCGACGACCCCGTCGGATTCGAGCGTGGCGAAGAACTCGTCGTTCTTGCGCAGGCCGAGCCCCCACACCGTGTTGTCGCCGGGAGCGTCGCCCGGCGAACCTTCGGGTACCGTGATGCCGCGAGACGCCAGCAGGGCCCGAACGCCGTCGACACGCGGCCGGCCGTCGATGTAGGCGAAATAGTCGTCGTCGCTGTAGCCGGGCTCGACCCTGCGCTCGGCGAGGTAGGGGGTGAACAGCCGCGACCAGGCCTGAACGTGGATGTCGACGGTGGGCGTGAGCACGCCGTCGAGGTCGAACAAGACGGCCTTGATCGATGCGAAACGTGATGCGTGATCGAATGGCACGGGTATGCACTCCTTGAAGGTCGTCGGCCGCCGTCGCCCGTTGATCACACAATAGTGCGTCTGAGTTACGCCCCTGTTACGGCCGCCACTCGTCTCTTCAGCGGGTGAGCAGGCCGGCGCGCTCCGGATGCTCGTCGAACCATTTGCCCACGTACCAGCACATCGGAATGACTCGCAGCGAGGTGTTCTGCTCGACGTCGTCGATCGCGAAGTCGACCACCTCGCCGGCGTAGCCGTTGCCGCGCAGCGTGGGGTTGGTGAAGGTGTGCGTGAACGAGATGCTGTCGCCGCGCTCGACGTAGTCGGCGGCGCTCACCATCGCGCCGTCGACGCGCAGAACGTACCGATGGTTCTCGGTGTCGTGGATGAGCTCGCGTGCCATGCTCCCAGCCTACGTCTGGTTCCGGCCTCTGGGGCTGGTGCCGCCGGCACCGGCGTCACCGCACCGGCGTCAGCGCATCGGCGTCGCCGCACCGGCGTCAGCGCATCGGCGTCAGCGCATCGGCGTGTGCAGGTACGACTGCAGCTCCTCCGTGCTGATCGCGGCTCCCGGCAGCTCGGTGCGATCCGCCCCGGCGCGCACACCGTCGAGCACGATCGCGGCCTGCCGTGCCACGATGCGTGCGCGGGCCGCCTCGGGCAGGTAGTTGTACTCGCCGAGGCGGAACGCGGCGAGCGTGAGGTCGTTCGTGTCGACGTCGGGCCGCAGCGCGCCCTCGGCGTGGGCTCGGGCGGTGACATCGCGCAACGGGCCGTCCCACCGGCTGCCGTGCCGCAGATCAGGAAAGAGCTCGAGCATCTTGCGCGTCACGCGCGGAACAGCCGGATGCTCGAGCACCATCGCCGCGATACCGGTGATCAGGGTCACCACCCCGTCCCACCCCGTCGGCTGGGCCAGCATCGCATCGACGATGGCCTGGTGGTAGGAGAAGTGGCGCTCGTAGAGGGCCTCGATCACGTCGGAGATCGACGGGAACCGCCGGTACAGTGTCGCGCTGCCCACCCCCGCCAGCTGCGCCAGCTCCGACATCGTCGGATCGGCCTGGTGATCGGTGTAGTGGTGCTCGGCGGCGTCGAGAATCAGGTCGCGGCTGCGCCGCACCTCCACCCTCTCGGCTCGCACCCGCCCCACCTCTGTCATGCCCAGTAGCATACGAGCAGGCCGCCGCCGGGGCCTGTCCCCCGTTCGGCCGCGGGCCGGGCATCCGTCGTTTTGCGCCCTGCCACGCCTCGACTCAGACTGGGGTCATGCCGACCTCACCGATCACCGTCGCCGTCACGCGCACCGTCTCGCCCGAACGCGCCCGCGAGGCCGCCGCGTGGGCTCGATCGGGGCAAGACCTGATCAGCACCTGGCCGGGCTACCTCGGCTCGGGCTGGATCAGGCCAGACCCCGAATCGCCCGAGTGGCACATGCTGTTCCGCTTCGCCGACGAGCAGAGCCTCGCCGCGTGGGAGCAGTCGACCGAGCGAGCCTGGTGGGTGTCGACAGGCGAAGGGCTCGTCGAGCATGGCGACGAGGAGCGCCGAACCGGCATCGAGGGCTGGTTCGACGAGCCGTCGTCGGTGGAGGTCATCAGCCAGGCACCGCGTACTCCGCCGCGCTGGAAGCAGATGATCTCGATCTTCATCGTGTTCTACCCGCTGAGCGTCGCCGCCAACTACGCTGCCGCTCCGCTGCTCGGCTCGTGGCCGATCTGGGCACGCGTCTTCGCCACCGTCGTCGTACTCACCCCGGTGATGACATACTTCGCGCTACCGTTCGTGACCCGCGCTCTGCGACCGTGGCTGCTGAAGCGCTAGCCAGTCGGGGCTTCAGGGCGCGCCGAGCGGGGCCGCGGCGGGGGCGGGCGCGGGCGCGTCGACGATGACCGACTCGAGGCGGCGCACCACGTCGAGGTAGTCGCCCGTCCAGATGATGCGTACGGCCGTCGAGGTCGCGGCGCCACTGTCGTCGCTCAGGTCGGCTCGAACGGCCTCCACCAGGCGCGCGTCGGCCTCGGGGTCGCGCGGGGCCGGGGCCGGCAGTGCGTCGCGGGCGACCAGGCGGCGGCCGAGGTCGCGGTACCAGGCGTTCAGCGCCTCGGTCGACATGGCGAGCGAGCGGCGGGCGTTCGCCCGCTCGACGTCGGTGACGCCGTCTTCGGCCCGCCAGATGTCGAGAATGGCGTCGCTCGCGAGCCGCATGCCGGCGACACCCGTCACCGCCGCCGTCACCTGCGCGAGCGACGTCTGCTTGGCGCCGCGCTCGGTGAGGTAGGTGCGGAACGTGTCATCCAGGCGCCGGGAGGCCGCGGCCGCGCGCAGGGCCTGCTCGGTCGGCGCCGCCTCGGCTAAGGCGCTGCGGTCGCACCGGCCGAGCCCGAACGCGACCGTCGCCGCGAGGTAGTCGACAGTCTCGGCGTAGGCGTCGGCGAGAGATGTCCGAAGCGCTGCGGCTGCGCCGCGAGGCCAGAACAGCAGCCCGACGAGAAGACTCACCGCGCAGCCGAGCACGATGTCTTCGATGCGGAACAGCCCGACGCTCCAGCCGGTCGGCGAGATGATGTTGAACAGCAGCAGCAGTGTGACGGTGAACCCCGCCTGGCCCGCGGCGAAGGAGATCGTCGTCGGCGCGACGCCGGCGACCAGAATCGCGATCGGCAGTAAGACCCACAGCAGTGTGGTGTTCGGCCCGATGGCGAACAGCACCGCGGCACCGATCACGACGCCGACGACGGTTCCGATCACGCCGCGCAGGGCGTTCTGCCCGGTGCTCAGGGCGTTCGACCGCAGCACCGAGAGGGTGCCGAGTACGATCCAGAACGAGTGCTGCAGCCCGCTCAGGTCGGCGAGCGCCACCGCGATACCGAGGGCGGCGGCGCCCCGGATGCTGTTGTGCAGCCACACCGAGTGCCACTCCAGCTGCGCGGCCGCCCGCTGCGCTCCGGCGCTGAACGTGCCGACGAGGTTGCCCGGCTGGCGCCCCAGCAGGCGCTGCCACCACGTGCGTCGCTCGGCTGCGGCGGTGAGGGCGATGTTGCCGCCGACCAGCGAGACGGCGTAACTCAGCTCCTGGGCGCGAAAGCGCGGATCGAGGGCCGAGATGAACTCGTGCACCGCGTCTGGCGCGGCGCCGGTGCCGGCCGCCACCCCCGCTGGCGCGACGCCCGCCGTGTCGGCACCGTGCAGGGTGGGCACCAGCTGCGTCGCGCTCGCCTCGACGACCCGCCGGGCATCCGTCAGCCGCGCCAGGGCCGCGTCGAGGAGGGCTCCGTCGCTGCCGGTCTGCACCAGCGCTTCCGCTCCCCGCTCGAGCACATCGGCGGCCGCCGCCTTCACCCGGCACGCGGTGACATGCGACGTCTTCGTGGGCGGCGGCGCCGACGGGTCGTACCTGCTCGACTGCGACAGGATGCCCTGCAGCCAGTTCAGCTCGTCGATCAGCCGCACCACCGTGCGCGCCGACGTACTCAGCCCCGTGGGGCGGTACGGCGTGGCCAGAAACCCCCTGTGCAGTGTGGCCACGGCCGCGTCGGAGTCGGTGATGGCCTGCTCGAGCCGGGCGCCCATGTCGGGGTCGCGGTCGCTCAGAATGAAGTCGACGTCGGCACGCAGCCGGGCGGCCAGGGCCTGGCACGCGGCGGCCGCACGCGAACGCAGCGGGTCGCGCACCGGCGCCGGCCACAGCACGGCGATGGCGACGACGGCGACCACCGACGCGAGCCCCCACCCGGCCAGCCGCGGCAGAATCACCTCGACAGACCCCGACAGCGTCACGGGCAGGATGAACGCCAGCAGCAGCGACGTGCTTGCCGAGGCGAGCACCGAGCTCACCGTTCCCACGAAGAGCACGGCGAACGTCACGACGGCCATGGCGACCGCGGCCAGCCACACCGGCGACGACGCCAGCGTGCCGAGGCACACGAACACCGCCCCCGTCACGGCGAGCCCGATCTGCGCCTCGATGCGCTGCCGCATCGGCCCACTGAAGTCGACCAACAGCAGCATCGCGAACGACCCGAACGCGGCGAACGTCGCCAGCTCGGCGTCGTGCAGCACCTGCGCGCCGAACGCGAACAGCGTGGGCATGACGATCGCGGTGCGCGCGGCCCGGCGCAGCGCCGTGTGCGCAGGATCGCGCTCGCCGAGCCACCTCCAGAACCGCACCCGCACCACCTCCACCACCGCCACCGTGTGTCGCCACGCCGAACGATCACGTCAAGCATAGGGATGCGGCGCCCCCCACCCGCATGCCCAGCCTCGCCTGCCCGACGCGTGCCCGGCCGCCCGGCCACCCGGCGGTGACTACCTGTTCATACCCCTCTCGAACCCCGAGCCCGTTTCGCACGGCTGGCGAACGCATCGAGCGCATCCAGCACCTCGCGCGCCGCATACGCACGGTTGCGCGAGGCACTTCCGATCTGGTGCAGAATGCCGTCGCGCACCAACCTGTCGATGCCACTCTGAGCATTTGCGACGGTCACCCCGAGCAGTTCGGCCACCAGGGCCGCGTCGATGACCGGCTGTCGCTGCAGTACGTCGAGCAGTCGTCGGCCGGCGCTGCCGGAGCGGGCACTCGTCGCCCGCTCCCATTCCGAGCGAACAGTGCCGAGCTGCTGAACCAGCTCTCGGCCGTTGGCGATCGCGTCGGCAGACGCGCGAGCGAACTCCCGGATGATCGGCTCCACATCACCATCGCGATACGCCGTCAGGGCGTCGAAGTAGCCGCGGGTATCACGCAGCAGACCAGCCGAGACGGGAACGGTCACGTTGCGTGTCACGCCCAGCCGGTGCAACATCGCCTGCACGAGGGCCCGGCCAGTGCGGCCGTTTCCGTCGGGAAACGGATGGATGGTCTCGAACTGTGCGTGCGCGATCGCGATCTGAGGTAAGGCCGGCAGATCTGTTCGCCGCGCGAATGCGACGAGGTCGCTCATCAGGCCAGGAACGCGTTCGTGGTGCGGCGGCACGAACGAGGCGTTGTGCGGGCTGTTGCCAAACCCTCCCCCGATCCAGACCTGCTCTGTTCGCCAGCCTCCGGTGTGCTCAGGTTGATCGTCGCGGAGAATCTCCGACTGCATCGCGATGATCGTTGCGCCGTCGAGTTCTTCGGCCATCTCGATCGCTGCTTCCATCGCTCGAACGTTGCCGACGATAAGTCGTGAATTGTCACCCGAACGACGGCCGAGTTCGGCGAGTGCAATGCTCTTGGATGATGCCGTGAGCCGCTCGATCTCCGAACTCGCCGCACTCTCGCTGCGCAGGAGGATCGCCGAGAACGGCGCAGCGATCGATCCGACTTCACCGTCGAATCGAGCGAGCTCGATCACCGCATCCTCGGCGGAGATCGACGTCTCGTCGGCGATCGGCGGAATAGCGACCTCCGAGATGAGGGGCGGAACTGCCGCCTGATAGGGCCCACGCGCTCTCAGCATCGCACGGCGGGACTGGCCGGAGTGGCGCTCGCCCAGCCACTCGCGACTCTCGAACGCGATCGTCGGCCAGCCTCGACCGTTCTCTGGGTGCGGATGCGATGACACACACCCAGCTAATCACTGGTTATGCCTATAAACAATAATAAGACGCTACGATCTACCCGGGATCACCGTCAGATGCCGTCGACTTAGGGTGTCGGCGGCGAGGCGTACCGTCGAGACATGACACACGGAGCACTGGTATTGGCAGGCGGCGGCGTCGCGGGAATCGCGTGGGAGACGGGAGTGCTGCTGGGCATCCACGACGTCGAGCCGGCAGCGGCTGCGCGGATCATCGGCGCACCCACCACCCTCATCGGCACGTCGGCGGGGTCGAACGTCGCCGCCCAGCTCGCCTCCGGCGCCGCGCTCGACGCCCTGTTCGAGCGCCAGCTCGACGACGATCACGACGAACTCTACGTCGAAGCCGACTTCGAAGCCTTCATGGCGTCGATGGCCGCGGCGCAGGCCGATGCCACCTCAGCCGACGACGCACGACGGCGAATCGGAACGATCGCGAAGAACACGCCGACCGTCGAACGAGAGGTGCGACGCCGCGTGATCGCGTCGCGGCTGAGCGGCGCAGAATGGGGTGAGCGCGACCTGCGCATCACGGCGGTCGACGCCGACACCGGGACACCGATCGTGTTCGACAGGCACTCCGACGTGTCACTGCTCGATGCCGTCGAGGCGAGCTCGGCCGTGCCGGCGATCTGGCCCGTTGTGCCGCTGGGCGCACATCACTACATCGACGGCGGAGTGCGCACGATGGCGAACGCCGACCTCGCGGCGGGCTTCGACCCTGTTCTCGTGCTCGTTCCGCAACCCGAGTTCACTGCCGCCGGGCCCGTGATCGCGCCGGCAGAGCTGGAGGCCCTCAAGCCGTCGCGGGTGCGAGTCATCTACGCCGATGCCGCCTCGGTCGCCGCGTTCGGCTCGAACCCGCTCGACCCCGGCGCGCGCAGGCCGTCGGCCCTGGCCGGCCGCGAGCTCGGCCGCAGTGTCGCGTCGTCGCTGGCCGCCTTCTGGCGGGGCTGATCGTGCTCTCGCCCGAGCGCCCGTGTCCACCGCGGCTCGGTCGAGGTAGGCGGCGCTCTGCGCACAGCAGGTCTGCCTGAAGCAGCATCGGTGGAGATGGTCTGCTGCTCTGGCCGATGCTGGGGGCATGACAAACGAGAACGCACGATTCTTCTTCACCGACCAGGCCAGGGCGCAGCTGCTCTTCAACAGAGTGGTGGTGCTCGACGGCGCACTCACCGACGACAACGGCATGCTGATCGCGAGCCAGCTGATGACGCTCGCCGCGACAGAGCCGGGCGAAGACATCGCCTTCTGGATACACTCACCCGGCGGATCGGTGCCGTCGATGCTGGCGATCCGCGACATCATGCGCGTCATCCCCTGCGACGTCTCGACGGTGGCGCTCGGGCTGGCCTGTTCGGCCGGGCAGTTTCTGCTGACGTCGGGCGCGCGGGGCAAACGGTTCGCGTTGCCGCACGCGCGCATCCTGATGCATCAGGGCTCATCCGGAATCGGCGGGTCGGCCGTAGAGGTCGAGGTGCAGGCCAACGACCTGCGCTACACACGCGATGTGATGCTGGGGCTGATCGCCGACGACACCGGCCAGCCCACCTCGAAGGTCTTCGAAGACTCGTTGCACGACCGCTGGTACTCGGCCGAAGAGGCCAGAGACTACGGATTCATCGACCATGTCGTCACCTCGTTCGACCAGATTCGCCCCAGCCGTTTTCGCCCGGTCGGAATCGGGGCGTCGCTGTGAGCAGCTACACGATTCCCACTGTCGTCAGCGAGAGCCCCCGCGGCGACCGCGTCATGGATGTCTTCTCCCACCTTCTGACCGAGCGCATCGTCTATCTCGGCACAGGCATCGACGCGGGCGTTGCGAACGCGCTGATCGCGCAGCTGCTGCACCTCGAGGCGAGCGCGCCGGGGCGGGAGATCAGCATGTACATCAACTGCGAGGGCGGAGACCTCTCTGCCGCGCTCGCGATCTACGACACCATGCAGTACGTGACGTCGCCGATCGCGACGACATGCGTGGGCGAGGCGATCGGACCCGGCGCCGCGGTGCTGGCGGCCGGTGCCGCCGGCCGGCGCGCGGCCCTGCGTCACGCGCGGGTCGTGCTGCACCAGCCCGCCGACCAAGGTCGCGGCACCATCCCCGACCTCATTCTGCGAGCGGATGAACTGGTCAGGGTGCGTTCAGACATGGAAGACGTCTTGAGCGCGCACACCGGGCAGTCCGTCGAGACGCTGCGCCTGGACACCGACCGCGACCGAGTGTTCAGCGCGCCGGCCGCGCGAGACTACGGGCTCGTCGACGACGTCGTGACGGTGACGCGCGAGCCGGCCCCCGCGGTGTGACGGCGTAGCGGCGTCGCGGTGTCGCCGCGTCGCGGTGCGGCGCGGTGTGGCGCGGTATAGCGGCGTCGCGATGTCGCGATGTCGCGGTGCGGCGTACTGGCTTTGGCGACGTGTCTGTGTGACGGCCGTTTCAGGCCGCGATCGCCATTACCGCAACCGACACCGAGACGTCGAACGACGCACCGCCGCCGGCGCCTGACCGGGTACGCGACCCTCCCCGCGAGGTGGTCGACCTGATGTCGATGACCGGGGCGGAAGCGCGGCCCGTCGAGAGGTCGTCGGCGACGCTCAGCAGGATGTCGGCGAGGCGGCTCTCCAGAGCTCCGACGATGGCGCCGATCATCTCGCTCGAGGCGTCTTTTCGGCCCCGTTCGACCTCCGAGAGGTACTGCGGAGAGATGCCGGCGCGGCTGGCCGTGTCGTCGAGCCGCTCGCCCCGCGCCAGGCGGAGTTCGCGCAGCTGTCGCCCGAGCGCTCGCCTGAAGAGCTCGTCGAGCGGTCGGCTCTTCGGCGTCAGGGGTTCGGATGTCTCGGTCACGTTCCCAGTGAATCACCAACCACGTTCATCCGTCACCACGAATCTGCTCAGAGCAGAATCACCCGTCAGATTCGGAAGAAGCAGCGCCGGCCGAGCACGATCGCTGTCACGTCACTCAGCGAGGGGTTGGTTGAAGATGATGATGAGGCTGACGATCTTGTTTTCACGCACGGAGAAGTAGTGCGTGAGCACGAAGTCGTCAGGCAGGTTCGTCTTGTCGTAGGTGCCGTCGTAGCGACCATCGACGATGGCATCGCCGTAGTGGTCACGAACGTCGACGACGTCGATGGTGACGGCGTCGCCGACGATCTCCCGTTCGATCCAGTCTCGGATAGCCGTGATGCCCTCGAAGACGTTTCTGTGGTCGTTGACGTAGGCATCGTCTGCGAAGGTCGCGACGATCCGGTCTGTGTCGGAGGCGTTGATCGCGGCGAAGTGTTCGGCGATGACGCCGGTGAGTTCTGCTGACATTGGTGGTGTCCTTCGGAGTGGAGTGGATGATAATGCGGTCAGGATGTTCTGCATCTGGCCGTCTGTCTTTCGATCCGTCGAGGTGTCTGATTCGCCGACAACACCGCTGAAAGACGTGCCCGTCGACGAAGCTGACTTCTGGTTCGGCAACGAACCAGACCCCGAAGCGGCACCCGACGCGCCGGTCAGCGTGCTGATCGGCGGCTCCTATTACCTGAAGGGCGAGCGGATGCATCCGCTTCTGGAAGCTCTCCCCCCTGTCATTGTGCTCCCATCCGACGAGAGCGGCGACGCCCCGATACGACTCATCGTCGATCTGTTGGGGGCCGAGCACGATAACGAGAGTCCGGGCACGTCGGCTGCGATCCCTGCGCTGCTCGACCTGCTGCTGGCGTACGTCATACGCGCCGCTTTCGAAACCGCCAGCCCGACATTCGGCTGGGCAGCTGCGGTGCGCGACCGCGCCATGACACGAGCTCTTGCGAACATGCAGAACCGTCCAGAGATCGGCTGGACGATCGAGAGCCTCGCCCGCGCCTCAGATCTGTCACGCGCAACATTCGCGCGCCGTTTCACTGCACTGGTGGGGCAGCCGCCGCTCCGTTACCTGACCTGGTGGCGGATGACGCTCGCCGGGCGACTGCTCGCGGAGTCGGATCTTCCTATCGCGCTGGTTGCCCGCCGCGTTGGCTACAGCTCGGAATTCGCATTCGGAAAGGCGTTCGCACGTGAAATGGGTGTCGCGCCGGGAGCGCACCGACGAGCACACATCGAGCGGCTTCGCCCAGCGATCGCGAGGCGAGTCGGTGCCCCTGGAGGGACTCGAACCCCCAACCCTTTCCTTAGGACGGAACTGCTCTTCCATTGAGCTACAGAGGCTGACCGCACGAGTTTACCCGAGTCGGCGGGGCCCGCGTGAAAACGCTCCTACCCGCCCCACAGCATTCCGACAGGTTGGCGACATGCGGCCACCCCAACCGGGTGACACGATTCGCAGATGTTAGACATGCCGTTAGTCATGACTACTCCTCCCCGTTCCCAGCGCGCCCGCCGCGGCCCCAGAAGCCTCGGCCGCCTGCTGCAGCGAACCCGGATGCTCGCCGTCGGCCTGCTCGCCTTCGCCCTCGTCACGGCGAGCGCCGTTCTCGGCGCCCCGGCAGCCTTCGCCGACGACTACCCGAGCTGGTCTGACGTGCAGGCCGCGCAGGCCAGCGAGTCGGCGAAACAGGCCGAGATCACGACCATCACCAACCTCATCGCCGACCTGCAGGCAAAGGCCGTCGCCGCCCAGGCGCTGGTCGAGCAGCGCACCGCCGAAGACGATGCGGCGCAGGCCGCCCTCGCCGCCGGGCAGAGCAAGGCCGACTCGCTTGCCGCCAGCGCCGCCAGCTGGCAGGCAAAGGCCGACACGTCGAGCCGCCAGGCCGCGCTGATCGCCGCGCAGCTCGCCCGTTCGGGCGGTGGAAACAACATCACCAGCCTGCTGCTCGGCGGTAATTCGAGCCAGCAGAGCGACCTGCTCTCGCAGCTCAGCTCGATGGGCAAGCTCACGCAGACCGTAACCGACATCTACAACCAGGCGAAGCTCGACAGCAACGAGGCCGCGTCGGTCAGCGCCCAGGCGCAGGTGGCGAAGGATGCCCTGGCCGGCCTCGCTGCGGCCGCCCAGGCCGCACTGCAGGCCGCGGCAGCCGCCCAGCAGGCGATGATCGCCGCCCTCAACGAACAGACCGCCCACGAGGCGGAGCTGCAGGCCCAGCTCACCTCGCTGCAGCAGAACCTCGCCACGACCCAGCAGCAGTACCAGGCCGGTGTCGCCGCCCGGGCTGCCGCCGCAGCAGCAGCAGCCGCAGCCGCGGCGGCGGCAGCCCGGGGCGGCGGCGGAATCAGCGTCGGGCCGGTGGGCGCCGACGCCCAGGCCCTCGCCGAGGAGCTTATGGGCGACGTGGCCGACGGCAACTTCCACGGCTCGAGCCCCGACCACATCTTCGAGATCGCCTGGATCGCACAGGGCAAGTCCGTTCCCAACTGCGGCATCGACGTCGTCATTCTGCAGGCCATGGTCACCGCCGTGCGGGCCTTCGGCAGCGCGGGCGTCAGCGACATCAGCCGCCGCTGCACCGGTCAGATCGAGGGCGCCGGTACGGCATCCGCCCACTACCGCAATGGCGGCGGCCACGCGGTCGACTTCACCTCGGTCGGCGGAATGGTGCTGAACGGCTCGAACAACGCCTCGATCGCCCTGATCAGAACGCTCGACCCGATGATGCCTTACGGCTCAGATGTGGGCCAGCAGAACTGCCGCAACTCGGCGGGCACGTCGATCAGCATGAATAACCTGTCGGGCTTCTCTGACACCTGCGACCACCTGCACATCGACGACTTCTAGCCGACCCGGCTCTGCTGCACGCCCGCTCAGCCTGCCCCTCCGGCAGACCAGGTCTTCTGTGTGCCCGCCCACTGCGTCGATTTCGAATGCGTATATGCGAAACGCCGACGTGTTGCTACTGTTAACGCTGTTGTTGGTGTTATAGGTGCGGCTCGCGATGCGTGCGTTACTCCTGTGACGAATGGTACGTACGTTACAAGAGTCTTCGAGAGGCCCCATGCAGTCGACGAGCATCCCCGAGCCCCGCACCGGCAGACGTGTGCGCGCGCTCGTGGTCACCGTCGTCGTCACCGTGCTCGCCATCTCCGCCACCATCACCGGCGGCAGCCCCGTCTACGCCACCGACTACCCGAGCTGGGATGACGTGGTGGCAGCCCGCAGCAACGCCGCCGCCACGCAGGCCGAGGTGAGCCGACTCCAGTCGCTCATCGCCGGCCTGCAGACCGAGGTCGACGCGGCGCAGGCCGCCGCCGACACGGCATGGAACGAGAACCAGGCGGCCCAGGATGCCCTGAACGCCGGCACCCTCAAGGCCGACCAGTTGAAGCTGCAGTCGTCTGCGGCCCAGACCAAGGCCGACACCTCACGCAAACAAGCCACAGCGCTCACCGCCCAGTTCGCCCGGTCGGCGGGCGGCGGCGACCTCTCGATGCAGCTGCTGGTCGGCGGGGCGAAGAGCGATGATCTGCTCTACCAGCTCAGCGCGATGAGCAAGCTCAGCGAGACCTCGAAGGGCGTCTTCGCCCAGGCCGCCCAAGACGCCAACGACGCCACCTCGCTCAGCGCGCAGGCCGACACTGCTGAGGCGGCTCTCTCTGCACTGGCGGATGCCGCACAGTCGTCGCTCGACGACGCCGTCGCTGCTCAGCAGCAACTGAAGGCCGCGCTGCTCGAGCAAGACAACCACGAGGCCGAACTCACGGTTCAGCTGAACGCCCTCTCTGATGCCGCGATCGCGACGGAGGCCGACTACAACGCCGGCGTCGCTGCCGAACAGCAGCGCCAGCTGGAGGCCGAGCAGGCCGCCGCTGCCGCCGCCCAGGCCGCCGCCGCGGCGCAGGCCGCACAGGCCGCGTCGAACCCCAGCAGCTCGGGTTCGGGGTCATCCAACGGCGGCGGTTCGTCATCGGGCTCGAGCTCGGGCTCATCGGGTGGTGGCGGCGGCGTCGCCGCACCGATCGGTGACGCCCCCGCCCAGCTCTTCGACGGGGCCGCCCTCGTGGCCTACGCGCAGCAGTACGTCGGCGTCGTGCCGTACAGCGCCGGCGCCTCACCCAGCGCCGGCTTCGGCTGCGACGGCCTCACACAGTGGGTGTACGGCCATTTCGGCGTCTCGCTGCCGCGTCTTGTGAGCCGCCAGACCGCCATGGGCATTCGGGTTTCGTCGTCTGAGGTGCAGGCCGGCGACCTCGTGGTGTGGCCGAACGAGCACGTCGGCATCTACGACGGGCACGGCGGAATCATCCACTCCCCCGACTGGGGCCGTTACGTGACGCACGCCACGAGCCTCTGGAGCGGCTACATCTTCATCCGCATCGTCTGACCGGCGACAGCGCCCGAGTCGTCTGACCGGCGTCAGCGCCCGGGTCGTCTGACCGGCGACGTCATCCACCGCATCGTCTGACCGGCGACCGGCGGGTCGACGCCCTCACGCTGAAACGGATGCCCGAGGCGCCTGTCACCCCGGACATCCGTTCACGCGGCGAACTGCAGGTAGTTCTCCCACTCGGGCTGCGCGCGTTCGACCCCGCGCACGAACCAGCCGGCGTGGTGCGGCATGCGCGGCGGCTGCTTCAGCGACCAGCCCATCTCGGCCGGAGTCTTGTTGCTCTTGATGTTGTTGCACTTGAGGCAGCAGGCTACGAGGTTCTCCCACGTGTCTTTGCCCCCGCGCGAGCGTGGCTGAACATGGTCGACCGTCGTCGCCCCCGCACCGCAGTAGACGCAGCGCTGGTTGTCGCGGCGCAGCACACCCCGGCGGCTCACGGGAACCTGGCGTGACGAGGGAATCTTCACGTAGCGGGTGAGCAGGATGACCGACGGCCGATCGTACGCACCCGACGCTGCCCACACCGGATCATCATCGTCGGCCTCGACGATCTTCGCCTTGTCGTTCATCACGAGCACCAGCGCTCGTCGATAGGAGACAACACCCAGCGGTTCGTACCCCGCGTTCAGCACCAGCGTTCGCATCTTCTTCCCTTCGCAATGCCTGGTCGGCTACCAAGTATTCGATTCACGTGCGATGTTCGCTCACCTGCCTCGGGGTCGGCGCGGAACCCCCCTCGGATGCACAAAAAAAGGCGTTGTCACAATGACAACGCCTTATGAACGCACGCAGGTGCGAACGGTGTGTATGCGATGGGAATGCACGCCGGTGAGTATTCGCGCACGAAGCAGGCGCTCACCCCTGGTGGGGATGCTGCCCGACTCGGTCACGAGCTCTCCTTCGGTACTTCGAGGAATATCAGGGCATCAGGCTAACAAACAATGCGGCCCGCGCATATTTTCAGGGCGGGAGTTTCGGCAAGCTGTAACCGAGTATTCACAAATCGCCGGGTGTGCCTACTGCTCGGGCAGCAGCGCGGCGCCTCGCGCGGTGATGAAGTCGACGTGCAGGTGCGAGCACGAGTCGTTGAACTCAGACAGGTTCACGAAGCCCGAACCGGATGCCCGGCATTCGCTCTGGCCCACGTCGGAGTTCGGCGGAACCAGCGGGTCGAGGATGCGCAACAGCTTCATCGAGTCGGAGTCGCCACCCGTCAGGCTGTGGCCGTTCAGAATGTAGAAGTCGACAGCGTGCCCGCCGCCGTTGCGGTAGTGCGGCGAGATCGTGCCCGCACCCTCGAGCTGGCCGGTGCAGAGCCGGTTGATGTCGCTGACGCCCACCTTGTCGAAGTTGTCGACGGCCACCTTGATGGTCTGCAGAACGCGGTAGTCGACACCGCAGTTCGGCACGACCTGCCCGTTCGCGAGGTACTGGATCTCGGTGATGTGATTGGGGCGCGAGCCGACGAGGCGCCCGGCGGCGACGGCATCCATCAGCTCGCTGGCCAGGGCCTGCACCTCGGGCGATACCACCGAAGGATAGGTGTTGGCGGTGACGGCCGCCGTCGACGACAACTTCAGCGCCGCAGCTGCTGCAGCCGCAGCGGCCGCCGCTGCGGCTGCGGCCTTCTGCGCCTGGAGCTCGGCGAGGGTCGGTGCCTTGTAGTCGTCTCGGCTGACCGTGGGGGCGGCCTGCACCTCGTCGCTGGTGACGCTCTGCGAGCCGATCACCGCTGAGGCGGCCGCCGGATCGAAGGCACCCTGCGTGCTGAAGGCATACGCGGGCAGCGCCATCGTGGCGATCAGCCCGACGGCTGCGGTCATGACGAGTACGCCGGCGACGCGACGCGTGGGAGTCTTCACGCGTCAGCGCCGATCATCGTGTGGTGCAGGTAGATCAAATTGCGAAACCTAGTTCGGGTAGTACCGCACGAAGTAGTAGCTGCCCCACACCGGGTCGTACTCGACCATGCGGCCCCAGTCGGGTGCGGTCACCGCCATGCCGTTGCCGGCATAGATCTCGGTGTGCCCGATCGGGTAGATCATCACGTCGCCCGGCTGCGCTTCAGAGGCGGGGATGCGCACACCCAGCGCGGCCTGGTTGCTCACGGTGCGCGGCAGGTTCACGCCGAAGTGCTTCATGACGTACTGTACGAGACCGTCGCAGCTGAAGCTGGTGTCGGGGCTGTTGCCGTTGCCGTAGGGCACCTTGCCGACGAACTGCATGGCGTAGTCGACGACGGCCTGGCCGTCGTACGGGGCGACCGGAGCGTTGTCGACCGCGACCGAGCTGGCCTTCGACGTGGCGACGGATGCCACCGCGGTCACCTTGAGAGCAGCGGCTTGCGCGGCGGCGGCTGCGGCGTCAGCGGCAGCCTTGGCCTGGGCTGCAGCCAGCTCGTCTTTGGTCGGAGCCTGGTAGTTGTCACGGCCCACCGTCGCGGTGGCTGCCGAGGCATCGACCTCGAGGGTCTGCTGACCGGAGGTGAGCGACTGGGTCGAGGTGCTCGGGTCGAAGGCACCGGAGGTCGAGAAGGCGTAGGCGGGAAGCGCCATGGTGGCGACGAGTGCTGCGGCGGCGGTCATCACGACGGTGCTGATGATGCCGCGGCGAGTCGGTCGCGTGAAGCGGGGCTTCTTCGAGGAGGTGGCCGCTCGGCTGGCCGCGGTGGCGGCCTTCGGGGCTGCGGCGACCGTCTTCGGAGCTGCGGAGACCGCAGTCGACTCACGGCGCACGACGGCAGAGCCGACAACCGTCGCGGGTGCTGTCGCTTCACTTCGGGCCACCGTGGCGTCGGTCGACGCGGCACCGGCTGCGGCATCGGTCGTCACCGCGGCAGACGCGGCGACACCCGCGGCGGCCAGCTGCGCTTCACGCAGCGATCGCCTGGTCGGGTGGACTACCTCGGTGCTGGGGTTCTCGATTTTCGGGTTGTGCGTCGACTCGGGTGAGTCTTGCGATTCGCTCGAAAAGGGCAAAATGTATTCCTCCGGCACGTTGCGGCAACAATCGTGCCACACCACCTGAATGAGCCGCGCCGGGTAAGTAGCGCAGTGCTCGAGTGGCTTATTTCGGTGTCTTGTTCTGGGGTCTGCGGCCGGTCTCCCGGCCCGTCGGACTTGTTCGAGGATACGGGAGGGTTCGGTGTTTGTCATCCTGAAACGGCCGTTTGCAACAAATTGGTAACGAAGAAATTCTCGAGCGCGCAGACAACAGGCTGTGGCCCGGTGACACCGCCGCCACTATATGTGGGATTCTGTACCCCACACGGGGGGCGGGAAGGCAACGGGGCCTTCGAGATGCCGGAACGGTCGTCGCGCCGCGAGAGCGGCGGTGTGACAGTCGGCTCAGATGCCGACGAAGATGTGGCTCGCCACCTCGTTGGGCAGTTCGAGCCCCTGGCTGAACCCCTCGACCTCGACGAGAACGTACGAGCCGGCCGCCGAGAACGCGGCCGTGTTGCCGGGCACCACGCCCGACTGCTTGAGCTGCAGCAACAGCTCGGGGTCGACCTGGGCCGGTTCGCCGAGGCGCTTGATGATCTTCGTCTGCGACCCCACTGCGCCGTGCACAAGCGTGACGATGTTCACCACCCCCCGGGTGAACGGAACGGCCTCGACATCGCCGAGTTCTTCGAGCCCGGGAATCGGGTTGCCGTAGGGCGACTCGGTCGGATGGTCGAGCATGTCGAGGATGCGGCGCTCGACCTGCTCGCTCATCACATGCTCCCAGCGGCATGCCTCTTCGTGCACGAATTCCCAGTCGAGCTTGATCACGTCGCTGAGCAGGCGTTCGGCCAGGCGGTGCTTGCGCATCACGTGCACCGCCTTGCGCCGGCCGATCTGCGTCAGTTCGAGGTGGCGGTCGGTCGAGACGACGACGAGCCCGTCGCGCTCCATGCGGCCGACGGTCTGCGACACGGTCGGCCCGGAGTGCCCGAGACGCTCTGAGATGCGGGCGCGGAGGGGCGTGATGTTCTCCTCTTCGAGTTCGAGAATCGTTCGAAGGTACATCTCGGTGGTGTCGATCAGATCCGCCAACGGCCGCTCCTTGCTTGATTGCGCACGTAGGTAATAAGACTACTGTTCCTGTTGACGGCAACGGCACTGCGGTGCAAGCGAGCCTGTGCGCCGCTGTGGATGCCATCCTGAGCGCTCTCAGTACACTGGTGGTCATGCCCGCTCTGCAGATTCCCAGCTCCCTCTTGCCCGCCGACGGTCGCTTCGGCTGCGGTCCTTCGAAGGTCCGCCCCGAACAGCTGACCGACCTCACGGTTCGGGGGGCATCCATTCTGGGCACCTCGCACCGCCAGGCACCCGTCAAGAACCTCGTCGGCGAGGTGCGCGACGGTCTCTCCTCTCTTTTTCGCCTGCCCGACGGCTACGAGGTCGTGCTGGGCAACGGCGGCTCGACGGCGTTCTGGGATGCCGCGGCCTTCGGTCTGATCGACCAGCGCAGCGAGAACCTCACGTTCGGCGAGTTCGGCGCGAAGTTCGCCGTCGCGGCCGCCGCGCCGTTCCTCACCGCCCCGCACGTCATCAAGGCCGACGGCGGATCACGCAGCGAGGTCGAGGTCGTCGAGGGTGTCGATGTCTACGCCTGGCCGCACAACGAGACGAGCACCGGCGTCATGGCACCCGTACGCCGCGTGCACGGCGACCCGGGCGCCCTGACCGTCATCGACGCGACGAGTGCCGCCGGCGGCATCGACTTCGACGTCGCCGAGACCGATGTGTACTACTTCGCCCCGCAGAAGAACTTCGCCTCTGACGGCGGGCTCTGGTTCGGCCTCTTCTCCCCCGCCGCCATCGAGCGTGTCGAGCGCGTCGCCGCGTCGGGGCGCTACATTCCCGAGTTCTTGAGCATCACGAACGCGATCGACAACTCGCGCCTGAACCAGACGCTGAACACCCCGGCGATCAGCACGCTGCTGCTGATGAGCAGCCAGATCGAGTGGATCAACACCTCGGGCGGCCTGGCGTGGGCGGATGCCCGTACCAGCGAGTCGTCGTCGGCTCTGTACGACTGGGCCGAGGCCACGAGCTACACGACCCCGTTCGTCTCGAACCCCGACCACCGCTCGCAGGTCGTCGTCACGATCGACTTCGACGAGCAGATCGACGCCGCAGCTGTAGCCAAGGCCCTGCGCGCCAACGGAATCGTCGACACCGAGCCCTACCGCAAGCTCGGCCGCAACCAGCTGCGGGTCGCCACCTTCGTGGCGATCGACCCGGCCGACGTTCGCGCGCTCATCTCGAGCATCGAGTACGTGGTCGAGAACCTCTGACCGTCGTTTCGTCTGATCGTCGTTTCGTCTGACCGTCGTTTCGTCTGACCGTCGTTCAGTAGGCGCGGTCGACGTCGTCTGGGTCGGCCGCACCGTCGTCGTCTGATTCGTCGTCGAGGTCTGCCGCCTCGTCGTCGGAGTCGGCTCCCGTGTCATCGACGTCTGCCACCTCGAGGTCGTGTTCGGCGAGCTCGAGCGCGTCGTCGAGGCTGTCGAACAGTCGAGACGTGCGGTCGAGCTGCTCGTCGTCGACGCCGTCGATGTCGAGGCCCTCTTCGGCGATGGTGTCGATGTCGATGCCGTCACGATCGCGCCTCAGCGCCAGCGCGGCAACGTCCTCGTCCTCGTCGTCGTCATCGTCGTCATCGTCATCGTCGTCGCCCTCGTCGTCGGAGTCGTCGTCGTCGTCGCGATCTTCGTCTGACTGGGCGTCGGCATCGTGCCCCGCCTCGTCACCGGGCTCCACCTCGCCGTCGTCGTCGACGTCGTCATCGTCGAACTCGCTCTCCGAATCGTCGATGAGCTGCTCGGGCGTGACGCGATCGGCCCACGGCACCCACGCCGGTGACAGGATCGAACCCTCGCCGGGCAGCAGCTCGACCTCGAGAACGGTCGGTGCGGCATCCGCGTCGACCCTGGTGAGCGTCGCGGTCCAGTGCCAGTCGGGGTACCCGGCCAGCTTCGAGGCGAACTGCAGGCTGAGCAGGCGTTCACCCTCGACGATGTGACCGAGGTAGATGTGACCGAGGTAGTCGCCGATCGACGACGCGGGCGTGATCTCGGCCAGAGCCGCACGGGCCTGGTCGACGGCAGCCAGCAAGACCTCGTCGGCTTCGTACGCGACCTCGGCGATCGAGCCGTCGGGCTCGACGACCTCGGTCTCGAACACCTCCGGCTGCTGCTCGTCGGCCGGCTCAGGCTCGGGCTGCTCGTCGGCCGGCTCAGGGTCGGGCTGCTCGTCGACCGGCTCAGGGTCGGGCTGCTCGTCGACCGGCTCAGGGTCGGGATGCTCGTCGACCGGCTCCGACGCCAGCTGCCCGCCGGCCGTCTCGAGCTCCGACACCGGCTGCCCGCCGACCGGCTCCGACGCAGGTTCGCCCCCCACCGGCGCCAACTCGGCGTCGAGGGTGACCTCCTCGACCGAGACGGCCTCGGTCACCACGTCGTCGATCGCGGGCCGGTCTGCAGTGCTCTCGTCTGACAAACCCTTACGCATCCAGTTCGTCGGCGACCTTGCGCAGCAGCGCAGCGATCTTGCGGCTGTGCGCCGAATCGGGGTAGCGGCCGCGCTTGAGGTTGGTGCCGATGCCGTCGAGCACCTTCACCAGGTCTTCGATGATGACCGCCATGTCGTCGGCCGGCTTGCGGCTCAGCTTGACCATGCTCGGCGGGGCTTCGAGCACCCTGACCGAGAGCGCCTGAACGCCGCGTTTGCCGTCGGCGATGCCGAACTCGAGCTTGGTTCCCGCCTTGACGGTCGCCCCAGCGGGCAGGGCTGACGCGTGCAGAAAGACCTCTTGGCCGTCATCTGAACTGATGAAGCCGAAGCCCTTCTCGTCGTCGTAGAACTTGACCTTGCCGGTAGGCATCTGTGAATCTCCTTGAGTGTTTTTGCCGAAAAACTGCGCAGTCGGCCACAGCTAAGCCTATTAGCTTGCCGCAGTGCCCGTATTATCAGAAGCGTGACTGACACAAACAAACCCGTGATCCATCGGGCGGAACGCACTCTGACGTTCATGATCGCGACCATCATCGGTCTGTCGATTTTGTGCATGCTCGCCGCATTCGTCTCGGGCATCGCCCACTTCACGCTCGTTCCCGTCATCCTCGTCTTCCCGCTCTTCGGTCTGCCGATCGGGGTTCTGCTGATTCTCGCGCTTCTCATCACCAACGCCGTTCGACGAACCCGCGAGGCTCGTAGCACCGAATGAGCGACACCCTCGCTCTGGCAGGCCGGTTGCAGCGCGAGAGCGATGATGCTCTCGCCGCGCTGCTGACCGCGAGGCACCTCGCCAAGCGCGACCTGCGCGACTTCTTCGATCTCGCCGACGCCCTGCTCAGCACCGAGTCGGTTCAGGATGCCCTGTCGCACCTCGACCGCCCCACCCTGTCTGCGCTCTGCAGCGCCGATGTGCCGCTCGAGCGCGCGTCGCCCGAACTGCTGGCCGCGCTGCACTCGATGCTCGTCTTCGACGCCGACGGCGTTCTGAAGCCCTATGACGCCGTCGCAGCGACGCTCGCCTCCTGGCCGAGCCTCGGCCTGCCCGACGCGTCGGCACTTGCAGACGATGGGCCCCCACCGACACCACCCCCGGCCACCTCCGACGAGCGCCGGCTCGCCGACCAGCTCGCCGGTGAGCGCTCGTTCGAGACCAGCGTCGCCGTGACCGAGCTGGTCATCTCGCTGGCCTCCTCGCCGGCCCGCGAGCTCGCCAAGGGCGGCCTCGCCGTTCCCGACGCGAAGCGCCTGGCGGCAGCGACCGGCCTCACCCCCGACGACATGAACGGTGTGCTGAGCGTCGCCGAACGCGCCGGTCTCACGACCCGCGACGGCTCGACCTGGTTCGTCACCCCACTCGCCCACGACTGGTTGCTGCTGCCCCTGGCCGAACGCTGGGGCGTGCTGGCTTCGGCCTGGCTCGCCGCCCTGCCCGCCCAGATCGTCGGCTTCTTGATCGAGCGGGTGGACTCGAGCTGGGGCGACAGCCTCGTCGCCTACCTCTCGTGGCTGTACCCGGCCGGTGGGTCGCACCTGGCCGAGCAGACCGCCGAGCTGGTGAGCGATGCCGAACGACTGGGCGTCGCGGCGAACGGCCAGGCCAGCCGGACCGGTGCCCTTCTGCTCAGCACGGGCGTCGAGGCGGCGGTCGAGGTGATCGCGGCAGAACTGCCCGCCGAGGTGAGCACCGTCTACGTGCAGCACGACCTCACCATCGTCGCTCCGGGGCCGCTGCGGCCCGACCTCGACGCGACACTGCGCGCCATCGCCCAGATCGAGAGCCACTCGATCGCGTCGACGTACCGCATCTCGTCGGGGTCGATCGCCCGGGCACTCAGTGCGGGCTACACCGCGCCGAGCATCCGGAGCTTTCTCGAGAGCATCTCGAGCACCGGCATTCCGCAGCCGCTCGAGTACCTGATCGCCGAGTCGAGCGCGCGCTACGGCCTGCTGCGGGCCGGCACCATCGCACCCGGGCCCGGCGAGACGGCCGGCAGCTACGTGCGCTCCGACGACCGCGAACTGCTGCACACGATCGCGGTCGACCAGCGGCTCGGTTCGCTCGGGTTGGTGTTCGTGAACGGCAACCGGCTGGTGAGCCGGTTCGGCCTCGATGCGGTGTACTGGATGCTCGTCGACGCCCGCTACCCCGTCATCGCCGAGAGCGACAGCGGGCACCCCCAGTCGCTGACACGCAGCCAGCCATCCACCGCGTCGAGCGCTCAGCCGACGCGGTCGGTCGACGAGCTGATCAACCGGCTGCGCGGCAGCGGAGTTCAGGGCGGTACCGACACGGCCGAAGCCTGGCTGGTGCGCCAGCTCGATGCCGCCGTGAAGAACAAGACGAGCGTGCTCGTGACCGTGCGGCTGCCGAACGGGTCTGAGGTCGCGCTGGCGATGGTACCGACCTCGGTGGCGAGCGGCCGCATGCGTGGCACCGACCAGAAGGCCGGTGTCGAGCGTACCGTGCCGCTCGCGAGCATCACGAAGGTCGTAGCGGCGGTCAGCCCCGTCGCCTGACCGCACGCTGCGACCACGACTGCGGCCAACGCTGCGGCTGCGGCTGCGACCGCGGCCGCGATCGGGCCCGGCAGGCAGAGCACCCGGCTCGGCCCGGTAAACTCGACAGTTATGCCCGATGGCCCCCTGATCGTTCAAAGCGACCGCACCGTACTGCTCGAAGTGGCTCACCCCGACGCCGACAACGCTCGGCACGAGCTGGCGGTGTTCGCCGAGCTCGAGCGCGCGCCTGAGCACATCCACACCTACCGCATCACACGGCTCGGGCTCTGGAACGCGCGGGCCGCCGGCCACACCACCGACGAGATCCTCGGCACGCTCGAGCGCTACTCGAAGTTCGCCATTCCGCAGTCGGTGTCGATCGACATCACAGAGACGGTGGGGCGCTACGGCCGCCTCGTCATCGAGCGCCGGCCCGACGGCGTGCTCACGCTGCGGGCGACGGATGCCGCGGTGCTCGCCGAGATCGTCAAGGGCAAGCGCATCGCTCCCCTGCTGCCCTCGCGCATCGACGATCAGACCTACGAGATCGAGCAGTGGGCCAGGGGCCAGCTGAAGCAGGAACTGGTGAAGCTCGGCTGGCCGGCAGAAGACCACGCGGGCTACACCCCCGGCACCCCGCACGAGATCACGCTGTTCGAAGACGGCTGGCAGTTGCGCGACTACCAGCAGAAGGCCATCGACAACTTCTTCGAGCGCGGCTCGGGCGTCGTGGTGCTGCCCTGCGGCGCGGGCAAGACGCTGGTGGGAGCGGGGGCGATGGCCACCGCGAAGACCAACACGCTCATCCTGGTCACCAACACCGTGTCGGCCCGGCAGTGGCGGTCGGAGCTGCTGAAGCGCACGTCGCTCACCGAAGACGAGATCGGCGAGTACTCGGGCCAGGTCAAAGAGGTGAAGCCCGTCACCATCGCGACCTACCAGATTCTGACGGCCAAACGCGGCGGGGTGTTCGCCCACCTCGAACTGCTCGATGCGCTCGACTGGGGTCTCGTCGTCTACGACGAGGTGCACCTGCTGCCCGCGCCCGTGTTCAAGCTCACCGCCGATCTGCAGGCCCGGCGGCGCCTCGGCCTGACCGCGACCCTGGTGCGCGAAGACGGCCGCGAGGGCGACGTGTTCAGCCTGATCGGGCCGAAGCGGTTCGACGCACCCTGGAAGGAGATCGAGGCGCAGGGCTTCATCTCGCCCGCCGAGTGCTTCGAGGTGCGCATCGACCTGCCGCAGAGCGACCGGCTGGTCTACGCCGCGGCGAGCGATGACGAACGCTACCGCCTCGCCGCCACCGCCCCGGCGAAACTCGACGTGGTCAAAGAACTCATCGCCAAGCACGCCGGCGAGCGCATCCTGGTCATCGGGCAGTACCTCGACCAGCTGGATGCCCTGGCCGACGAGCTGGGCGTGCCCGAGCTCACCGGCTCGACCCCGATCGCCGAGCGTGAGCGCCTGTACCAGGCCTTCCGTGACGGCGACGAGCCGATTCTCGTGGTCAGCAAGGTGGCGAACTTCTCGGTCGACCTGCCCGAGGCGACGGTGGCCATCCAAGTCTCCGGGTCGTTCGGCTCGCGCCAGGAGGAGGCCCAGCGCCTCGGCCGGCTGCTGCGCCCCAAGGAGTCGGGGCTCTCGGCGAACTTCTACACGCTGGTCGCGCGCGACACCGTCGACCAGGACTTCGCGCAGAACCGGCAGCGTTTTCTGGCCGAGCAGGGCTACAGCTACACCATTCTCGACGCTCAGGCGCTGGCGGCCTGACGGCTGGTTTCGATACGGTCGGTCGGGTTTCGATACGCAGCTGCGCTGCTACTCAACCAGCGGGCGCACGCCGGTTGAGTAGCGGGGCGCAGCCCCGCGTATCGAAACCACCCGCCAACACGGGTTGACGCAACTCTCAGGGCGCGTTCAGCAAACCTGCAGATAATGAGAGCATGACCGGACCTCGCATTCTCATCGTCGACGACGAGCCCAACATCCGCGACCTGCTCACCACCAGCCTGCGCTTCGCCGGCTTCGCCGTGCGAGCCGTGAGCAACGGGGCGCAGACCATCTCTGCCGTGCTCGAAGAAGAACCCGACCTCATCATCCTCGATGTGATGCTGCCCGACATGAACGGCTTCGGCGTCACCAAACGCCTGCGGGCCGCGGGGTACACCGCTCCCATTCTCTTTCTCACCGCGAAAGACGACACCGAAGACAAGATCACCGGCCTCACCGTGGGCGGCGACGACTACGTCACCAAGCCGTTCAGCCTCGACGAGATCGTCGCCCGCATCAAGGCCATCCTGCGCCGCACGATGCAGGCCGACGAAGACGCCATCATCCGCGCCGGCGAGCTCACCATGGACCAGGACACGCACGAGGTCTTCGTGGCCGACACCGCCATCGAGCTCAGCCCCACCGAGTTCAAGCTGCTGCGCTACCTGATGCTGAATCCCAACCGGGTGCTCTCGAAGGCGCAGATTCTCGACCACGTGTGGGAGTACGACTTCAACGGCGACGCCGGCATCGTCGAATCGTACATCTCGTACCTGCGCCGCAAGCTCGACCAGTACAGCGACGAGTCGCTCATTCAGACCAAGCGCGGCTTCGGCTACATGCTGAAGGTCAGCAAGGCGTAAGGCGTCAGGCCCGCGCCGGTCGAGTAGGTGCGCGAAGCGCACCGTGTCGAAACCTCACCGCCCACCCGCTCATCCCGGGTTTCGATACGCGCTCCGCGCCACTCAACCAGCGGGGGCTCAGCTCGCACCGCGTACTCTGGTAGACACTCATGGCCGTCACTCCCTCCACGTTCTGGAACTCGATCTCACTGCGCACCAAGATCACCGGTGTGACGGTTCTGCTGCTCACGCTGGGGCTCGTGGTGGCGGGGGTCGGCACCATGACCGTGCTGCGGTCGTACCTGCTGAACCAGGTCGATTCGTCGCTGTCGACGGCGTACGACGACTCGTACTCGTCGTTCATGGGACCGAACGCCACACACACCACCTTCGCCCTGAGCGATGTGACGAGTGCTCCACAGGAGTACTTCGTCGGGCTGCTGAGCTCTGACGGTACCCTCGCCGCGAGCAACTGGGGCACGCGGGCGGTCGACGACCAGCCCGTTCTCACCGGCCTGCCGCTCACCCCGTCAGACGCGGTGGTGGCGAAGAAGCCGATCTACGCCCTCTCGTCGGCGAACAAGGGCGAGTGGCACGCGGCGGTGCGTACCATCTACTTCGCCGACAACTCCACCGGCACCCTCGTCATCGCCTCGTCGCTCGAGAACACCGACCGCATCACGACGACCTACCTCTCGATCTTTCTGGCCTTCAGCATCGGCGTGGTCATCCTGGGCGCCATGCTCACCCGGCTGCTCGTGACGAGCACGTTCGCGCCGCTGCGCGCGGTGGAGAAGACCGCCGCCGAGATCGCCAACGGCGACTTCAGTCAGCGCATGGCCGACGGCACCCCGAACACCGAGGTCGGGCGGCTCAACCGGTCGCTCAACACCATGCTGAGCAGAATCGACAGCGCCTTCACCGACCGCGCCAAGACCATCGACCAGATGCGGCGGTTCGTCGGCGACGCGAGCCACGAGCTGCGCACGCCCCTGGTGTCGGTTCGCGGTTATGCGGAGCTCTACCGCATGGGGGCCCTGCAGACGCCCGAAGAGGTGGCGAAGGCCATGGACCGCATCGAGAAGGAGGCGATCCGCATGGGGGCGCTCGTCGAAGACCTGCTCGAACTGGCCCGGCTCGACGAGACGAAACCGCTCAACCTCACCCGCATCGATCTCGTGCCGATTGCGGTCGACGCGGCTCTGGATGCCCGGGCCTCGAGCCCCGAGCGAGTGGTGTCGATCATCCTGCCCCGTTCGTCGCAGCCCGTGAGCTTCGCGCCCGCGGCCGACGCCGCGCTGGGGCCGGAGGCGGCGCAACTGCTGCTCGCCACCACCGACGTCGCCGGTGTGCCCGCCGCAGACGACAGGGCGGCGGCAGGCAATGTGACGGGCCCGATCGGTTTTGCGGGCGCGACCCTGGCTCGACTGCGCCGCCGGCCGCGCGCCCCGGGGGCGACCACCGCCACCGGAACGCTCACCGCCGTCGGTTCTGGCGACGCCCAGGCGGGCGACGAGGCGGCCCTCGCCGAGATCACCCCGGCCGACCTCGATCTGGCCAGCCTCGACTCCGACGACCGCGACGGCGTCGCACCCGTCGTGATGGCCGATGAGAACAAGATCAGGCAGGTGGTGGCCAACCTCATCGGCAACGCCCTGCGTTTCACGCCGAACGACAGCCCCATCGAGGTGTCTGTGCAGGTCGACGAGGCCCGGCAGGTGGCGGTGCTCGACGTGATCGACCACGGCGAGGGCATCCCGCCGCAGATTCGCGAGAAGATCTTCCAGCGCTTCTGGCGTGCCGACTCGTCACGCACCCGTGAGACGGGCGGCAGTGGGCTGGGGCTCGCGATCGTGTCGTCGATCATCCAGGCCCACAAGGGCACGGTCGAGGCCGTCGAGACGACGGGCGGCGGGGCCACCTTCAGGGTGACCCTGCCGCTCGCCGCCCCGGCCTCGACCTGACAAGCGCCGACGGCCGGTCACCGCACGGTGACGGTTGCGGCGGCGGGCGCCGGCTCGGCGACCTCGTCGCTGCGCAGCACGAGCGTCACGCCCGCCTGCACCGCCGCCTGCCGGCGCCAGCCGATCGCCTGCCGAACCTGCAGGTCGCTCTGCTCGCCGGGCTCGACGGTGACGACGAACTCGGGAGCGAACAGGGCGCCCGCCTCGGCGAACGCGCGATGCGCCGACCGGATGATCGCCGCACCCCAGAGTTCGGGATGCGATATCGACGGCCGCACGATGAGGCAGCGCAGCTCGACGGGGTGCACCGAGCCGACAGGGCCCCACCACACGGCGCGGGCCACCGGTCTGTCGTCGACGAACGCGAGCCACGTCCATTCGCGACGCAGGCTGCCTGAGGCGAGGCCCCGGCCGAACTGGTCGGGTGTGATCCAGACAAGCGGATCACGGGTTGAGAAGCGCAACAACGACAGATCGTCGGTGCGCTGGGATACACGGAACACGAGAGACTTCCTCCGAGAGAGTGGAACGGAGGCGCTTCGGGCGAGACAGCTGGGCTGCGGTTATGCCGCTGGGGGAAGCGCCGGGATGGATGGGCGTACTGCACGCACTGCGTGCGACGTGACGGGCACTGCGCCTGAAAGCGCTGCTGCTGCGCTCGTAAACGCTGCTGGGCCGCCTGCTGCCTCTGTTGTGAAGATCATCATCCTGGTTCACCTCCCCTTTCGATTCGAAGTCGTGTCGCGGCCAACTGGTCGCGGTTGTCAACCATAGCGCGCCCCTCTCGTGCCGCGCAAGACACAAAAAAACGGGCCGGCTCCCGAAGGAGTCGGCCCGTTCTCGTGAATCGGTTCGACGGACTAGAAGTCCATGCCACCCGTGGGGTCACCGGCGGGAACCGGGTTGCGCTCGGGCTTGTCGGCCACGACGACCTCGGTCGTCAGGAACAGACCGGCGATCGATGCGGCGTTCTGCAGAGCGGAGCGCGTCACCTTCACCGGGTCGTTGATTCCGGCAGCCAGCATGTCGACGTACTCGCCGGTCGCGGCGTTGAGGCCGTGACCGGTGGGCAGGTTGCGCACCTTCTCGGCGACGACACCGGGCTCGAGGCCCGCGTTGACGGCGATCTGCTTGAGCGGGGCGTCGATGGCGACCTTGACGATGTTCGCGCCAGTCGCCTCGTCACCCGTGAGCTCGAGCTTCTCGAACGCGGTCTTGCCGGCCTGGATGAGTGCGACGCCACCACCGGCGACGATGCCCTCTTCGACGGCGGCCTTCGCGTTGCGAACGGCGTCTTCGATGCGGTGCTTGCGCTCCTTGAGCTCGACCTCGGTCGCAGCGCCGGCCTTGATGACGGCGACGCCACCGGCCAGCTTCGCGAGACGCTCCTGGAGCTTTTCACGGTCATAGTCGCTGTCGGTGTTCTCGATCTCGTTGCGGATCTGCTGCACGCGACCGGCGATGAGCTCGGCGTCGCCGGCACCCTCGACGATGGTGGTCTCATCTTTGGTGATGACGACCTTGCGTGCACGGCCCAGAAGGTCGAGCGTGACATTCTCGAGCTTGAGGCCGACCTCTTCAGAGATGACCTGGCCGCCGGTGAGAATGGCGATGTCTTGCAGCTGCGCCTTGCGGCGGTCGCCGAAGCCGGGAGCCTTGACGGCCACCGACTTGAAGATGCCGCGGATCTTGTTGACGACGAGCGTGGCGAGTGCTTCGCCATCGACGTCTTCAGCGATGATCAGCAGCTGCTTGTTGGCCTGGATGACCTTGTCGACGATGGGCAGCAGGTCTTTGATCTGCGACACCTTCGAGTTGACGATCAAGATGTAGGGGTCTTCGAAGACGGCCTCTTGACGGTCGGGGTCGGTGACGAAGTACTGCGACAGGTAGCCCTTGTCGAAGCGCATGCCCTCGGTCAGCTCGAGCTCGGTGCCGAACGTGTTCGACTCCTCGACGGTGACGACACCCTCTTTACCGACCTTGTCGATGGCCTCGGCGATCAGGGCGCCGATCTCGGTGTCACCGGCAGAGATCGATGCGGTGGCAGCGATCTCCTCTTTCGTCTCAATCTCTTTCGCGTTCGCGACGAGCTCGGCGATGACGGCCGCAACAGCCTTCTCGATGCCTTTCTTCAGGCTGATCGGGTCGGCGCCGGCTGCGACGTTGCGCAGGCCTTCGCGAACCAGGGCCTGGGCGAGAACGGTCGCGGTGGTCGTTCCGTCACCGGCGACGTCATCGGTCTTCTTGGCGACCTCTTTGACGAGCTCGGCACCGATCTTCTCGTACGGGTCGTCGAGCTCGATCTCCTTGGCGATCGACACACCATCGTTCGTGATGGTGGGCGCGCCCCACTTCTTCTCCAGTACGACGTTACGACCGCGCGGGCCGAGCGTCACCTTGACCGCGTCGGCCAAAATGTTGAGTCCACGTTCGAGGCCGCGTCGTGCCTCTTCGTCGAAAGCAATAATCTTTGCCATGTGTGTTTCTCGTCCCTCCCGGGCGTCATGAAAGATTCATAAAGGTTTAGCACTCAGGTACTACGAGTGCTAAGACCAATACTGGCACTCACATGGTGAGAGTGCAAGTGACGCCCAGGGGGACGCAGGTTTCGATACGCGGCTTCGCCGCTACTCAACCAGTGGACGGGTTATGCCAGGCGAACAGACTCCGCCTGCGGGCCCTTCGAGCCGGCACCGACCTCGAAGATGACCTGCTGGCCTTCTTCGAGAACTTTGTAGCCGCCCATGTCGATGGCCGAGTAGTGCACGAAGACGTCTTGTCCGCCACCCTCGACGGTGATGAAGCCGTAGCCCTTTTCAGCGTTGAACCACTTCACGGTTCCGTTCGCCATTGTTACTCCCAGTTGCTGTGTTACTTGCCCACCACTTCGACTGAAGTGGTCCGTTTTTCTAGTAAAACGGTGCGGTAACGAAAATCAGGGGCGCGTGACCACAATTCAACAAGAATTAAACAAGCTGGAAATACAAGCCAGTGATCAGCCGGCGGCGGGGTCGACGTAGTCGGTTCCGAGCACGGCCGTGAGGTCTGCGCCGGGAAACTGGTCGGAGACGGCCACAGCGATACCGCCGAGCGTCGCGGCCAGCCCCTTGGCCTCGCCCTCGTTCGCCGGGTCGGAGTAGTACACCGTCGACGTGGCCACGTCTTGGCTGCTTGCGTTCGCCTCAGCTCCCACCGTCCATCCGGCGGTCGTCGCCTGGTCGGCGGCACGGGTGGCGAGACCCTCGGTGGTGGTTCCGTTCAGAATGGTGACGTTCGCGGCCGGGTTCGTGGTCGGCTGGACCGTGGGGGTCGGGGTGGCCGTGTCGGCCGCCGCGCTCGACCCGGTGCCCGAGAAGACGCCGGTGAACTGGTTGCCGTTGTTCACGGCGAACAGCCCGACGACACCGAGGCCGACGAGCACGCCGGTGGCCAGCGCGGCCCAGGCGAAGACGATCCATCCCCTGCCGCGCCGCTTCGGCCCGCGGTGCGCCCCGCGACGGGCGACGTCTGTCGGCACGCGGTCGAAAGAGTCTCGTGGTTCAGTTGCCATAGGTACGTGCAGGCCGTTCTGGTTCGCTACTCGCCACGCGGCAGCAGCCGGGCGGCGCGGGCCGCCAGCCGGGTGTCTCTCAGCCGCCTGAGTCGTTTGATGAGCATGGGTTCACGGGCGAGCGCCGCAGGGTCGTCGATGAGCCGGTTCAGAATCTGGTGGTACCGCGCAGCCGAGAGTCCGAACTCCTGGCGTACGGCCTGTTCTTTCAACCCGGCATGCTGCCACCACGCGCGTTCGAATTCGAGAATGCGAACGTCGCGCTCGGACAGCTGTGCCACGACTTCTGCCGAAGGGTCGACCGGTCGGTGCTGCGCATCGGCCACGTCTCCACCCTTCGCTACGCCTCTTTCGCCTCATTGTAGGGCGGGGCGCCTTGGCGTCAGGTGTGCGCCACGGCTGTGTCGGCTGTGGGTGAGCGGTACATCGAGGTGTGCAGGATGCCCGCCTCCTCGTACTCGTCACCGAACGCCTCGAACCCGAACCCGGCATACAGGGGAACGATGTACGACTGCGAGTGCAGCAGCATCGGCAGCTGCCCGTACTGCTCGAGTACCCGGGTGATGAGCCGCTGGGCGAGGCCCTGGCCCCGGTGCTGGGGCGCTACGACGACCCGGCCGATGAGGTGCCGGGCGTCGCGGTGCTCGGCGGTGGCGTCTTCGATCACACGGAGGTAGGCGATGGTGCGCTCGCCGTCGGCCAGCCAGAAGTGCTTCGTGGTCGGTTCGCGGTCGCGGTCATCCAGCTCTTCTTCGTCGACCTTCTGCTCGACGAAGAACACGTTCGTGCGCAGACGCAGGAACGCGTACAGCTCGTCGGTCGTGAGTTCGCTCCACGACTTCGAAATGATGGAATGGTCTGACACGCGGTTCAGTTTACTGTGATGATGGATCGCGCTCTTCGGGCAGCGACGCGGCCCGCAGCCGCCAGAGACAAGGGAAATGCATGAGCTACGACGTATCGAAGTCTGACGAGGAATGGCGCACCGAGCTGAGCCGCCAGGAGTTCGCCGTGCTGCGTGAAGCGGCGACAGAGCGCCCGTGGACGGGCGAGCTGCTCGACGAGAACCGCGAGGGCGTCTACAAGTGCAAGGCGTGCGGGCAGGAGCTGTTTCGCAGCGACGCCAAGTTCGACTCGCACTGCGGCTGGCCGAGCTTCTATGCGCCGAAGGAGTCTGACGCGGTCGAACTGATCGAAGACCGTTCGCTCGGCATGGTGCGCACCGAGGTGCGCTGCTCGAACTGCGGCTCGCACCTCGGGCACCTGTTCGACGACGCGCCCCAGACCCCGACGGGCGACCGGTTCTGCATGAACTCCGTGTCGCTGTCGTTCGACCAAAAGGGCTGACCACCCTTCGTGTCGGCCTACGACAGCCTGCTCAGGCGGCGGTCGCTCTCGAAGGTGGGGGCGAACGCCCCGTCGCAGACCGAGCTGCTCAGGCTGCTCGACGCCGCGGCGACGGTCGCCGATCACAGCTCGCTGCGACCCTGGCGGCTGATCACCCTGCGCGGCGACAAGCGCGACCTGCTGGGGCACGCGTTCGCCGAAGCCGACGGCGGCAACGCGCTGAAGTACGTCTCGAGGGCGCGCCGGGCCCCGTTGCTGATCGCGATCGTGGCCGTCCACCGGCCGAGCGGCAAGGTCGCCTACTGGGAGCAGGAGGCGGTGGCCGCCGGCGTGGCCCACAACCTGTCACTGCTTCTCGATGAGGCGGGCTGGGGTGTCATCTGGCGCACGGGGCACCTCACCCGCAGTGAGCCGGTGCGACGGATGCACGGGCTGGCCGGCAACGAACAACTGCTCGGCTGGCTGTACGTCGGCGACGCTCCCCCGGGGCGCGAACTGCGGCGCAAGCGGCCGAACCCCGCCGACTTCCTCAGCGAGCTGTGAGGGCGGTGCCGGGCGTCAGTGGCGCTCGTGCAGGCCGAGCGGGTTGACGGGGTCGGGGCCCAGGCGGCCAGAGGCGTCGATCAGTTCGCGCACGTGTTCGGCCATATAGCCGGCGGCCTCGGTGAGGGTCTTGGTCGACGTGACCCAGACGCGCAGGCCGCTGGTGTCGCAACCGTAGGTGTAGACGCCGAAGAGCACGTGGGGGCCGTCGGTGTACCGCCTTATCCAGCCCAGGCAGCGGCCGTCGTGCGCCAGGAACCACACATCGTCGCTCCACGGCGTGGGCACGTACACGACGTGCGGCTGGGTCGCGTCGACGTCGGTCGGCAGGGCGGCGGTGGTACCGGTCGGGGTGCTCACAGACACCAGATTATGTCGAATTGCTGACAGAACGCCCCATACACTCGGTGTGTTCTTGGTGCACATCGTGCAAACAGGTCGAGCGAAACCGGGCGGCCGAGAGCCGCGCGGGAGAGTCGGCCGGCTGGTGGCCCGTGCTGCGGGACTCCCCCGCTGGCGCGTCGGCCGGCTGCTAGCCTGTGCCGCATGGTCTCCCCCGCCGTCACCCTGAGCACTGCTGCCCTGACAATCGAACCGCTGCGGGTCGACCACGCCGCGGCCATGCTGGCGGTGCTCGCCGACGCGGCGCTCTATGAGCACACGGGCGGCGAACCACCGACGCTGGGCGAGCTGACGGCGCGGTACGAGCGGCAGCTGGCGGGCTCGCCGGCCGGCGGCGAGCAGTGGCTGAATTGGATCGCCGTCGAGCGTTCGACCGGCGCGGCCGTGGGCTTCGTGCAGGCCACGGTTCGGGATGCGGCGGAGCTCGCCTGGCTGGTCGGAGTGCGGTGGCAGGGCCGGGGGTATGCCACCGAGGCGGCGAAAGCGGTGCGGCAGTGGTTGCAGGCGCAGGGCGTGCTGGTGTTCGAGGCGCACATCGCCGACGCGAACATCCCGTCACGGCGGGTGGCCGCCGCCCTGCTGCTCGAACCGACAGAGGAGTTCGTCGACGGCGAGCGCACCTGGCGCGGCCGGCGCGAGTCAGCCTGAGCGTTCGTCTCGCCGCGAACGGATCGGCGCAGCCGGCGCAGTTGTCGCGGCCGCGAGCAGGCCTCAGCGCTGGTCGAGCGCGAGACGCATGTGCTTCAGGTCGAGCCAGCGGCCGAACTTGATGCCGACGCCCTCGACGGTTCCGCTGTCGGTGAAGCCGAGGCGCTCGTGCAGTCTGATCGAGGAGGCGTTGCCGGCCTCGATGGCCGCGATCATGACGTGGAACCCGGCGGTCTTCGCCTCGGCGATGAGCGCCTCCATCAGGGCCTGCCCGAGACCCTCGCCGGTGCGGTCGGCGCGGATGTAGACCGAGTTCTCGACCGTGAAGCGGTAGCCCTCTTTGGCTCGCCACGGGCCGTAGGTGGCGTAGCCGAGAACGGTGTCGCCCTCGGCGGCGACGATCGCCAGCTGGCCGGGCGAGCGATGCGCGGCGAGCCAGGCGCGGCGTTCGCCGAGGGTGGCGAGAGTGTCTGTCCAGATGGCGGTGGAGTGCTCGATGTTGTGGTTGTGGATGGCCAGCAGCTGGGGCAGGTCGGCGTCGGCGGCGCGGCGGATCAGCATGGGTGCTCCTGGCGGGTGGCGGTGGCGGTCGGTCGGCAGCCGAGGGCGGCTTCTGCACGATTCTACGGCCGGGCGGGCATCCGGAGCGGCGGGAGCCGGGCGGGCATCAGGAGCGACGGGAGCACGGCGGGCATGCGAGCAGTGGGAGCACGGCGGCCTCCGGAGCGGCGGGAGCCGGGCGGGCACGCGCGGTCGAAGGGCCGAGGGCGGGCATCCGGAGCCGTTTGCGCAACGAAGGGCCGCCCGGCCCTGCGGCGCGGGCGGCCCTCGTGGTCGTGGGGCGGTCAGTCGCCGAGCGACTCCACCGCCGCGAGGATGGCCGCGATCGCCGCCTCGGGGTGCGACACCATCGACACGTGCGATGCGGCGACCTCTGTGATGATCGCACCCGCACGCTCGGCCATGCTGCGCTGCGTGGCCGGCGGAATCACGCGGTCTTCGGTGCCCACGACGACCCAGCTCGGGATGCTCTTCCAGGCCGCCACGGCCGACGGAGTGGTGTTGGCGCCGAGCGTGATCGGGCGTTGGCTCGCGACGATGAGCAGGCGATCGGCCTCGGGCAGGTCTTGGGCGAACGAGTCGTGCACGGTCGCCGGCTTGAGGAAGGCCTCGGCGTCGCCCTCGGGTGCACCCGGGTAGCCGGCGATGTCGAGCACGGAGGTGGGGTCGGGCACGTCGAGGGCCGAGCCGGATCCGCCGAGAATCTGGAAGACGGTCTCGCCGATCTCGGGGATGAACGCGTCGACGTAGACGAGCGCCTTGACGTCGCCGCCCTCGGTGCCGGCGTTGGTGATGACGTAACCGCCGTACGAGTGGCCGACGAGCACGACCGGGCCGGTGGTGCGCTGGGCCAGGAACGACGCGACGTACGCGGCGTCGCCAGCCCCGTGCAGCAGGTTGGGCGGAGTGAGAACGTCGAAGCCCTGCGACTGCAGTTCTTTCGACACGGCGTTCCAGCTCGAGCCGTCGGCCCAGGCTCCGTGAACCAGAACGATGGTGGGTTTTGCCATGTCAGTACCCCTTCACATGCGAGAAGATGCCGTGAGAGCGCGGCCATCACGCGGCAGCCTACGCCCTGCCGTTCGGCGGCGCGATAGGTTCGAGGTATGCGACTTGGGGTTCTCGACATCGGTTCGAACACTGTTCACCTGCTGTTGGTCGATGCGCATCCGGGAGCCGCCCCGATCGCCTTCGGTTCGCACAAGCGGGCGCTGCAGCTGGTCGCCTACCTCGATGCCGAGGGCGCCATCAGCGAGGCGGGCCAGCGCGAGCTCATCGACTTCATCGGTGAGGCCGCCGAGTTCGCCCGAAGCAACAACGCCGAAGACCTGCTGGCGTTCGCCACGTCGGCCATCCGCGAGTCGGCGAACGGCGTCGCCGTGCTGGCGCGCGTGTTCGCCGAGACGGGTATTCGGCTCGAAGAACTCAGCGGTGGAGATGAGGCGGCGGCCACCTTCCTCGCCGTGCGACGCTGGTACGGCTGGGGTGCGGGCAACATTCTCAACCTCGACATCGGCGGCGGATCGTTCGAGCTCGCCATGGGCACCGACGAGCATCCGGAGCTCGCCCTGTCGGTTCCCCTCGGCGCCGGCAGGCTCACCTGGGACCACCTCGAGGCCGACCCGCCGACCGCCAAGAGCGTGAAGGCTGTGCGCAAGTACATCAAGGCCACCCTCGACGAACCGATCGCCGCGTTCGGCCGGCTCGAGCCCGCGACGATCGTGGCGGCGACGTCGAAGTCGTTCCGGTCGCTGGCTCGCATCACCGGCGCCGCGCCGCGGGCCGCGGGGCCCTATGTTCGGCGCGAGCTGCGGCTCGCCGACCTCACGCTCTGGTCGAGCCGGCTGGCCGCGATGTCGTCGGCCGATCGCGCCGAACTGCCGGGGGTGTCGGATGTTCGGGCCAAGCAGCTGCTCGCTGCCGCGCTCGTGGCCGAGGCCGCCATGACCGGACTCGGCGTGGCCTCGGTGCAGATCTGCCCGTGGGCGCTGCGCGAGGGTCTCATCCTGCGCCGCTTCGACCACCTGCGCGCGGCCTAGCTCGACGCGAGCGCGGCGGTTCGGTGCATCCGCTCCCCTTCGAACACCCGCAGACGCGCCGAACGGGCGCGCATGCATTCGAGGGCGCCGCGGCGCGGCGGGTCAGGGCAGGCGCAGCACGCCGTCGACGCGGGTCGGTACCGTCAGAGGGCCGTCGCGCAGCTCGGCGGGGAGGAGCGACTGGGGGGCGTTCTGCCAGGCGATCGGCCGCAGGAAGCGGCGCATCGCCGTGACGCCCACCGAGGTGTGCAGCGAGTTCGTGGCGGGCCACGGCCCGCCGTGCTGCTGGGCCCACGAGACGCGCACCCCGGTCGGGTAGCCGTTGAAGACCACGCGGCCGACGTTGCGCTGCAGCAGCTCGACCAGCGGCGCGAGGGCGGCGAGCTCGTCGTCTTCGGCGTGCACGGTGGCGGTCAGCGAGCGCGGCACCTCGAGAAAGGCCGACGCCACGGTGTCGAGATCACTGTAGCGGGCGAGCACGACGAGGGGGCCGAAGCATTCTTCGCTCAGCTCGGAGGTGAGCTCGGCGGCGAGGGTCGAGAGGATGGTCGGCGACACGTCGAACGCGTCACCGAGGCCGCCCGGCGCTCCGGTCGCCAGCACGTCGCCGCCGGCATCCTTCAGGCGGGCGGTGATGTCGTGGTACGAGTCGCGGATGCGCGAATTGAGCAGCACCTGCGCCTCGGCCTGCTCGGTCAGCCGGGCCAGCGCGTCGACCAGCAGCTGCCCCTCGGCCCCGTCGGGAATGAACGCGATGCCGGGCTTGGTGCAGAGCTGGCCCGCTGATCCGGTGACGGCCGCGAACAGCCCCGCCGCGATCTCGTCTGAGCGCGCGGCGACGGCGCCGGGAGTGACGATCAGCGGGTTCACGCTGCTCAGCTCGCCGTAGAACGGAATCGGGTCTGGCCGCGTGTCAATGGCCGCCCGCAGCGCCGATGCGGCCCCGAGCGACCCGGTGAAGCCCACAGCAGCGATCGACGGATGCTGCACCAGCGTCACCCCGGCCGCCTGCCCGTACACGATGCCAAAGGTCGCGGCCGGTGCGCCCACCTCGGCCGCCGCCTCACGCAGCACCTCGAACGACAGCCGGGAGGTCTCGGGATGCGAACCGTGCGCCTTGGCGACGACCGCAGACCCGGCGGCAATGGCCGAGGCCACGTCGCCGCCCAGCACCGAGAACGCGAACGGAAAGTTGCTCGACCCGAACACGGCGACGGCGCCCACCGAGACCAGCAGGCGGCGAACATCCGGAGCCGCACCGAGCGGGGTGTCGGCGGCGTGGTCGATCATCGCCTCGAACATGCTGCCCTCGCGCACGGCCTCGGCGAAGAGCGAGAACTGGAAGGCGCTGCGGCTCAGCTCGCCGTTCAGACGCGCCTCGGTGAGGCCCGTCTCGGCCGCGGCGGTGCCGACCAGCTCTGCACGGTGGCGTTCGGCCGCTGCCGCCATCGCATCGAGCAGCGTCGCGCGCCACTCCCGGCCGCGGGCCTGCAGGTCGAGCGAGGCGTCGCCTGCCGCTCGGGCGATGGCATCGACGTCGGCCGGGTCGGTGGGGGCCATCGAGGTGTCGGCGACGACGCCGGTGGCGGGGTTCGTGGTGGTGATCATGTCGCGTCCTTCAAAGGGTGTGGTGGCCGAGAGGGTGTGGTGGCGTGTGTAGATGCGTCGGCATCGGTGCGAGCGAGCCGTGGCGGGGCCGGTCAGGCGCTGTCGCGCCCGACGACCGAGAAACCGAGGTCGATCTCGGTGGTGTCGCTGGGGCTGTGCGTCATGCGCCCGACGAGGAGCCCGCCGGCCGTGGTGCCGATCTGACGGCTGGGCACCGACACCGTGGTCAGCGTGGGAATGACGTGCCGCGCCAGGTCGAAGTCGCCGAACCCGGTGATGGCCAGGTCTGACGGAACGGCGATGCCGCGCCGGGCGCACTCGAACAGCGCCCCGAGCGCGAAGATGTCGCTGGCGAACATGAGCACGTCGGTCTCGGGATGCTCGGCGAGCGTCGTCGCCAGCAGGTCGGTGCCCGTGTCGAAGTCGATCTTTCGCGTGCCGGAGTCGACCACACGAATCGGTTCGCCCGGCAGCAGGCGCCGCACCGCGCTCTCGAAGCTCGACTTGCGGGCCATGGCTCGCGAGTCGCCGCTCTGCAGCGACCCGGCGAACGTGGGGTGCGTGTACCCGCGCGACACGACGTATTCGACGATGGCCGCGGTGGCCTCGCGGTTCGAGAACCCGACCAGCGAGTCGATGGGGTCGTCGGTGAAGTCCCACGCCTCGACCACCGGCACCCGCGACTCGCGCAGCAGATGGCTGGTGTTCGGGGTGTGGTTGGTGCCGACGATGAAGATGCCGTCGGGCCGGCGCCCCAGAAAGGCGCGCACCAGTTCTTCTTCGTGCGAGGGGCTGTAGTCGGTCGACCCGATGAAGAGCTGGTACCCGGCGGGCGCGAGCACCTCTTCGAGCCCGTGCAGCGAGTCGGCGAAAACCGAGGCCGAGACCGACGGGATGATCGCGGCGACGGTCATGCTGCGGTTGCTGGCCAGGTTGCTCGCCGCCAGGTTGGGCACGTAACCCGTCTGGGCGATCGCATCGCGCACCCGCTCGAGCGTGAACTCAGAGACCAGTTCTGGGCTGCGGATGGTGCGCGACACCGTCTGCGGCGACACCTGGGCGGCCTTCGCGACGTCGCTGAGGGTGACCGTTCCGGTCGAGCGGCGGGTGGGGCGGTGGCCGGCGACGATGTCGGCGCCGGCCAGGGGGTCGTTGCCGGCGAGAGGGTCGGCGACGACGGCCGGCGCGAGGTGCTCGTCGGTGGCGACGGCCGCCGCGACGCTCACAGCAACCTCCGCGCGGCCAGGTTGCGCATCAGGCTGGCGACGCCGAACTGCCATGGGTCGCACCTCTCGCTCGTCTCGACCTGGTTCACCAGACTACCGAGTTCGGCCGACGAGATTCGTACGACGTCGCCGACCTTGTGGGTGAATCCGAGGCCCACCGTATCGCGGTCGTCGACCGGCGCGAACATGGTGCCGAGCATCAGCACGGCACCGTCGGGGTACTGGTGGTGCGGCCCCATCAGCTGCGCCACGAGGTCGAGCGGGTCGCGGCTGATCTGGCGCATCTCCGACGACCCCGAGAGGTGGAATCCGTCGAGCCCGTCGACCTCCAACGTCACCGTCAGCGTACGTACGGTCGCCAGGTCGAGGGTGTCGTCGAAGAGCCGGATGAACGGCCCGAGCCCGCACGAGGCGTTGTTGTCTTTAGCCTTCGGCAGCAGCAGCGCCGACCGCCCCTCCACATCGCGCAGGTTGACGTCGTTCGCCAGCGTGGCACCGACGACACGCGCCCGGGAGTCGATGATGAGGGCGACCTCGGGCTCGGGATTGTTCCAGGTCGACGTGCTCAGCACTCCGACCTGGCCCGCCGCACCCACGGCCGACAGCGCCGACCCCTTGGTGAAGATCTCGGCGTCGGCCCCGATGCCCACCTCGAGGTACTGGCTCCACAGCCCCTCTTTCGTGAGGTACTTCTTCAGGGCCATCGCCTCGGCTGAGCCGGGTTTCAGCGTGTGCAGGTCGGCCCCGATCTCGCTCAGGATGCTCGCCCGCAACTCGTTCGCGGCGGCCGCGTCACCCTTCACGCGCTCTTCGATCACACGCTCGATCATCGAGACGGCGAAGGTCACCCCGGCCGCCTTCAGAGCCTGCAGGTCGACCGGCGCCAGGAGCCACGGCTTTCGGGCATCCCGGCGCTCGCGGGGTGTGTTCGCCACGACGTCGTCGAGCGAGCCGAGCCGGTCGGCGGCGGCCAGGGCCGCGCGGGCCGCCGCGGCCGGGTCGTCGGTCTCGAAGAGGTCTCGGGTGAGGGCGAATGAGGGGCTGATGTCGAACACGCCGTCGTCGGTGACCACGACGGGCGATGGTCCGCCGACCGCCGGGTCGAACACGCGCCCGACGAGGGTGCCTCTGGTGCCGTCGTGGGGCAGCAGGCCGGCGGCGCTGCCGACCCAGTCGGCTGCCGGGGCACCCGCGCGGTCGCCCTGCGCGTCGGTCGATGCGGTCGTCATGGCTGGTCTCCTCGGTGGGGCGGTGCGGTTCGCGCGGGGTGTGGCGGTCGATCAGTGGGCTGCAAGTGGTGGGTGGCGATTCGTGTGGGCGGTCGGGCGGTCAGCGATGCGGCGGGTGGGGCGGTCAGCGACGGTGGAAGTCCGCCGGCCGTCTCTCGGCGAACGCGGCTCGACCCTCGGCCGCGTCGTCGGTGGCGAAGCAGATGGTCTGCAGGTCGCGTTCGTACTCGATCGCTTTCTCCTGCGGCAAAGCGTACGCGGCATGCAGGTTCGCCTTCGCCGTCTCGGCTGCGATGGGTGGCCGCGACGCGATCGTCTGCGCCAGTTCGGCCGCACGAGCCGCCAGCCGGCCGGGCTCGACGACCTCGGAGACCAGGCCCCAGGCCAGTGCGGTCGGCGCGTCGATCGGGTCACCGGTCATCAGCATCAGCGCCGCATTGCTCGACCCGGCCGAGTGGGCGAGAAAGCTGCTCATACCGCCTCCGCCGATCCAGCCGAGCTTGATCTCGGGTGCGGCGAACGAGGCGGTGCTCGAGGCGATGCGGATGTCGCAGGTCATGGCGGTCTCCAGCCCCCCGCCGAGCGCGTAGCCGTTCACCGCCGCGATGACGGGCTTGCGCAGGCGGCGCAGGGCGTCGCAGTAGTCGACCCGGTTGCGGAACTCCCACGGCGTCGTGTACTTCTCGAGCTGCCGGATGTCTGACCCGGCCGAGAACGAGCGCTCGCCCGCGCCGGTGAGCACCACCACCCGCACCTGGTCGCTGTCGTTGGCCCACTCCGCGGCCTCGACGAGGGCATCCGACATCTGCTGGGTGACCGCGTTGAGCTTCTGCGGCCGGTTGAGCGTGATGGTGGCGACGTGGCCGTCGAGCTCGACGATGATCTCGTCGGTCGGCGACACGAAGGCGTTGTCGGTGGTGGTCATGCGCCGGCTCCCTGTGTTCTGGCGAGCGCCTGCTGAGACGCACGGAATGAGTGGTCGAGCTGCTCGAGCCCGGCCCTGATCGACTCGTCGCCGCTCAGCACCCGGCGGATGATCGCCGAGCCCTCGCTCTGGAAGCCGATGAATCCGGTGTATCGCGGCCGCACCCATGACCCCTCGATGGTCGCGAGGGTCGAGGAGTAGAAGCCGTGGCTCTGCCGACCGACGACGTCATCGCCCCACGCCCCTCGGTGCGACGGCTGGCCCTGGTGCCCGGGGATGAAGGTGGTCTGGGTGCCGGCCGACATCAGCCATTCGATGTGCGCGAGCACGTCTGGCGTGACCACACAGCGCTGGGTCAGCGCCAGGCCGGTGCCACCGATGGTCGACCCGCGCCGCAGCTCCAGCGGGGCGTCGGTGAAGCGCAGTGTCGGCGAGCTGTAGTTCACGTAGCCGTACACGAGGGGAATGTAGGCGATGTCATCGGTCGACGACATGCGCTGCAGCAGTTCGATCGGGCTCTGCGACTCGGTGCCGACCACCGCGCGCGCGGCGATCGAGCGCAGGGTCGCGAGCGCCCGCGCGCCGGTGTCGTGCGAGACGAACGTGTCGCCGTTGCGCTGCGGAGCCTCGCCGAACGCGACGCACAACGATGAGAAGCTGAGAAAGGCGTGCGGCCCCGACAGCGAGAGCGCCACCCGGCCGTCGTGGCACGCGTCGATGACGTCGTGCCACGTCTGCGGTACCTCGGCAACCAGATCGAGGCGCACCGCCGCGACCTGGGTCGCCGCGTCGAGCGGCACGGCCCACTGCCGCCCCTCGAGGCTGTACGACGAGAAGGAGGGGCCGACGGCATCCCGAGCCCAGGCTGCGAGCTGTTCGGGCGAGAAGTAGTCGTCGAGGGGCCGCAGCACGCCATCGGCGCAGGCTTCGCCCAGGTGCGGGTGGTCGAGCACGATCAGGTCGTAGCGGGCGGCGAGCTCGGCGATCGGGTGCGACTCGAAGCCCTCGAGGGGATGCACGTTCCAGTCGATGCCGAACGAGTCGGTGCCCCGGGCGCGCTCGGCCGCCCGCAGGGCGTTCACGCCCCGCGGGTGGTCCCAGGTGAGCCCCACGTACCGGGTCATGAGCGCACGGGCTGCTCGGCGGTCTGCGCCGGGGTGGCCTGCTCGTCGACGGCCGCGATGTCGCCCGACCGGATGAGCTCGTCGATGCGGTCGCCGCCGACCCCCAGCGACTCGAGGATCTCGCGGGTGTGCTCGCCGGTGAGCGGCGCCCCACGATCGATGCGGGCCGGCGTCGCCGAGAACTTGTACGGAAAACCCGGTGTCTTCACCGGTCCCTCGGTCGGATGCTCGTACTCGACGAAGGTGCCGTTGTGAATGATCTGCGGGTCGTTGACCAGCGCCTCGTAGTCGTACACCGGCCCGGCCCAGATGGAGGTCTGCGCGAACACGTCGAGCCAGTGCTCGCTGGTGTTCTCGATCAGCTTCGCCGCCGTCTTCTCGAAGAGCTCGTCGCGGTGCGACCAGCCGTGCACCTCGCTCGTCATGCTGAGAAAGCTCGGCTCACCGATCGCGCGGCCGAGTTCGGGCAGGTCGGGCATGGCCAGCGCAATGAACCCGTCGGAGGTCTTGAAGGCCCCGTAGGGTGCGCGGATGTAGACGTGTGCGTGCGGCTGGTCGCTGCGCTGCTGCTTCACCTTGCCGACCGTGAAGACCGACAGCTCCTGCATCTGCAGGGTGGTGATGGCGTCGAGCATGTTGACGGTGACGAGCTGGCCCTCGCCGGTGCGCTCGCGGTGGAAGAGCGCGGCCAGCACCGCTTCGAACGCGGTCGAGGCGGTGACGGCATCGACCAGGTACTGGCCCGCCGGTTGCGGGGCCTCGCCGTGCTGGCCGGCCGACAGCATCGCGCCGCTCATCGCCTGCAACAGCAGGTCTTGGCCCGGTCGGTTGCGGTAGGGGCCGTCTTCGCCGTAACCCGAGACCGACACGTAGACGAGGCGCGGGTTGAGTTCGCGCAGCGAGTCGTAGTCGATGCCGAGCCGGGCGGCGACCCCGGGGCGGTAGTTCTGCAGAAAGACATCGCTCGTCGCCACCAGGTCGCGCAGGATCTCGCGGCCGCCGTCAGACTTTAGATCCAGCGCGATCGAGCGCTTGTTGCGATTCAGCGACAGGAACGAGACGTTGATCTTGTTGCCCGCGGCCCCACCGGCGGCCGCATGGCGCTGCCACTCCCCCGTGGTGGGCTCGACCTTGATCACGTCGGCGCCGAGGTCGCCGAGCCGCTGGGCCGCGAACGGCCCCGCCATGGCGATCGAGCAGTCGAGCACCCGGATGCCGCTCAGTACGCCGCGCGGAAGGCCGCTCTGCGGCTCGCCCTGCGCCGCGGGCGGAAGGCTGTCATTGTCGTTCATCTGCGTCTCTCTCTGTGCGACCATCGGCGACCGGCGTCGATGGCAGCGCTAACATCATCATAGCAAAGGGTTCTGGGCGGCATCCCACCCGCGGCCGGGCCTAGTCGGGCTGGTCGCCTGTTCGGCGGATGCGATCGCGGGCCGCGCCGGTCTCAGCCGCCCCCTGCAGCACCCGGATGCTCGTGCGGTACTCGCGGCTCTCGCCGTGCTCGAGCCAGGTCATCGTGCCGTCGTCGCGTGCCGCCTGGTCTCCGGCGACGTGGTTCGTCGACGGTTCGAGCCCGACGGCGTACTGGCCGTCGCGCAGGTTCTGCCACTCGAAGAAGTGCGGCATGCCTGCGGCCGTCCACGACACCTCGACGCCCCGTGAGGCGTCGGCCGCGATCAGGGCCACGCGGTGCAGGCCGTCGTCACCCGCGATCAGCTCATGCTCGAACACCTGCTCGACGAAGCCACGGATCGGCGCAGGGAGCGTGCGGTACGACACCCCCTGCTCGGCGACCGACGGCGAGGTCCATAGGTGCTTCGACACCGCGGCGACGAATTCGGTGCCCTCGTCGACGAAGGGCCAGCCGATGTTCAGGTGGTAGAGGAACATGTGCGGTGTGGGCTCGAAGCCCAGGTTGTCGACCACATCGTGCAGCCGGATCTCGCGGCCGTCGAAGTCGACCTCGATCGTGCGCGTCAGGCGCAGGTGCTCGCCGAACGAGGTGGCCTGGATGACCTCGGCGCGTGCCCGAAAGACCACCGCGCCGTCGACCACCACCTCGGCGGCCTCGAGCAGCCGCGCCGGTATCGCCGTGAGGCGGCCGTGCAGGCCGTGGCTGACCGACTGCTTCGGCGGGTAGTTGTACCGTGCGGCATCCACTTCGCCGCCGAACAGTGCGTGGTCGAGGCCGCCCGTGACGAGCAGCCCGTCGAGGGCTCGCAGCCACGACAGCCCGCCCTCATCGCTGTGCTCGTGCAGCCCGGGGTGACGAAAGCCGTTGCCCGAACGCCAGCCGAGCGGTGCACCGCCGAACCGGGCCGAGCCCAGGTCGAAGGCTCGGTCGACGAGAATCTCGAGTTCGAGCCCCGCGCTCGTTCTGAGCTCGAGCGCCCTGACCCCGCGCTCCACACCGTTGTCGAGCACCACCGAACGGATGCCCGCGACCGAAGCCGTGTCGCCGGTTCGGCGCCGCAGTTCGGGCAGGGTGAGCCGCTGGCCGAACACCTCGTACTCGTGCTCGCTCATTCCATCACCCATCCGCCGTCGACGTTGATCGTCTGGCCGGTCACGAAGGTCGACTGGTCGCCGACGAGGAACGCGATCACGTTGGCGAGCTCGTCGGGCGTGCCGCGCCGCTTCAGCGCCTGGTGCTCGAGCACGAAGTTCGTGTACTCGTCGGGATTGTCGTGGATCTCTTCTGCCTTGGTCGGAAAGGCGCCCGGCGACACCGCGTTGACGCGCACGTCGAACTCGCCGAGCTCGCGGGCGAAGGCGCGCGTCATGGCGACGGCCGCGCCCTTCGTCGACACGTAGCTGGCCAATTTCGACCAGCCGCCATGCCAGGTGATCGACCCGACGTTGACGATCGACCCCGCCCGGCGGGCCACCATGCCACGGGCAGCGGCCTGCGCGGCCACGAAGTAGCCCCGCTGGTTGACCGTCACCACGTCGTCGAACTCTTCGACGGTGATGTCGAACAGAGGGGTGGCCGGGTAGATCGCCGCGTTGTTCACCAGTGCGGCGATCGGCCCGACGGTCTGTTCGACGTCGTCGATGGCGGCGACGATGGCCGAGGCATCCCGCAGGTCGACTTGCAGCGTCTGCTGCGCGCCGCCCGCGGCCTCGATGAGCCTGGCCGTCTCGGCGAGTTCGCCGCCCGCCCGCCCCAGCACTGCCACGGTGAAGCCGTCGGCTGACAGCCGCAACGCGGTCGCGCGCCCGAGCGAGCCGCCCGCGCCGGTGACCAGCGCGACCGGGGTTCGGTCATCAGTCGTCATGCTCAGATACCGTATCTCTTCAGCGTATCGACGACGAACTGCTTCGCGCGCGGCACATCGGCCTCGTCGAGGTGCTCGATGATGAGCGGCACGTTCGGGTTGCGCTCGGCGAGCCGCTGCAGGTACAGGTCGTAGTTCAGCGAGCCGAGGCCCGCGGCCGGCAGTTCGATCTCGCCGACGCCCCGGAAGGTGTGTGATTCGAGTGCGTTCGCGTCGCCGATGTCGGCGTGCTTCTCGCCCTTGTCGTCGCCCGAGCGCTTCACATCTTTGGCGTGCGCGACGCGCAGCTTGTCGCCGAGGGCGTCGAACACCTGGTTCAAGACGGCATCCATGTCGTCGATGTTGTACGACTCGAAGTAGTTCGTCGGGTCCATCAACAGCTCGAGGCCGGGGCTGCGCACGTCGTTGAACACGCGCAGGGTCTCGGCAACCGAGCCGATGACGTTGTTGACGTATGTCTCGAGCAAGAAGACCGAGCCGTGGTCGTAGGCCTCCTGGGCGAGCTCGGCGATCACGTCGCGGGCGGTCTCGTAGCCCTCTTCGGTCTTGTTCTTGTCGTCGTGCACCCAGTCGCTCTCAGTGTTGAACGTGCCCGACTCGCTGATCACGTAGGGCGTGCCGAACTTGCGTGCGTTGCGGATGATCTCTTTGAGGTAGTCGACCCGGCGTTTGCGCTCGTCGAGGTCGGGATGCACGATGTTGGTGTAACCCGAGATGGCGCAGATCGGCAGATCGTGGTCGCGGAAGGTGTCGCGAACGAGCTTGGCCTTCTGGTCGGTGATCTGGCCGGCCGACAGGTCGATGTCGCTGAAGTGCAGGTCGAGCTGAACGGTGTTGAACCCGAGGGCGCGAATCGAGGTCGCGGTCTTCTCGAGGTCGTAGGGAAAGTATCCGCTGAAGATACCGATTTGAATCATGGCGTCATTGCTCCTAAGTGGTGATTCTGGTGATTCTGGAAGGGGTGAAGAGGTCTCAGATGTCGAATTCCGACAGCAGAACGGGCCGCCGCTCGTCGATCGAGCGGTAACCCGCCTCGACCAGCGCCATCGTCTTGACGTTGTCGGCGACGGTCAGAGCCGGCTCGGTGCCGGTGTCGAGCGCGTACTGCAGCTGTTCCATCACGCCGATGAAGGCCTGCGGAAACCACATGGTCTGCCAGGTGGGCGTCACCCACCGCCCGTCGGTGGTGATCGACGAGGCGTAGGTCAGCGTCGACGGCTCGCCCGAGGGCCAGCCGATGGTGCCCTGGGCGACGCCCGCGGTGCCCTCGACGCGCCACTTTATGTAGATGTCAGAGTCGAAGCCGTCTTCGCGGGGCCCGCTCCAGACGTCTTCTGTCGAGAGGGCGAGCACGTTGCCGGGGAAGCGCAGCGTCGAGACGACGATGCCGTCGGTGTGCTCGAAGGTGGTGCGGGGGTCTTGGCGCGCCACAGTGGTGATCTCGGTGGGTTCGCCGAACAGGTACCGCAGGGCATCCAGATGGTGCACGCTCATGTTGGCGAGGGTGAGCCGGTCGTACCCCTCGAGAAAGCCCTGCCAGTGCGGAATGGCCCGCATGTCGATGGTGGCGAAGACCGGATCGCCCAGTTCGCCGCGGCCGAGCAGCTGGCCGAGCACTCTGATCGACTGGTCATAGCGCATGTTCTGGTTGACCGAGAGGATCTTGCCTGCCGCGGCGGCCTCATCGCGCAGCGCGATCGCCTCGTCGAGATCGAGGGCCAGCGGCTTCTGCGCGAGAATGGCCAGAATGTGCGGCTGCTTCAGGGCCTCGCGGATGATCGCCGGCTGCAGGTCGGGCGGGTAGGCGATGTCGAGCACCTGTACCTGTTCGTCGGCGATCAGGTCTGAGGGCGAGTCGTGCACCGTGCCGATCGAGTAGCGGTCGGCCACGGCCTGCGCGTTGGCCTTGGTGCGCGAGGCGATGGCGACCACCGGAAAACCGGCCTCGCTGTACGCCGCGAGGTGCACGTCGGCCATGATCATGCCCGCACCGATGCAGCCGATACGAAAGTCTCGGCACCTGACCTCGACATCGGGGGTCAGGGAATCTGTCTGAACCATGGGGTTCACTTCGGGCTCCTATCGCGTCGTTGCGACTTTTTTCTCACTGTAGCGGATTTCGGTGGCAGCGCTACTGGCAGCGCTGCCATAAATACGCTAGTGTCCCAAATTACATTCGTCAACCACGAACGGCCACGGCGCTCACCGCCTCGCATCTCGGGGTTCGACGCCTTCACCGAAGAGGTTTCAAAGGAGAAATCATGCAGAAATCACGTCGCACAGCGCGGCTGACCCGCATAGCAGTCGCCGTCGCAGCGATGTCGACAGTCGCCGTTCTGGCTGGCTGTTCCAGCGCACCCGCAGACGGGGCGGCCGGCACCCCGGGCGCCAGCGGAAAGAAGTTCGTCATCGGCTTCGAACAGCCGCTCGGCGGGCAGGCCTGGCGCGAAATGGGCCTCGCTTCACTGCAGGCCCTGGCCAACTCGCCCGAGTACAAAGACAAGGTCGAGCTGAAGATCGTTCGCACCAACGACAACGACGCCGCCCAGCAGAACGCGGCGATGCAGAACCTCATCGCCGACGGGGTCGACCTGATTCTGTTCGACCCGGCCTCGTCGTCGGGTGCGAACGCGGCCATCGCCCAGGCGTCGGCCCAGGGCATCCCGGTGATCGCCAACGGCGGCCCGTACGACGGGTCAGACGTGTACGTGGTCTCGACCGACTGGGCCAAGGCCGGCACGACCGGTGCCGACTGGCTGGTCAAGAATCTCGGCGCGAACAAGAACGTCGCCGTACTCGAGGGCCTCGCGGGCGTACCGCTGAACGAAGGCTCGATGCCCGGCGTCATCGACGACCTGAAGGCCGGCGGAGCGAACGTGGTGGCGCAGGACACCAACGGCTGGAACGAGGCGACGGCCCAGCAGGCCATGTCGAACATTCTGCAGTCGAACCCCGACGTGGGCGGTGTCTACTCGTTCCTGACCGGCGGCCAGGGCGTACCCGAGGCGTTCAAGGCCGCGGGCATTCCGTTCGTGCCGGTGGTCGGCGGATCCGGCTACAACGGCGAGGCGTGCGAGCTGGTGAAGTACGGCCCCGAGGGTCTGAAGGGCGACATGGTGTTCGGCCAGCCTGCCATCTACGCGAAGGGCCTCGAGCAGGCCGTGAAGCTGCTCGAAGGCGGCACGATAGACAAGACGCAGCTGTTCCCGCCGCTCGAGATCAACAACGACAACGCAGCGACCTTCTGCCTGCCCGACAAGCCGGCCAACTTCCAGTTGGGCTACGACTTCCCCGGGCTGAACATCCAGCTCTCCGACGTTCTGACCTACTACTCGGGCAACTAGCGATGACGATTCACCAGGAGGGGGCCACGGCATCGGCCGTGGCCCCGCAGGGCGACCAGCTGCTGATCGCCTCAGAGCTGGTCAAGAACTATGGCGCGGTGCAGGCCGTCGCCGGGGTCTCGATCAGCTGCCGCCGGGGTGAGGTGCTCGCCCTGGTCGGTGAGAACGGTGCCGGCAAGAGCACGGTGGCGAAGATCCTCGCCGGGGCCGTGTCACCCACGTCGGGATCGCTCAGCGTCGACGGAGTCGAGCTGCGCGCGGCGAGTGTGCGCGACTCGCGGCGCATCGGTGTCGCCTGCGCGTTTCAAGAGCTCGCACTGGTTCCCGAGTGGACGGTGGCCGAGAACCTCGAGCTGCCCGACGGCAGGGCCCTGCACGGCTTCTCGCAGAAGAAGTCGGTACTCGCCGCGAGGCAGACGCTCGCGGCGCTCGACCTCGGCCAGATCGACGCGACGGCCACGGTCGGTTCGCTGTCGCTGGCCGACCGGCAGCTGGTCGAGATCGCGCGAGCACTCGCCTCGAAGCCCAAGCTGCTGATTCTCGACGAGGCGTCGTCGGCGCTGACTCCCCCGGGCGTGCAGTGGCTGTTCGCGCGCATCCGCGAACTGACCGCCACCGGGGCGAGCGTCATCTATGTGTCGCACCGGCTCGGTGAGATCGCCGAGATCGCCGACCGCGGCACGGTGCTGCGCGACGGCCGCGTCGCCGGCGAGTTCACCCGGGGGTCGTGGACCGACGACGAGCTGATCAGCCTCATGGCCGGGCGCGAAGCCTCCCGCTTCTTTCCCGACCCCCCGGCACAGACCCGAACCGAGAAGGCGCTCGAGGTCTCGAACCTGCGTGCCCAGGGCATCAACGGTGTCTCACTCAGCGTCGGAGCCGGCGAGATTCTCGGCGTGGGCGGCCTGCAGGGGCACGGCCAGGCCGAGCTGCTGCGTGCACTGTTCGGCGCTGCGCCGGCCTCGGCCGACAGCTGGTCGGTGGCCGGCAGGCGGGTGCGCAGGCTGACCCCCGTCGCCGCGGTCGGTCTGGGCATCGGCTACGTGCCCGAAGACCGCAAGACAGAGGGCCTGGCGCTCGAACTGGGCGTCGGCGAGAACCTGCTCGCCCCCTGGTTCCGGGCGTGGCAGCTCGGCGGCCGGCCTCGGCTGCGCTCCGAGCGCGGCTGGATCTCGGGAGTGCTCACGGCGCTCTCGGTGCGCACCCGCGGACCGCTCGAGCCTGCCGGCTCGCTGTCGGGCGGAAACCAGCAGAAGCTCGTGTTCGGCCGCTGGATGGACCGCAGCCGCAGCGTGATCCTGCTGCACGACCCGACCCGCGGAATCGACGTCAGGGCGAAGCAGGAACTGTACCGGGCCATCGTCGACCTCGCCGAACAGGGCGTGGGAGTCGTGTGGTTCTCGACCGAAGTGGAGGAACTCGTGCACGTGTGCAATCGGGTCGTCGTGCTGTACCAGGGCGCGATCGCCGACGAGCTGGTGGGCGAACGCCTCACCGCCGACGCGGTGGTCGGTGCCGCCGTGGGTGTCACCGGGCGAACGGCCGGCCACGCAGATACCGCCGTCGCCGCCGACAGCACGGGTGCCACGGCGGAGCAGGGGGCCCGGGCATGACCGCCGCGACCTTCTCGCACACCGCCCCGACCGGCTACCGGCGGCAGGGCTTCGCACGCCTGCGGCGCGAGGGCGCCCTGGCCCCGATTCTCGCCTTCGTGGTGTTCTTCGTGGTCTACCTCATCATCAACCCCGGGCTTTTGACCCGCTTTCAGCTGCAGACCGCCGCGAACCTGGTGGTGCCGCTCGCGCTGATCGCGCTCGCCCAGCTCGTGGTGGTGCTCGTCGGCGGCATCGACATCTCGATCGGGGCCATCATGAGCCTCTGCAATGTGGTGTTCGCCTCGCAGCTCGAGCACTTCCCCGTGCCGATCGCCCTGCTGATGGCCATCGGGGCGGGGCTCGCCTGCGGCCTGTTCAACGGCATCCTCGTCGCGTACGCCGGCCTGCCGTCGATCGCTGTGACGCTCGCGAGCGCATTCATCATCGGCTCGATCGCCCGCGAGGTGATGGACCGCCCGGGTGGTGGGGTGACGAAGGAGATCTACCTCGCGACCAGCGGCGAACTGCTGCCGTTCATCCCGATCTCGCTGTTCTGGCTGGCGGTCATCGCGGTGCTGCTCTGGCTCTTGCTGCAGCACACGGCACTGGGCCGGCACATCTACGGCGTCGGCTCGAACATGGAGAGCATGAAGGCGGCGGGCCTCAACGCCCGCGCCACCAAGCTCGCCGCGTTCGCCCTGTCGGGGCTCATCGTGTCGTTCGGCGCCATCATGCTCGCCGGGTCGACCGTGACCGGCGACCCACGCAGCGGCGACCCGTACCTGCTGAGCTCGATCGCCGCGGTCGCACTGGCCGGTGCCAGCTTCGCCGGCGGCAAGGGCAGCATCATCGGGGCGATTCTCGCCGCATGCACCCTGGGCCTGATCGGCAACCTGCTGTTCTTCGGCGGCATCAACTCGTACTGGCAGTACGTGATCAGCGCCCTCATCATCTTCGCCGTCGTCGGTATACCGGTGATCTGGCGCAAGCTCTCGTTCAGAGTCAAAGGAGTCTCGTCATGAGCGTGACCACCCGCCCCCTCGGCGCACCGCAGCAGTCGGCCGCGGCGCCCGAACCGGCGCCGCCGGGCTCGGCCCCGCGCATGACGGCGGCGCGGCTGACCGCCCGCATTCCGCGGGCCGTCTGGCCGCTGCTCGCCTTCGTAGTGCTCTTTCTCATCGGCGGCATCGTCAGGCCGAATCTGCTGTCGCTCGACTCGCTGATCGCCACCGCGACCTTCGCGATGATCCTCTCGATCGCGTCGTTCGGGCAGACCGTGGCGGTCATCCAGGCCGGCATCGACCTGTCGGTGCCGAACACGATCGGCTTCGCCGCACTGGCCTTCCTGACCTCGGTGGGCCCGTTCGGCCCCGTGGGCGCCTTTCTGATCGCCCTGGCGGCCGGCGTCGTCATCGGCTGCCTGAACGGCATCATCATCTCGAAGCTCGGCCTCACCCCGATCGTCACGACGATCGCTATGAACGGATTGTTGTTCGGTGTGATTCTGCTGAGCTTCAACTTCTCTGAGCTGACGGTCACCCCCGAGTTCGTCACCGCCATCACGTCGGCGAAGATCTCGGTCTTCGGCGTGCAGATGTCGGCGGTGCTGCCGCTCGGGCTCGCCCTGATGCTGGTTCTGCAGCTCGTTCTGAGCTTCACCGGCTGGGGCCGCAGTCTGTTCGTGGTCGGCTCGGCGCCCGACACCGCGCGGCTCGCCGGCCTGCCGGTCGACCGCATCCGCATCAGTGGCTACGCGCTGAGCGGCATGCTCGCCGCCTTCGCCGGAATCGTGATCGTGGGCTTCTACCAGCAGGCGTCGGCGACGATGGGTGCGAGCTATCTGCTGAGCTCGGTGGCGGCCGTGGTCGTCGGCGGTGCGTCGATCTTCGGCGGCCGCGGCTCGATGGTCGGCACCGTGGGCGGCGCGCTCGTGCTCGGGCAGGTGGCGACGCTCGTCACCGTGCTGAACCTCGGCTCGAACATCCAGCAGCTCATCTACGGCGCGATCATTCTGATTGTCATCTCGTTGTACGGCCGCAAGAGCGGGGGGTGACCCGCCCGCGTCACTCCCCCGCGATGCCGTCCAGTTCGGCCACCGCGTCGGCAGGCAGCTCGAGCGCCGCGCCCGCGACGTTCTCGCGCAGGTGCGCCACCTTCGAGGTGCCGGGGATGAGCAGTATGTTCGGCGACTTCTGCAACAGCCAGGCCAGAGCCACGGCCATCGGCCGGGCATCCAGTCGCGCCGCCACGTCGTTCAGGGTCTGCGACTGCAGTGGCGAGAATCCGCCGAGCGGAAAGTAGGGCACGTACGCGATGCCCTGGGCGGCCAGCGCGTCGATGAAGTCGTCGTCGCTCCGGTTGGCGATGTTGTAGAAGTTCTGCACCTCGACGACCGGCGCGATCGTCTGCGCCTCGGCGAGCTGCTCAGGCGTAACTGTGCTCACCCCGAGGTGCCGGATCAGGCCCTGCTGCTGCAGCTCGGCGAGCACGGTGAACGGTTCGGCGAGCGACCCGGGCGTGGGCGCGTCGAGCCCGCCGACCCGCAGGTTGACCACGTCGAGAGCCTCGAGCCCGAGACGGTCGAGGTTGTCGTGCACGGCCCGGCGCAGCTGATCGGGAGCGAGCGCCTTCGGCCAGTTGCCCTCGGCGTCACGCAGCGCGCCGACCTTGGTCACGAGGTGCAGATCGGCCGGGTAGGGGTGCAGGGCCTCTGTGATGATCTCGTTCGTGACGAACGGCCCGTAGTAGTCCGAGGTGTCGATGTGAGTGATGCCGAGTGCCACGACTTCGCGCAGCACCGCCACGGCCTCGTCACGGTCGGCCGGCGGGCCGAACACGTGGGGGCCGGCAAGCTGCATGGCGCCGTACCCGATGCGGGTGAGGGTGAGGCCGGGGGCCGGGGTGAACGTGCCGCCGGCGAGAAGAGGGGATGCCATACTGTGCCTTTCGCTTATCGGCAGTCGAACCGGCGGCACATGCGCCGCGCGGCCTCCGTCTGCCGTACTCCAGCATGCGCCTCGTGCCGGGTGGCAGCCAGTGCACTGCCGTTCCTAGGATGGGTGTGCCCGGGAAACAGTGTGGGCACCGAGCGTGGGCAGCGAGCCCGGGCACCCGAGCGTGGGCACCCGTACGGACACCCACCGGCCTCACGCGGCGAGGAAGTCGCGGTGGTGGTACCCACCCGAGTCGAGAATGGCGACGGTCGACTCGGGCACCTCGAGGAAGGCGCCCGGCAGGTCGTTCAGCGGCTCAGAGACGACGACGTGGGCGTTCGCACTGAACGTGTTGATGCGGTCGATGTCGGGGTACATCTCGTGCAGTGTCGGAATGTCGACCGAGTGGAAGAGCGAGCGCGACGACCCCTGAGACGAGTACCGGAACGCCCAGAGCGTCGCCCCGTCTGACAGAGCCATGGTGCCCTGCATCGGAAAGAGCACTCCGTTCGCCCGGCCGACCTCCTCGATCATTCGGATGGCCGCGCCGAGACCCGCGATCGGGTCGTCGCGCAGCCCGAGCGTGAGCGCCAGGTGGAACAGCACCTCTGAGTCGGTGGTGCCTTGGATGTGCGGGTAGAGCGACGGATCGACGGCGAACACCAGCTCGCGCTTGAACTTCGCGAACCCCGACACGAAACCGTTGTGCATGAAGAGCCAGTTCTCGTACCGGAACGGGTGGCAGTTGGTCTTCTGGATGGGCGGCCCGGCGGCCGCGCGCACGTGCGAGAAGAACACCGGGCTCTCGATGGCCGAGGTCAGCTCGCGCAGGTTCGTGTCGTTCCAAGCCGGCTCGACCGAGTGGAACAGGGCCGGCATGCTGCCCGCCACCGACCCCAGCGGGTACCAGCCGAAGCCGAAGCCGTCGCCGTTCACGGTCTCGTTGCCGAGCGGCGAATTGAGTGACTGGGCGACGAGCGAGTGCTGGGCATCCATCACCAGCGTCGCGGGGCGCAGCGGCTCACCGCGGTAGGCCAACCATCGGCACACCTCTAGGCCCCCGTCACGGAATGTCGACTCTGGCGGTGATCACGTTCATGCGCGGGATGACCGCGCTCATCCAGGAGTAGACGATGAAGTTCGACGCGCTGGTGCCCTGCAGCGGCCGGCCGGTGTCGCTCGTCAGCGTCGATGCAGCCGACACCGCGACCACCGTGCCGAGCAGGTAGCTGCGGCCGCCCTGCACCACGAACGGCGCGGAGAGCGCGCCGCCGGCGAAGGTCGACGAGAACTGGTGCCGCTCGGGGCCGAAGCTCTGGTCGCGCGTCATCGACTCGACGGCGACCGACCGGAACCCCATCAGGTCGAACCCCGTGGGGATGACCTGCCAGCAGGCCAGCAGGATCGACGCCGAGAGCGTCACCCGCCCCGCCGAGAGCGTGGGAAAGTACTGCAGCGAACTCGTCAGCAGCCCCGTCACGTTCACGTCGGGTTCGTAGTGGATGACGCCGAGCGAGAACGACGGGCTGTAGAAGATTCCCACCCCCGCCTGCGCCGACGCGTCTTGGGCAGGGGCCGACCAGGGCACCTGCGCGAAGGCGAAGGCGGTGCCGTCGACGCGGGAGGCGTGGTTCGGTGGGCCCGGGCTGGTCCAGTCGAGGCCGTAGCGGTGGTCATCCGGTGTCGGGGCCGGCCAGAAGTTCAGACCGTTCGCACCCTGCGGAATGTAGAGCGAGTCAGGCCAGCTGAGCAACGACGGGGTGTCGAAGACGGGCCAGTTCGCCCACTTCTTGAGGTCGAGCACCGATGCGGTGCGCAGGGTGTCGAGGGTGGCTCTCAGATCGTCGGCCGAACCGGCGCTCTCGGCGAGCGCACGGTCGACCCCGGCAGACGCCTCGACCAGTTCGCGCCCATGGCCCGTGGGCAGGGCGAGCGTGTCGAGCTGGTCGCGCGAGAACTCGGGCCGCGCTGACGCCGGCCGGGCAGAATCAGTTTCGATCATCGTCGTCACCTCACTGTGAACGTACTGTCGCTGATGCCCACCACTGTACTCACTGTCGTGTCGCAGAGATAGAGACGACGCGATTGCGGTGCCCCGTCAAGCTCTGGCGAGCACCCCGGCCGCACGGTGTACTGGCTGTACGTGCGCCGCCACGAACGATCGCCGGCCGGCAGAGACGTCGAAAGGGATTCACGATGAGCACCGCCCCCACTCCGACCGGCCCGTCTGACAGGTGCGAGTTCGGCGACGCCGGGGGGACGGAATGAGCATCCACATCGGCACTTCGGGCTGGAGCTACGACCACTGGGACGGCGTACTGTACGACCCCGGCCTGCCGCAGTGGCGCCGGCTCGACCGGTATCAGGCCGAATTCTCGACCGTCGAGCTCAACGCGAGCTTCTACCGCTGGCCCAACGACAGCACCTTCGCGGGCTGGCGTGATCGCCTGCCCGAGGGCTTTCTGATGTCTGTGAAGGCGCCGCGCGGCCTGACCCACGGCAAGAAGCTCTACGCGCCCGAAATCTGGGTGGAGCGCATGGCCGGGGCGTGGCATGAGCTCGCAGGGCGACGGGGGATCATCCTGGTGCAGCTGCCACCCACGATGCAGCGCGACGACGAACGTCTGCGCTACTTTCTCGCCTCGTTGCCCGAATGGATGCGCGTGGCCGTCGAACTGCGCCACCCGACGTGGAACGACGAGGCTGTGTTCGGGCTGCTCGAGCAGCATGGTGCGGCCTACTGCGTGATGAGCGGGGCGAATATGCCGTGCGTCATCCGAGCCACCTCCGACGTGGCGTACGTGCGTCTGCACGGCCCCGACCACCACGACCTCTACGCGGGGTCGTACTCCGACGCCGACCTGCACTGGTGGGCCGATCGCGCTGCCGAGTGGAACGCGACCGGCCGCGACTCGTTCTTCTATTTCAACAACGACGGTGGGGGGAACGCGGTGCGCAACGCACGCACGCTGCGGGGCATCCTGCGCGAACGCGGGCTGGATGCCCCGTGAGCATCAGTGCGTCGGGGTGCCGCCGGTGACCGCGATCGTCTCGCCGCTGATGAAACTGGCCTCCTGCGAGGCGAGCAGCACGAACGGCGGGGCCAGCTCGGCGGGCTGACCGGGGCGGCCGTAGGCTGCCTCGCTGCCGAACGACTCGATCTTCTCGTTCGGCACGAAGGCGGGCTGCAGCGGTGTCCATACCGGGCCCGGCGCCACGCCGTTCACGCGGATGCCCCGCTCGGCGAGCTGCTGCGCCATGGCACGGGTCCAGTTGGCGATTCCGGCCTTTGACACGGCGTACTCGGCGAGCGACGGCGACGGAACGAAGCCCTGGATGCTCGAGCAGGTCACGATCGACGCGCCCGGCTCGAGGTGCGGCGACGCCGCCTTGGTGATCCAAAACAGCGGGTAGATGTTGGTCTTCAGCACGTGGTCGAGCGTCTCGGTCTCGAAGTCGTCGATGCTGTCGACGGTGGGCATGGTGCCGGCGATCAGGGCGAGAATGTCGACGCCACCGAACGCTTCGACCGTCTTCTCGACGAGTTCGATGTTCGTCGCCTCGACCTGCAGGTCACCGGGCACGAGCAGTGCCGTGCGACCGGCCGCCTCGATGAGGGCGGCGACCTCTTCAGCCTGTTCCTGCTCTTCGGGCAGGTACGACAGCGCCACGTCGGCGCCCTCGCGTGCGTAGGCGATGGCCACGGCGCGGCCGATGCCCGAGTCGCCGCCCGTCACGATGGCTTTGCGCCCCGCGAGACGGCCCGAACCGATGTAGCTCTGTTCGCCGTGGTCGGGTGCCGGATCCATCTTGTGCACGTCGCCGGGGCCCGACTGCTGCTGGGCCGGGAAGGGCGGGCCGGGGTACTGGTGGATGGGGTCCTGGGGTGTGTACATGGTGGTCATGTTCTTCACCGTAGGCGGCCCGCCTCGGCGCCAGACACCCCTTGACGCAGCGCCGCCGCCTCGGCAAGCGAGGCGGCGGGCGCCGCGTCAGGCGCGGGTCCGCCCCCGTGGAGCGACCAGCGGGCTCAGATCAGGCGCGCGAGCGGATGTAGCGGATCAGCGCCGCGATGGCACCGATCAGAATCACGGCGATGCCGATGTAGATGAGGATTTTCGCCGCCTCGACCGCCACCCCGAAGACGAGCAGGATGATGCCGACGATGACGATTCCGATGAAGATTCCCATCTGCTCAGTGTGCCGCAGGGGGCGCTCGGCTCGCAGACCCTTGCGCCAGGCGGCGCGACTGTGTAAGCAGCCGCGCCCGCCGAGGTCACTCCTTGTTGCGCTTGTCTTTCTTCGCGGCCAGCGCGATCTCCTCGGCGTTCGGCAGCGGGGTCGTGCCGAAGTACCGGGGGTCGGGGATCGTCGGAGCGGGCATGGGCACGCCGGCATCCGGCGTCTCGACGTAGCTGAACGTGCCCCGGCCGTCAGGAGTCGGGCCGGTCGCCCACGAACCCTCGGCGGCCTGGGTGCCGTTCGAGAAGTTGATGAACTGGTATTCGACCGCCTCGAACTCCTTCTCGCGCGGCAGCTTGTTCGGCACGGGAATGTCTTCGAGACCCTCGGCGCGCAGTTCGAGCGCCGCGGCGATCCACTGGTTCTGGTGCGCCGTGTCACGGGCGGTCAGAAAGCCGAGCATGTCGCGAACGCCGGCGTCGTTGGTCTGGTGCAGAATGCGGGCGACCTGCAGGCGGCCCTGCATCTCGGCGTTGGCGTTCGAGACGAAGTCGGCGAGCAGGTTGCCGCTCGAGGTGACGTACGAACCAGACCAGGGGTTTCCGTTGCTGTCGACGGGGCGCACGCCGGCGCCGCCCACGATTGCGGCCTGTACATCGGTGCCGCCGATGATCGCGGCCACGGCCGGGTCGTTCTGCACCGCGTCTTCGGTGATGCCGATGGGCGCCTTCTCGAGCAGCTGCGCGATCATGGTCGCGATCATCTCGACATGCCCCATCTCCTCGGCCCCGATGCCGTACAACAGGTCGCGGTACTTGCCGGGCATGTGGGCGTTGATGGCCTGGAAGCCGTACTGCATGGCCACGGTGATCTCGCCGTACTGGCCGCCGAGAATCTCCTGCATCTTACGCGCGTACACCGCATCGGGCGCCGCTGGGGTGGCGTGATACTGCAGTTCCTGCTTGTGGAAAAACACGTGATTCTCCTTCGGTTGCCCGGCCGCACGACGCTCGAGACCACGGCGGTTTCGGCGCGGGCCGGATGACCGGGGCAACGCTACGGAGCAGATTCCGCCGAAGGCAGGGGCTGACATTGCGCCGTTTTGGTGTAGGGCCTGCGCCGCACGATCACGCCGACGATCACCAGCACCGCCGCGGCCACGACCGCCGTCACCACGGCCACGACGACGGGGTCGGGATGCAGGATCGACTCGCCTGCGAGCGCCTGAGCCGTGACGAGCCCGAGCAGTGCGACGTAGAGCGCGACGACCACCCAGACGATGCCGAACCGTGTGCCCGCGTCGCGCAGCGCGGGCACCCGACGGGCCAACAGCTCGAGCAGCAGGGCCGTGAGGGGCACGAGCTGAAGCGCGTGCATGCCGACGAAGTGCGGAATGCGCAGGTCTCCCCCGACGGTGCTCCAGCCGACCAGCGGCAGACCGGCACCGCCGTCGGGCGGGCCCACGGTGTGCGCGCCGACGATGCCGGAGTAGTTCGTGATCTGGTCGCCTTGCGGCCCGGTCATGAGAAAGGCGAGCCCCATGCCCGCCAGCGCGATGATCAGGCCCGCACGGATGGCGAGCGCCCGGGCCGGGTCGCCCAGGTCGGTTCTGAACAGCATGATCGCGAGGGGCACGCCGAGCATCCACACCACCACGATCGAGACGGCCATGATGCCCCAGAGCGCAGTCGCCAGGGGCGTCGAGACGTTGAAGTGGCTGGTCGTGCCGGCGAGGGCGACGCCCACGATGATGATCATCTCTATCGCGAGGCCGCCGGCGGCGATGGTTCCGACCTGATGGGCCAGGCGGCGGTGACGGGTGAGCAGGCCGAGCAGCCAGGCGAGCGTGACGGCGTACAGGCCGACCGAGACGGCGAAGAGCAGGGGCTTGTTCCACAGGGGAACGCCGGTGATCTGGCGCGGGTCGATGACCGAGCCGACCGCTGCGACCACGGCGAGCGCCGCCATGGCGGTCGCGAGCGCGAGCAGGGGGCGGTGCCAGACGATGCGGGAGGCGGTCACGGGGTCGGCTCCTCGTAGTCGTCGGGGTAGGCGGGCGCCGGGTAGCGGCCGCTGGCCACGTGCTCCTGGGCCGCCCGGCGCAGCCCCGAGAACAAGCGGTCGCCGAGCACGCTGCCGACCACCACCGTCTCGGCCTGGGCGTCGCGGCCCACCCGACTGTCGATCTCATTCAGGTCGGCCTCGGCGGCCTGCAGGGCTGATGCCGCGTAGCCGGCCAGCCAGCCGGCCTCGTCGGCCTGGCCGACCGCGACGAAGGTCTCGTAGACGCGCGCGGCGGCCAGCCGTCCGGGGTTGTCGGGGCTCACCCGCCAGCCCGGCATGGCCGCATCGACGTGCTGCAGGGCATCCGCATCGATGTCGGCCGCGTCGAGGTGTTCAGAGATGGCGTGCTGCGCCGTGGCGAAGGTGTACAGCACTGGCTCGCCGGAGTCGATCGAGGCGATGACGGCTCCGGCACGGGCCACGCTCAGGCCGCCGACCTCGGTCAGCGCCCGGATGAGGCGCAGGCGTTCGAGGTGCCTCTCGGTGTAGTCGGCCTGGTTCGGGGCTGTCTTGTCTGCCGCGGGCAGCAGCCGCTCGCGCTGGTAGTACTTGATCGTCGCTGCGGAGACTCCGCTGGCGGTGGAGAGTTCAGCCATCTTCATATCGATAGTTTAGCTATCGGATAGTTTAAATATCTAGTACTGCTCCTGCTCTCGCCGTGAGCCGCTCGCCGAGTGCTCGGCCGAGGGCGTCGCCCGACGTATAGGCCGTCGCTACGGCCGAACGCTCCCCCCAGGCGTCGCCGCACACGCCGATACGGCCGCTGAGCAGGTACGGCGCGGCGTGCTGGTCTGCGGGTGCCGAGAAGCTCCAGCGGTGGGCGTAGGTCGTGAGCGGCGGCTCGTCGATGCCGAGCAGCGTCTGCATGGCGGCGACCACCGGGGCGACGGCGGCCTCCGGATGCTCGAGGTGCTGCCTGGCGAAGCCGGCGGTGGTGTGCGCCACCAGCACCGGGGCGCCGTCGCCGCGGCGGTCGCCGTCGTCGGCCACGAACGCGAGCACGGCGGAGGGGTTGTCGGCGCCGGGGTTGTCGGCGCCGTCGGGACCGGCGGCCTGCGCGCGGGCACCGGCACCGTCGACGAAGGCACCGTGCAGGTCGTCGGGCCAGAGCCGTCGCGGCCACCTCGCCACCACGCTCAGGGTGGGCTGCCAGGCGTCGGCGCCGCTCACCTCGGCGGCCGCCGGCGAGTCGGGCGCGAGCATCCGCTTCGCCTGCGGGTCGGGCATGGCGAGCACCACCGCGTCATACCGGATGCCCGCGACCCGGCCGTCGGCGTCGACCCGCTGCACGTCGACGCCCTGATCGACAGGCACACCGTCGGCCCGCAGCCGCTCGGCGAGGTCGGTGGCGAGCGAGCGCAACCCCGCGGGTGCGGCGTAGCGCGCCGGGCCGGTTCTGCGGTCGCGGGCGTCGACCTCGAGGGTGCCGTCGATGACGTCAAAGGCGTCGGTCCAGGGGCGTACGAGGCCGCGGGCGAGCCAGTCGTCGACGAGCGGGCCGAAGGGCGACCCGTCGGGCACGGTGAAGTAGCGGGCCCCGATGTCGACGGGTCGATCATCCAGCCGCTTCGTCGCCAGGCGGCCGCCGACCGCCCGCCCGCGGTCGACGACGCGCACCGTCACACCGGCGGTGGTGAGGGCGCGGGCGCAGGCCAGCCCCGAGATGCCGGAGCCGACGACGAGCACCGCCGGATGGTCTGCGTGAGAAGTCATGCTCCTATCCTGCGCCCTCGCCGGGCGTCGGCCGGGTCAGCCGTCGAAGACGTTCCAGCAGATCGCGCTGCGCAGCGCTTGGTCGTCAAGCACGAGCGCCCTGACCTCGGCCGGCAGGCGATCGCGCTGCCACTGGCGTTCTCGCCGTCGTGCCGTCTCGGCCTCGTCGCGCGGCGCGGCCGAGACGGCAGCCCTGATCGCGTACGCCGCGGCACCGAGGTCGTGCGCAGCGATATGCGCCACGGCGACCGCCTGGCCCGCCGCGAGCGCGGCGAACCGGGCCGGGTCGGGCTGCCCACGCCCGGCGGCATTCGCCACGAATGCGGTCTGATGGGCCTCGCGCATGCGCACCTCGCCGCGAATCCAGCCCCGGCAGGTCTCGATGGCGTCGCGCGGGCGGGAGTCGCCCGGCCGCTGCTGCTCGAAGAGGGGCAGAACGTGCTCGGCGCACAGCGCCGCCCACTGCGCCAGCAGTCGGTGCTGCTCGTCGGTGAGGGTTCCGCCACGGCGAACGGTGATGAGCCGGGGGTCTCGCTCAGCGGGCAGAATGGGCACGCCCCATTCTCGCCCCGGCAGCCACCGGCGCCGCCACCGACCGGTCGGGTGCCCGGGCATCCTGAACACCCGCCGTGTCAGGCGTCCGCGCCCTCGCTCGCGCCTTCGCCCTCGCCCTCGCCCGCGCCCGCGTCCTCGCTCGCGCCGGCGCCCGACCCCGGCGCGGCCGCAGCTGCCGCCAGCACGAGCGCCACCGTCTGCGGGGCCGCGAGCGTGCGGAAGTGTCCGCCCGTCGCGAGTTCGACGTTGCGGGCACCGGCGAGCTCGCTGCCCTCGGGAATGTGCGGGTCGAACTGCGCGTACACCGACGTGGTGCGGGCGTTCACCTCGAGGCTGCCGGCGAGCATCCTGGTCGTCGCATCACGTGGTGAGAGGGCGCGCAGGCTGGGCAGCGGCAGGTGGGTCGCGTAGCGCGAGCCCGCGAACGGAGACGATACGGCGACCATCGACGAGATGCGGCGCTCATCGTCGAGCAGTGCCATGGCGTACTTGCCGATCAGGCCGCCCTTGCTGTGCGCCACGATGAGCACGTCGTGCAGGTCGCGCTCGACGATGAACCGGGCGACGAGGCCGGCCGACGCGACGACCGTGCCGGCGTTGCGCCTGAGGTCGGTGATCGCGAACACCGGATGCCCGGCCCGGTGCAGCTCGTCGACGATCGGCAGCATGAACCCCCACGTCTCCCAGATTCCCGGCAGCACGATGACGGGCCGCAGCTCGCCAGTGCCGTACCGCCCGAGCGATCGACCGGCTACGACACCGCGGGCCTGCCAGTACGCGGCATAACCGTAGTCCGCGATCCACCAGCCGAGAAGGCGGCCCCAACGCACCATGTGCTGCTCCTGCCTCTGGGATGGCCACGGCGAGGCCCGCGCCGGGCGCCGACCCCGATGATCAGCCGACACGGATGACGCACCGACCGCCCGCGCACACCACAATAGACACCAACCCTGATCATTAGGAGGCCGCAGGTGACACCGAAGCCTACAGACCCTGCGGCGCGGCCCGTGGGCGAGCGACGCCGACTGCCCCGTAAACCCGCGTCGGCCCTCGCCGAACGCTGGACCACCGTCGACGGCATCGACGTGTTCTACCGTGAGTCGGCGCACGTCGACACCGGGGCGCCGGTCATGATGCACCTGCACGGCTTCGGGTTGTCGGGCCGCTACCTGCTGCCGACGGCCGAACTGCTGCAAGACGAATTCCGCACCCTGGTGCCCGACCTGCCCGGATTCGGCAGAAGCGGCAAGCCGCCGCATCCCCTCGACGTGCCCGGGCTCGCCCACGCCGCCGCCGCCTTTCTCGACGCGCAGCAGATCGAGAAGGTGACACTGATCGGAAACTCGATGGGATGCCCGGTCATCTGCGAGTTCGCCTACCACTACCCCGAGCGGCTCGAACGGGCGATTCTGGTGTCGCCCGCCGGGGGTGTGCACAACCAGCCGCTGCGCCGGGCGATCGCGCAGCTCGCACGCGACGGCGGCCGTGAACCCGCCCGCATGATCAGCGTGGCCGCCCCCGACTACCTGCGCTTCGGGGTGCCCAGCACGGTGCGCATGTTCAAGGCGCTGACACGCTACCCATCGCTCGACCGGCTGCTGGCTCTGCAGGTTCCGACCCTGGTCGTGATCGGCGACCGTGACCCGCTGATGCCCGACGCCGACCGCATCAGAGAGATAGCCGGGCGCACCGAGAACCGCGTTCTGCTGGTGGTCATGGAGGGTGCGGCGCACGCCATCAACTTCAGCAATCCTGGCGAGCTGGCCAACGTCGCGCGGCTGTTCATGGCCGACCAGAGAATCGTCGACGACCCCGAGTCGCCCGGGCACGCGCGGGTGTTCGAGATCCACCGGGGGTCGCTGCATCCGCTGCCGGGCGACGGGTCGTGAGCGTTCGTACCGCCGAGCATCCGTCGTCGTCGGGGCCGAGCTGGCCGGCGGTGCATCTCGTGGGCCGCCCGACTGCCATCATGCGCCAGCGGTGCGCGTAGCGACGATCAGGTGCGCGTGGCGAACACGATGACGTTGTCGACGTAGTGGCCGGTCGAGTCGTCGAAGACCCCGCCGCAGGTGATGAGGCGCAGCTGGGCCGTGGGCGTGGGCCCGTACACCTCATCGGTCGGAAACTGGGCCTTCGCCGCCTGCACGAGCCGGTCGACGGTGAACGTGACGACCGTCTGGTCTGACAGGGTGACCTGAACCTGGTCGCCGGCTGTCAGCTCTGCCAGCCGCGCGAACACCGCGGGGGCGGCGACCGAGTCGATGTGCCCGGCGATGACGGCGGGCCCCACATCGCCCGGCACGACGCCGTCGCGGTACCAGCCTGCCGAGTCGAAGTTCACCGGCGGCTGGATCCAGCCGGTCGAGTCGCGCGTGAGCGACTCCAGCCCCGAGTCGACGCCGATCGCGGCGATCTGCACTCGAACGGGCGCGACACCGCTCTGCCGCTCGCTCGGCGCCTGGGCGACCGACGGATCCTGGTTCGCCCCCACCGCCCCGCGCGCGGCAGCGGCCGAGGGGTCGGGTGTGGCAGGGTCGCCTGCGGCGGTGCCGCCGGTTCCGTCAGCTCCAGGGCTCGCGGTCGAGGCGCCGGATGCCCGCCCGGCACCGCCCGCGGAGCCCTCCGCAGGCACCCCCGCACACCCGGCGAGCGTCAGCACCACCGCGACACCAAGCACCACACCGGGCATTCCCCACCGCCGCACCCGGCTCACCACGCAGCGGTCACGGGCACCCCGATGCCCACGACCGACGAACCCTCCCCCGCCTGCGCCACGTGCACGCCGGTCGCGCCGCCGCCGGTCTGGATTCCGCCCGTCGGCAGGTCGCCCACGCTCGACGCGTCGGTCACCGACGTGATGGTCACGCCGCCGCTGGCGTTGTCGAGCACGAACAGCGTCGACACCGCTCCGGGCGGAAGGCTCACCTGTGCCGTGGAGGTGGTGTTCGCGCCGGTGAGGGAGAGCATCCAGTCGCCGGCCGGAACATTCGCGTAGGGCGTGGCGGTTCCCTCGGCGGCGTCAGACGCCACCACGACGCCCGTGGTCGTGGCAATGTCGACGGTCGGCACACTCGTCGACGCCTGCACCACGCGGATGCGCGACTGCCCCGTCGCGGGTGGGGTGAGGTCGTCGGTGAACACCACCGAGTGCAGGTCGGCGTTCTTGCCGTAGGCCGCAACCGTGATCGGTGTGCCGGCCGTGACGTTGATGGAGGTCTGGATGACCGGGGTCGACATGCTGTGTCCGGTCGGCGCCATCGACACCACGTAGGTGCCCTGCGGCAGCGCCATGTAGTTCGACACCTGCCCGTAGACCACGTTCGAGAGCGAGTCGACGACCTGGCCGCCCGAGAGGGCGGTGAGCTGCACGTCGACGCCCGTGGTGTCGGGCGAGAGGTGCGCCAGGCGCACCCAGCCGGTGGTCGACGCCGCTGCGGTGACGGCGGCAGGAGCAGCACCGCCCGGCGACGCGGCCTGGGCCGCCACGGGGCCGAGCGAGAGCAGGCCGACGACAGCGGTGAGGGTTGCGGCTGTCACCAGAACGAATCGTGTGCGCATGGAGGATCCTTTCGTGTTCACGGGGCTGTGGGTGCTGCGGTAGCGGCTGAGTTCGACGACGGGTCGGGCGTCGCTGAGGCGGAGGGCGCCGGTGCGGGAGTCGGCAGCAGGCCGGCCGGCTCGGCGCCGTCGAACTGCGCCAGAATGCCCTCGTCGGCCACCGTCACCCGGGTGGGCGCCGTCAGTGACGAGAACGTCAGCAGCAGCGCAGTGCCGTCGACGCGCGCCTGCGCATCGGCGTCGAGCTCGACCCCGTCGACCGCGGTGATCAGCACCTGGCTGCGGGGGTCGCTCACCCCGTCGTCGTCGGCGGGAAAGTCGGCCACCGTGACCGTGTGGTCTGAGAGCAGCAGCCCCAGGTCGAGCAGGATGCGGGCATCCACCTGGCCGTCGGCCAGCAGCTCTTCGGCGTGCGGCTCGAGCGTCAGCGCGGGGTTCTCGGCCAGCTGCTCCCCGGCGGATGCCCGTACCGGCGTCAGCGCATCGACGAAGTCGGCCGGGGTGCCGTCGGCCGGTGCCGAGGGTGCCGCCGACGGTGCGGCCGCCGCGCTCTGGGCGCCGGAGGAAGCAGGGGCCGCGGGAGTCGCCGGGGCTGCCGATGCCGCCGACTGAGACGCCGACGGGCTCTGCGCCTCTGCGGCCGGAGGCGACGACACGGGTTGGCCCGGCGCCTCGGGCGTGACCGCCGGCGCCGACAGGTTCTGCTGCCCTGCCGATCCGGATGCCGGCCCTGGCGCCCCGACGACCACCTGCTGCACCTGCCGCGGCCAGAGCGAGGTGGCCATGGTGACCGCCACCACGACCGCGGCCACACCGACGATGCCGGCGACCCGGTGCGCGTTCTGCGGTGTGGTCGAGCGTGTGGTCGACCGTGGCGTCGAGGGGTGCGTCGCGCGTCCGGCCGCCGCCGCGACGCCGACCACGAGCAGCGCCGCGAAGGGCAGCAGCAGCGTGAGAAACGAGGCGGGAACGAACGACGGCGCCGCCAGCATCAGCACGCCGGCCAGCAGGGTCGCCGCCAGCACGGCGGCCCCGATCATCCGCAGCCGGGCGACAGCGAGCGAGGCCACCGCCGCCACGGCTGTCGCGACGAGCAGCACGGGGTCTCGGGCCAGCCAGCCGCCGAACGCCTCGGCGGCCGGAACGTCGGCCAGCACGCCCGCGCCTGCGCCTCCCGGCAGCCCGGCGCCGGCCGCGACCAGCGCGAGCACGCTCGACAGCATCACCATGGCGATGATGACTCCGAGTAGCAACGCGACGATGCCCGTCACGGCCCTCATCCGTCCCCCCGACAGCCGCCCGGTGCGTGCTTCGGCCCGCCGCCACAGCACCAGCGCCACGAGCCCGGTGAGCACCGCGGCAGCCGGATTCGCGAGGGTGAAGTCGCGGTGCAGCTCGAGACCCAGCGGTGACAGGCCGAAGACCACGATGACCAGCCCGGCCGACACCCGGCCGAGCCCGCGGTCGCGCGCGATCGGCCAGAGCAGGGCCGCGGTCACGAGTGTCGAGACCGCGACGATCACGCGACCCAGCACGACCGGCACGCCACCCTCGACGTGCTGCGTTCCGGGTGTTCCGGCGACAGCGGGCAGCCCTGGCGACGACGGGCCGGCGAGGTTCACGATCTGGGCCACCGCGACGATGACCATCGCGAGTACGAAGACGATCACCGACTCCCGGTTGGGTCGCCACCAGCTCGCGACCCGCGACGGCGGCAGCGGGGGCAGGAACTCGGGCGCGGGATGCACGGTGCCGGGATGCACGGTGCCAGGATGCACGGTGCCGGGCCGCACGTCACCCGGTTGCGCCCTGCCCGGATGCACGTCACCCGGTTGCGCCCCGCCCCCACCGGCGGAGCCGGCTGCGCCCGCGCCGAGGTACCCGGGTGGCTCTGCAGTTGTAGGCTGTGCCATCGTCGGCCTCCGGTAGCCGCGCACGGTGCACTGTGCGCGAAGGGACTGCGACCCCACGTATGAGCGCACGGCAGGCGCGCGCTGAGCTAGGAACTCGTTTCGAGTGTGCCTCGCTTTCGCCGCGAGCGCACCCCACCAGAACGGGGGACTGTCGGTCGGCCGGTTCGTGTGCCAGCGCACGAGGTCGGCGTCGTTGCGGTTTCGACCACCCGTGTGCGCTCCCCCGACGTCGTGTCAGGCGACAGTGTCATCGGTGCGTGACACGATGCGCAGACGAAGAGGCGGCGGGAGGCGCGATGCGAGGCGAGGCAACCGTTCTGCACGCCGACCTCGACGCGTTCTACGCGTCGGTCGAGCAGCGGGATGCGCCCGCACTGCGGGGTCGGCCGGTGATCGTCGGCGGCGGCGTGGTTCTCGCGGCCAGCTACGAAGCCAAGGCGCGAGGGGTGCGCACGGCGATGGGCGGTCGGCAGGCGCGCGACCTCTGCCCCGATGCCATCGTGGTTCCACCGCGGATGGACGCCTACTCCGCGGCCAGCCGAGACGTGTTTGCAATCTTCCACGCCACGACGCCGCTCGTCGAGGGGCTCTCGATCGACGAGGCCTTCCTCGAGGTCGGCGGTCTGCGGCGTATCTCAGGCTCGCCCGAGCAGATCGCCGCGCGCCTGCGCGAGCAGGTGCGGGCAGAGGTCGGGCTGGCGATCTCGGTCGGCGTCGCGCGCACGAAGTTCCTCGCGAAGGTCGCCAGTGCGGTCAGCAAGCCCAACGGGCTTCTCGTGGTCGAGCCCGATGAAGAGCAGGCGTTCCTGCTCCCGTTGCCCGTAGAGCGGCTGTGGGGGGTCGGCGCGGCCACCGCCGAGAAGCTGCACCGGCTCGGCATCACGACGGTCGGGCAGTTGGCCGAGCTCGAGGCCTCCACCGCCGAGAGAGTGCTGGGTCGGGCATCCGGAGCCCACCTGCACGCCCTTGCCCGCCTGCACGACCCGCGCCCGGTCGACACGACGCGTCGCCGCTCGTCGATCGGTTCGCAGCGCGCGCTCGGCAGCAGGCCGCGATCGGCCGACGAGCTCGACCTCCTGCTCACCCAGATTGTCGACCGGCTCGCCCGGCGCCTCCGCGACGGCGATCGCGTCTGCCGCACCGTCGTGCTGCGGCTGCGTTACGGCGACTTCGCCAAGGCGACCCGGTCGCGCACGCTGCGCACCGCCTCAGACCGCACCGCTGTGCTGCTCGCCGTGGCGCGGGAACTGCTCGCGTCGGCGCAGCCGCAGGTGACCCGTCGCGGTATCACCCTCATCGGCATCTCGCTCTCGCAGCTGGCCCGGGCCGACAGCATCACCCCCGAACTGCCGATCGACTGGAACGACGAGGCACGCCTCGACACGGTACTCGACGCCGTGCGCGACCGCTTCGGCGCAGCATCCGTTTCACGGGCCACGCAGCTGGGTCGTGACCCCGGATGGTCGTCGCCGCTGCTGCCCGAGCACGAGTAGTCTCACGCCGGCTTCTTCTGCCACGGCCAGCGGCCGGTGATCTCCAGCTCGAGCGAGAGGCTGAGAAAGGTGCGGATCAGGATAATCGCGGCCAGAACCGCGACGCTCTCGAGGGTGGGCGTGACCGCGACCGTTCTCACGATGTCGGCGGCGACGAGAAACTCAAGCCCCAGAAGAATCGACTGGCCGAGCATCCGCCGGTAGTCGCGATAGGCGAACGGCGCCTTGCGCAGGGCCTGACGCACCGCCACGGCACTCGACCAGGCCGCGCCGAGCAGGATGATCGCCACCCCCGCGCCCTCGATGACACCGGCCGCGATTTCGATGAGCTGCTGAAACGTCATGGTCTGTGTCTACACCCGGATGCAGCACGGCACCGGTCGGCACTCAGGGGGTTGTGGGGCCGGCGACGGGACTTGAACCCGTAACCCCCGCTTTACAAGAGCGGTGCGCTACCAATTGCGCCACGCCGGCAGATGGAACACCCCATTCTAGCCATGGCCGAACAGACCGTTGTCGTTCGTGTCGACCCGGTCGTCACCGGGGCTTTCGCTGAACAGGCTGCGAGGAGCACAATGGTCGCCTCGGCGCGGTTGCGGGTGTCGCAGGTGCGATCGCCGGGCTGCAACGCGATGGTGCGAAGGGGGCGCCCGGTGAGACGCACGCTGGTGCTCGCGGTGGCGCTGCTGAGCGCGACCGCTGCCTGGGCCGGGATGCCGGCTCTCGCGGCTACTGCCCACGGAGCCACAGGGGCTGTGGAGACGCAGCCGGTCGTCGTGAGCGGGCAGCATGCGACGCAGTCGGCCGCACTCCGCCCGGTGTGGCAGGGCACCATCACCTTCACCGGTCATCAGCACTGGGACGACGTCAGTGACGACGGAACGACGACGGGGACCTATGACTCTACAGAACGGCTGACCTTCGTCGAACGGTATACGCTGCCGCCGACCGGGGTGCCGAATGGAATCAACGGCAGCGCGGTCTCAGGCACCGCGTCGGAGGACGACGAGATCTCGGTTCCCGGCGCCTGCGCCGATCCGTTCGAGGAGACAGCAGGCGTGGTCGTCATCAACCCGGCCGCTTCTACGCCGAGCTCTCTGGCGATCGACCCGTCGACAGGCGCCGCGACACTCCGCTTCCCGCAGTTTCACGGTTCTGACGGCCTGACCCAGACCGTCACCTCGGGCGACCCGTGCACGACCGCGACGCAGCCCGCCGGATTCGAGATTCCCAGCGACGACAAACTGCAGACCGCCGTCGCCACCGGGCAGCTGAGCCCAGGAGGCGCCGCTCTCGTCGGTTCGCAGAGTCTCACCGGGCGCACTGGCTGGACCGGAACGTGGACCTGGAACCTCACGGGCACGTGCTACGACGCCGATGCAGACAGCGCGGGCTGCGCAGACCCGGTCGCGGTCATCGCCCCGACGGCACCCGTCGATCGCACAGCGTCGATGACGCTCGACGGGTCAGCCTCGACACCGGGCGGCAACGCGAGCAGCATCAGCTCGTACCAGTGGTCTGTCGCGCCCGGTGCGAACTGCCCACCGAACCTCGCCCTGAAGAACACCGACCATCGGAGTGCCGACCCGCAGTGGGGCCCGTTTCCCGTGCTGTGCGACCTTCAGATCGGGTTGATCGTCACCGATGACGCCGGCGACGTGTCTGCTCAGGTCACCTCCGACGTGACGGTGAACCCGCGGACGGGCAGCGACTTCGCTCACATCGTCGTCGGTTCCACGGCCGACCCGAACGGCGACAGCCCCGACCTCGAACCGCTCGACCCGAACGTGTCGTTCACCGCTCAGGATGGCGCAGCCAATGTCGGCCAGAACTTCAGCACCTGCCCGACCCGCAACACCCAGCCCACCCTGTCGGGTCTGTATACATCGGTGCTCTGTCCGGCGCGCACGCAGAACGGCGTCGGAACCTTTGCCGAGAACGACGCCTACGAGACCGCGGCGGTCACGTCGCCCGGCAGCCCGTTCGACGGCTTCGGCTACATCACCGGTTCGAAGGTCACCATTCCGCTCACGGGCGTCACCAACCGCACTCTCGGGCCGAACGGCACCCCACCGACCGGGCAACCGAGCGTGTACGACGAGAACGAGGCCGGTAATGCCGCGCAGTACAACGGATTCCTGACGGCCGTGAGCGAGCACGAGAACAACGGTGTATCCGGCCTTCCGCACAGCGGCCACTCCAGCGCGATCCAGGAGACCATCGACGCCAACCAGAAAGACGACGTCAACATCTACTTGGAGAGCCAGATAGCTCCCTCACAGGATGCCGTCACCAAGACGGCCGAGAAAGCCCTGCTCGCCGCCGAGAACGAACTCGCCACCGCGACTGCCGATTCACCCCCGACCGGCAACCATCTCGCCTACCTCGGAACCTACCGCGTGTTCTGGTGGGAGTCCGTCGCCGATCCGACCCGCGCCAGCTACCCGGGGTACTGGGCTCCCTACACCTGCGTCGTCGGCGGACCCGACAGCAACTGCACACCGACAACGGATGCCGAACTCACGATCGACCCGCTCGGCCCCCATCATCCCGGCCAGAGGGTGCACATCACCGGCGGGGCCTTCTCGCCCGGCGAGAGCGTCAGCGTCGACGCCCACTCCACTCCGGAACATCTCGGCGACGCCACCGCATCAGGCGATGGAACGATCTCGCTCACCGTGACGATTCCCGCCGACCTCGCGCCGGGAACCCACGCGATCACCGCGACGGCGGCGACGAGCGGCCTCACGTCGGCGACCGAGGTGACCGTCGCCGCCGGCTCCGCGAGCCCTGTCGGCCCGACGAACCCGGTGAGCTCCACCGGCTCGGACACGGCGACGCCGCCAGGCGAGACGACCGGCGGTGATCATGCGCTGGCAGACACCGGCAGCGACGCGGTCGGCGCTGTCGTCGTCGCCTGTGCACTTTTCATCGTCGGTGTGCTGAGCCGGTCGATCGCACGCAGGCGCTCCGGCAGACAGCCCTGACGCAGGGTCGGAAGGCCCGGAGGTCGCGTCCCCGAGAACCGAAGTGGTCGGGAGCCTACGGGGTCGGGGTGGGGGTCGGCGTCGCCGTCGAATCCTGGCCCGAGACCTGCAGCACGAAGTTGGCGAACGCATTGGCGTCGGTCAGCGAGCCCTGGTACTGCTGGCCGTCGACGAGCACGGTCGGCGTGCCGGTGACCTTGGCGATCGTCGAGCCGGGCAGCGGCTCGGTGGTAGCCCTGGTCGTGGAGTCGGCCACCCAGCCCTTGAACGTCTGATCGGTGATGCACGAGTTGATCGAGTCAGAGCTGGTCACACCGGCCTGCGTCGCGAAACCCTGCAGCTGGGCATCCGTCAGCCCCGACGTGTTCTCGGTGGGCTGGTTGGCGAACAGCAGCGAACTGAAGTCGTAGAAGTTGTTCGGCGAGAAGTTCGCCACGCAGGCGGCGGCGTTGGCCGCACGGGTGGAGTACTTTGTGCCGAGCGACGAGCGGTCGAGCAGAGAGAGCGGATGCACCTCATAGGTCGCCGCGCCCTGGTTCACCCACTTGTCGATCTGCGTGAGGTTGGTGGTCTCGAACTGGCCGCAATAGGGGCACATGTAGTCGATGTAGACGCGGATGTCGATGACGCCCTCGGCGTTCGCCGCGCTCGGCGTGGGCTGCTCGCCGGCGGCGAGGGCGGGAGTGGTCACCGCGACGTTGCCCTGGGTGATCTTGATGCCGTCGCTGGCCATGTTGAGCGGTCCGGGGCCGGCAGGCTTCGCCGAGCTGGCGACGATGAGCACGACACACACGACGATGGCGATGATGACCACGCCGATGCCGCTGAACAGGATGGCGCGGTTGCGAACGTCTTTCTTGTGCTGCGCCTCACGCAGGGCCTTCGCCTTCTCGCGCGCAGCCTCTCGGCGCTGGTTCTTGCTCTGGCGAGAATCATCGGGTCGGCCGTTGGTCATACGTGTTGCTCCGGAGTTCGGGGGCGAGAAAAGATGTGGCCCGGGTCGCGAGACGCGCGGCGGGCATCCATCGATAGTAATGAACCTGACTGGGAATGCGCCAGACGAGCGCCGTGCCATACTGGGAGGTGGACCACCGACGACGTTGGTTCGATCATCCATCACAACGGATCGTCCGGCACGTACCTGCCGGTGAAGGAGTAATACAACCATGGCATCAGTCACGTTCGATCACGCGACCCGGCTCTACCCGGGAAGCACCCGCGCAGCGGTCGATCAACTGAATCTCGAAACCTCAGACGGTGAATTCCTCGTTCTGGTCGGGCCGTCGGGCTGCGGCAAGTCGACTTCGCTGCGCATGCTGGCCGGCCTCGAAGAGGTCAACTCGGGCCGCATCCTCATCGGCGACCGCGACGTCACCGATGTTCCGCCGAAAGACCGCGACATCGCGATGGTCTTCCAGAACTACGCGCTGTACCCGCACATGACGGTGGCCGAGAACATGGGCTTCGCGCTCAAGATCGCCGGCGTCAACAAAGAAGAGCGCGCCAACCGCGTTCTCGAAGCGGCCAAGCTGCTCGACCTCGAGCCCTACCTCGGCCGCAAGCCGAAGGCCCTCTCGGGCGGCCAGCGTCAGCGCGTCGCCATGGGCCGCGCCATCGTGCGCCAGCCCCAGGTCTTTCTCATGGACGAGCCGCTGTCGAACCTCGACGCCAAGCTGCGCGTGCAGACCCGCACCCAGATCGCCTCGCTCGTTCGCCGCCTCGGCGTCACCACGGTCTACGTCACGCACGACCAGACCGAGGCGCTCACCATGGGCGACCGCATCGCCGTGCTGAAAGACGGCGTGCTGCAGCAGGTCGGCACCCCGCGCGACCTGTACGAGAAGCCCGAGAACGTGTTCGTCGCCGGCTTCATCGGCAGCCCGGCCATGAACCTCTTCGTGGCCGACGTGGTCGACGGCGGTGTGCAGTTCGGCACCTCGGTCATCCCGGTCGAGCGCGACATCCTCGCCGGCATCCCCGCGAAATCGGTCACCATCGGCGTTCGCCCCGAAGACATCGTGGTCGCCTCGACCTTCGGCGAGGGCCTGCCGGTCGACGTCGACCTGATCGAAGAGCTCGGTGCCGACGGCTACCTCTACGGGCACAGCGAGATCAACGGCAAGCGCACCGACCTCGTCACCCGCGTCGACGGCCGCGTTCACCCGAACGCCGGCGACAAGGTGTACCTCACCGCGAAGCCCGGCCACCTGCACCTGTTCGACAGCGAGTCGGGCCAGCGCATCGGCAACAAGCCGGTCGTCGCCGCGTAAGGCGGTCTCGGTTTCGATACGCGCCTTCGGCGCTACTCAACCGGCGTACGCGCGCGCGCCGCCGGTTGAGTAGCGTGACGCGAAGCGTCGCGCGTATCGAAACCCCTCCACCGGCCGGTCTGACTCGTTCGGTACACGAAGGAGCACTATGAGCGGTTCACTGAACATCACCGCGGCGACGGTCGACCCGGCGCTGCTCGATCTGCCGTGGCAGCTGCCCCTCGACGAGTGGCCCGATGAAAACATCGCGTCGCTTCCGAAGGGCATCTCGCGGCACCTCGTGCGGTTCGCCCACTTGAGCGGCCACGTCATCGCCATCAAAGAGACCACCGACGAGATGGCCAAGCGTGAGTACGCCATGCTGCGCACGCTGCAGGGCCTCGACATTCCGTGCGTCGACCCGCTCGCTGTCATCACGAACCGCTCCGACCCGGCCGACACTCCCCTGAACTCGGTGCTGGTCACCCGGCACCTCAAGTTCTCGCTGCCGTACCGTGCCCTCTTCTCGCAGACCCTGCGCCCCGACACCGCGACCAGGCTGGTGGATGCCCTGGCCGTGCTTCTCGTGCGCCTGCACATCATCGGGTTCTTCTGGGGCGACGTATCGCTGTCGAACACGCTCTTCCGGCGCGATGCCGGCGCCTTCGCCGCCTACCTCGTCGACGCCGAGACCGGGCAGCTCTACGATGGCGGACTCTCGAACGGCCAGCGCGAGAACGATCTCGAGATCGCCCGCGTCAACATCGCCGGCGAACTGATGGATCTCGAGGCCGGAGGCCGCGTCGCCGACGAGCTCGACCCCATTCGCATCAGCGACGGCATCGTGGCGGCCTACCGTTCGCTCTGGAAGGAGCTCACCGGCTCTGAGTCGTTCTCGTCGTCAGAGCGCTGGCGCATCAACGAGCGCGTCGACCGCCTCAACGATCTCGGCTTCGACATCGAAGAGCTCGCCATCAAGACCGACGAGGGCGGCTCGAAGGTGCGCATCCAGCCCAAGGTGGTGGATGCCGGGCACCACCAGAGGCGACTGCTGCGTCTCACCGGGCTCGACGCGGGTGAGAACCAGGCTCGTCGACTGCTCAACGACCTCGACTCGTACACCCTGCGGTTCGGACGACGCGACTACGACGAAGAGATGCTCGCCCACGAGTGGCTCGCGAAGGTGTTCGAGCCGGTCGTGCGGGCCATCCCCACCGATCTGAAGGGCAAGCTGGAGCCGGCCGAGGTGTTCCACCAGCTGCTCGAGCACCGCTGGTTCATGAGCCAGCAGCAGAACCGCGACGTGCCGTTGTCTGAGGCGCTGAACTCGTACATCAACGACATTCTGCGGCATCGCCGCGATGAGGCGACCGTGGTCGGCCCGCCGACCGGCATGATGACGCTGCCGATCGCAGTGCAGTCGGGGGCCGTGCCCGACGACGAAGACGAGGCTGCCGACGAAGACGACGACGAAGGCGGGCCGGATGCGCCCACCCCGCGCGAGCCCGAGCAGGACTGGCGCCTCACCGTCTGACGCCGCCGGTTTCGATACGCGTCGCGTTGCGCCGCTACTCAACCCCCGCCGGTCGCTCCCACCGCCGGTCGAGTAGCGCGCAGCGCGTATCGAGACCAGATCCCATGCCGGTTTCGATACGCGCCGCTCCGCGTCGCTACTCAACCAGCGCCGTTCGCTCCCCCCGCCGGTCGAGTAGCGCGCAGCGCGTATCGAGACCCGCCCCATTCCGTTTTACATTGCGCACGACTAAATTGCGCACAATATGCTAGGTTCGATTCATGGCCAGCCGATCATCCGCCCCGCTGCTCGACGAGCAGATCTGCTTCGCACTGTACAACGCGTCGCGCGCGATGACGGCCAACTACCGCACTCTGCTCGAGCCACTGGGGCTCACCTACCCGCAGTATCTCGTCATGCTCGTGCTGTGGGAGAGTGAGCCGGTCACCGTCTCTGAGCTCGGCGAGCGACTGCAGCTCGACTCGGGCACGGTCTCTCCGCTGCTGCGCCGCCTCGAGGCCGCCGGGCTCATCGAACGCAACCGCCGCCCCGATGACGAGCGCTCGGTTCTCGTATCGCTCACGCCCGCGGGCGACGAGCTGCGGCAGCAGACAGCGCGCTTTCCCGAGTTGGTCTGCGCCGCCTCGGGCTTCGACGTCGAAGCGATCCAGGCCCTGCGCGATCAGGTCATGGCCTTCGCCTGCAACATTCGTACTTCCATCTGACCGCACGAAACCCAACGAAAGAGAGAACACCATGCCCACACGTACCGCCCGCACCGCCTGGAACGGAAGCCTCGAGACCGGCGAAGGCCAGGTCGAGCTCTCGAGCTCGAAGCTCGCCACGTTCGACGTGTCGTTTCCGAAGCGCGCCGCCGACGAGGCGAATGGCTTCACCAGCCCCGAAGAGCTGCTCGCCGCCGCTCACTCCGCCTGCTACGCCATGCAGTTCTCGGCCGTGCTCGGTGCCGCCGGTGGCACTGTCGAGGCGCTCGACGTCAAAGCCGACGTGACGCTCGCCCCCGACCCCGCGGGCGGGTTCAAGCTCTCGGGCATCCACCTCACCGTCTCGGGTGAGGTCTCGGGCCTCGACGACGCCGCCTTCCAGGCCGCTGCGCTCGACGCCAAGGCGAACTGCCCGGTGTCGAAGGCGCTGACCGGCGTGAACATCACGCTCGACGCGACCCTCGAGCAGTAACCCTTCGCCGGTTGAGTAGCGCCGCAGGCGCGTATCGAAACCAGGGGCACGCGCTGCCGGTTTCGATACGCGCCGCTGCGCGACGCTACTCAACCAGCGGGAGGGCGACGCTACTTGTTCGCTGCGAGGGCGCGCAGGCGCGAGATCTCGTAGAGCGTGACGCTCGCGGCGATGCCGGCGTTCAGCGACTCGGTCGCCGCGCTGATCGGAATCGAGACGATGGCGTCGCAGGTCTCGGTGACGAGCCGCGAGAGGCCTTTTCCCTCGCTGCCGACGACGATCACCACGGGGCTGTTTGCGAGCGCGAGCTCGGGCAGCTGAACGTCTCCACCGCCGTCGAGGCCGAGCACGAACGCGCCCTTCTGCTTCAGCGCCTTCAGCGTCTGCGTGAGGTTGGCCGCCATGGCGACGGGCGTGCGGGCAGCCGCGCCGGCCGATGTCTTCCAGGCCGATGCGGTGAGGCCGACAGACCGGCGGGCGGGAACGATGACACCCTGGCCGCCGAACGCCGCGGTCGAGCGGATGATCGCGCCGAGGTTGCGCGGGTCGGTGATGCCGTCGAGCGCCACCAGCAGCGGCGTCTCACGGCTCGCGACGATCTCGTCGTACAGGTCGACCGGGTGCGCATACTCGTACGGCGGTACCTTGAGCGCCACGCCCTGGTGCACCGAGTCGAAGCCGGCGAGCCGGTCGAGTTCGGGCTTCATGACCTCGAGCACCGGGATGCCGCGGTTGGTCGCCAGCGCCAGAATCTCCTTCACGCGCTCGTCGTACTCGACGCGCGTGCCGATGTAGAGAGCGGTCGCCGGGATCTTGGCGCGCAGCGCCTCGACCACCGAGTTGCGCCCGGTCACCACCTCGCTCTCCTCGCCCTTCGCCGCAGGGCGGCGCTGCTGGCGCGACGGATCCTGCGGGCCCGTTCCGCGCCCACCGGGGCGCCCGGCACCGGCACGACCCTCGCCCGCGATGCGCTGGCGCTTCTCGGGCTGGCCGGGCTTGCCCTTGCCGCCGGCAGCAGCGTAGCGCTCCTTGGCGGCCTTGGCCTTGCCCGCGGGGTGGTACGGGCGGTCTTCGGCCTTGGGCGTGGGCTTCTTGCCCTCGAGGGCCTGGCGGCCCTGCCCACCTGAGCCGACCGTCGGGCCTTTGCTGGTGCGGCGCACCGCGCCCGGGCGGCCGGGCTTCTTGCCTGAACTAGCCATCAAAACTCCAATGTGCACCCGTCGAGGTGTCTTCTATCGTGATGCCGACCTGCGCCAGTTCATCGCGGATGCGATCGGCGGTGGCAAAATCTCGTGCTCTGCGTGCGGTCTCCCGGTCTTCGAGCAACCGTTCGACGAGACTCGACAGCGCCCCGGCCATCGAACTGCTCTCGCCCGCCGACCACTGTGAGTCGAGCGGGTTGATTCCCAGCACGCTCGTCATGGCGTAGACCTGACCCAGCAGCCTGGCCGCTTCGGCGAAGTCTTCGGAGTCGAGGCTGGCGTTGCCGGCGCGCACCGTTTCGTGCAGCACGCCGAGGGCCTGGGGAACACTGAGGTCGTCGTTCATGGCCTCACGAAACTCGTCTGGCACCAATTCTACGGTCTCCGACGCGAAACGCGTGCCCTCGAGCCTTCTGACGGCCCGCTCGACGAACCCCTCGATGCGGCTCAGGGCTGCCTCGGCCTCGGCAAGAGCCCCATCGTGGAACTCGAGTGTCGACCGATAGTGGTTCGCTCCGAGGTAGTAGCGGATGACCAGCGGGCGTGCGCTCGCCAGCAGTTCGGTCGCAAACACCGAGTTGCCGAGCGACTTGCTCATCTTCTGCCCCACCACCGACACGAGGCCGTTGTGCAGCCAGTAGTTCGCGAACGGGTCGCCGGCCGCGTGCGACTGCGCGAGCTCGTTCTCGTGGTGCGGAAAGCGCAAGTCGAGCCCGCCGCCGTGGATGTCAAACTGGGCGCCGAGGTACTTCGTCGACATCGCAGAGCACTCGATGTGCCAGCCCGGTCGCCCGGCGCCCCACGGGCTCTGCCACGCCGCGGTGAGGGGCTCCCCCGCCTTGTGCCCCTTCCACAGGGCGAAGTCACGCACGTCGTGCTTTCCGCGGGCGTCGGAGTCGGCGGCCGCCGCCATGTCGTCGAGCTTCTGATGGGTGAGCTCGCCGTACGCCGGCCACGAGAGGGTGTCGAAGTAGACGTCGCCAGAACCGTCGTCGGCGGCATACGCGTGCCCGGCATCCACCAGCCTGCCGATGATGGCGATCATCTCGGGGATGCTCGCGGTGGCGCGTGGCTCGTAGCTGGGCGCAAGCACGCCGATGGCGTTGTAGGCGGCCGTGAACTCGAGCTCGGTGCGGTAGGCCAGGGCCCACCACTCTTCGCCAGACGCAGCGGCGTTGATCAGGATCTTGTCGTCGATGTCGGTGACGTTGCGAACGAACGTGACGTCGTAGCCGCTGTAGCTGAACCAGCGACGCAGCTGGTCGTAGGCCAGGGCCGAACGCAGGTGACCGATGTGCGGCGACGACTGCACCGTCGGGCCGCAGACGTAGACTCCCACCTTGCCGGGAACAAGGGGCACGAAGTCGACCAGCGCACGCTGCTTGGAGTCATAGAGGCGTAGAGTCACCGCCCCAGTTTAGAAGGCGCCGGCTGTGCATGACGCGCGGGCGCCCGGTACGGCCTCAGGCCGGGTGCGCGAGCGCCCTCAGCCCGGGTAGACGAGCGCCGAGGCGATGGCCATGACGCCCTCGGAACGGCCGGTGAAGCCGAGCCCGTCGGTCGTCGTGGCCGAGACCGTCACCCGGGCGCCGAGGATGCCCGAGAGCACCCCCTCGGCCTCCGCCCGCCGGGGCGCGAACCTCGGGCGGGCCGCGACGAGCTGCACCGACACGTTGCCGATGCGAAAGCCCGCCTCGGTGATGAGCCGGAGTGTCTCGACGAGAAAGACCTCGCCGTGGGCGCCGTCGAAGCGGGGGTCGCTGGTGCCGAATACGCTGCCGAGATCACCCAGGCCGCTCGCCGAGAGCAGGGCGTCGCAGATGGCGTGAGCGACGACGTCGCCGTCGCTATGGCCCTCGAGCGGCGTCTCGCCGGGCCAGCACAGGCCGGCGAGCCACAGCTCGTCGGCAGTGGTCGCGGGCGCAGACGTCGTGGCTGCCGCGAGCCCAGCTGCGGGCGCGGGCGCGGCGACGGCAGCAGACGCGGCTGGTGCCGAGGCGAAGGCGTGGGCATCCACCCCCAGGCCGGTGCGCGGCAGCGCCACGCCCACCGCGGCGATGAGCAGCTGCTCGGCCCGGCGCAGATCCCACGGGGTGGTGATCTTGAACGCGAGGGGGTCGCCGTGCACGATCATCACACGCAACCCGGCGTCGGCGACCAGCGCGGCGTCGTCGGTGAAGTCGCCCGTGGGGTTCGCGTAGGCGGCCTCGAGCTGTGCGCGCGGAAACCCCTGCGGCGTCTGCACCGCCGACAGCTCCGACCGGTCGACCGTCGCGACGGCGGTGCCGAAGCCGTCGGTGCGCTTGATGGTGTCGCTGACCGGCAGGCCCGGAATCGCCCCGACGCCCTCGCTCTCGACGGCGTCGATGATCGCCTCGAACTGCGACGTGGGCGTGAGCGCACGCGCCGCGTCGTGGATCAGAACGGTCTCGACGCTCGGCAGCAGTACGGCGAGGCCTGCCGCGACCGACTCCTGCCTGCTGCGGCCGCCGATCACCACCGTGCACGACTCGGATGCCCGGCCGGCCGTCTCGCGCACCATCTGCTCGGCGAGCGCGAAGTGCGTCTGGGGCGCCACGACGATGAGCTGCACCTCACGTTGGAGCGCGAAGACCGGGTCGAGCGACCGCGAGAGGATCGAGCGCTGGGCGAGGCTGACGAGGGCCTTGGGCAGCGAGTAGCCCAGTCGTGAGCCGCTGCCGGCAGCAACGACCACGACGGCGACGGTCGGGTTCACCGGTTCACTGCAGCGCGAAAGCCGGAATCAGATGCGGTGTGCACGGAGCAGGGCCGACGCGGCTACGAGGCCAGGACTTCGTCGAGAACCAGCGAGGCCTTCTCTTCGTCGGTCTTCTCAGCGAGCGCCAGCTCGGAGATGAGAATCTGCCGCGCCTTCGCGAGCATGCGCTTCTCACCGGCCGACAGGCCGCGGTCTTGGTCACGGCGCCACAGGTCGCGAACGACCTCGCTCACCTTGATGACATCGCCCGACGCGAGTTTCTCGAGGTTCGCCTTGTAGCGCCTCGACCAGTTCGTGGGCTCTTCGGTGAACGGGGCGCGCAGCACCTCGAAGACCTTGTCGAGCCCCTCTTTGCCGATCACGTCGCGAACGCCGACCAGGTCGACGTTGTCGGCGGGAACTTCGATGGTGAGGTCGCCCTGCGTCACGCGCAGTTTGAGGTAGATCTTCTCCTCACCCTTGATGATGCGGGTCTTCACCTCAGAAATCGTCGCCGCGCCGTGATGCGGGTATACGACAGTTTCGCCAACCTCAAAAAGCATGTAGTGATGTCCCTTCTAGATTGCCAAGTTTACCACAGGGCACTTGTAGTAAGGTTCGCCTAACTGTCTCCGGGCCGGCCAGCCGGTAGGCTAAACTCGTAGCGTTTTACCGCCTGTGTAACTCGTCGGGCGAACAGCCACATCTGGAGGGTCTTGTGAGAATTCGGTCACGGTACGCGGCATCGATCCTTGTGGCGTTGGCGATCGGCGCCTCCGCCTCGGGGTGCGCGTTCATCACCCCCCAGGCGACGACCACGATCGTCGAATCGGCCGACGGGGTCAACGGCAACGTCGCCCCGAACCTCGCTGTACGCAACGCGACCCTCATCAGCGACGACGGCAAGACCGCCAGCCTGCTGGTCTCGCTGGTGAACACCGACAACTCCGGCATGCTCGTGAACATCCAGTACCAGAACGCTGCGGGCGCGACCGTCACCGAGTCTGCCTACGTCGACGCGGCGAGCCCGAACGGCTCGAACACCCTCAACATCGGTGGCATCGACCCCAGCGGGCTGGCGCAGAAGAAGATCGTCTTCACCGGCCTCGACGTCAAGGCCGGGTCGCTCGTGCCCGTCTTCTTCCAGTACGGCACCGAGACCGGCACCAAGCTGCTGGTTCCCGTGCTGACGAGCGACTGGCCGCAGTACAAGGGTCTCGCTCCGGCCGTGGCGGCGACCGCTGCCCCGACCCCTGCGGCGACGAGCGCTGCGACCCCCGCCGCGACTCCCTCGGCCACCCCGGCTCCGTAGCGCAGCAGCACGAGCGACCCTCGGCGCCCACCGCGGCCGCCGCTCCGCAGAGCAGCAGTCCGAGCCGCGGGGCGCCCGCTCAAGCCTCGAAGCGGTACCCCAGACCCCTCACGGTCACCAGCAGCACCGGGTCTGACGGCGACTGCTCGATCTTCGAACGGATGCGCTTGATGTGCACGTCGAGCGTCTTGGTGTCGCCGAAGTAGTCCGATCCCCACACCCGGTCGATCAGCTGCCCGCGCGTCAGCACGCGGCCCGCGTTGCGCAGCAGCAGCTCGAGCAGTTCGAACTCCTTCAGGGGCATCGGCGTCTCGACCCCGCCGACCGCCACCGTGTGCCGTTCGACATCCATTCGCACCGGTCCGGCCTCGAGCACCGGCTCGCCGAGTTCGTCGTCGTCGATGCGCCGACGCATGACCGCCCGGATGCGCGCCAGCAGCTCGCGCGACGAGTACGGCTTCGTCACGTAGTCGTCAGCGCCCAGCTCGAGCCCCACCACCACGTCGACCTCCGAGTCTTTTGCGGTGAGCATGATGATGGGCACCTGCGAGCGCGTGCGGATCTGCCGGCACACCTCGGTGCCCGGGATGCCCGGAATCATCAGGTCGAGCAGAATCAGGTCGACACCACCACGGTCGAACTCAACGAGCGCGGTGGGCCCGTCAGGCGCCTGCGTGACCTCGTAACCTTCTCGACTGAGCAGGTACGCCAACGGCTCGCTGAGCGAGACCTCATCTTCGACCAGCAGAATATGAATCACTTGTGTTCTCCTCAGGAGGCAGCCGCTGCGTGCGACGCTTCGGGCAGTCGGATGGTGAAGGTCGAGCCGTGTCCGGGCTGCGACCACACGCGGATGTCGCCGCCGTGGTTCTCGATGACGTGTTTGACGATGCTCAGGCCGAGGCCCGTGCCGCCGGTGTTGCGCGAGCGGGCCTGGTCGACGCGGAAGAAGCGTTCGAACACCCGCCCGAGGTCTTCTTCGGGTATGCCGACACCCTGGTCGGTCACGGCGATCTCGACGATACCCTCATGAACGCGAACGCCGACGCCGATGCGGGTTCCCTCACCCGAGTACTGCACCGCGTTGGCGATCAGGTTGTGCAGGGCCAGCACGAGAAGGCCCTCGTCGCCGAACACCTCGGCCCCGTGCTCGCCGCCGCTGACGACCGTCACCATGCGGGCATCCACCTGCACATGGTTCTGGTCGATGGCGGTGGCCACCAGGTGGTCGACGTCGACGAGTTCGGCGCCGGTCAGCACGTCAGAGGCCTGCAGTCGCGACAGCTCGATGATCTCGCGGGTGATGCGGCCGAGCCGCTGCGCCTCGGTCTCGAGCCGCTTGGCGAACTTGCGCACCTGCACGGGGTCGTCTGAGGCGGGTTCGAGCGCCTCGGCCAGCAGCGAGATGGCGCCGATGGGCGTCTTCAGTTCGTGGCTGATGTTCGCGATGAAGTCGCGGCGCACCTCTTCGAGGCGGTGCGCCTCGGTGCGGTCGTCGGCGAGCAGCAGCAGGTACCGGCTGCCGAGCCGGGCCACCCGCACCTGCAGGTGGATCGTGGCGTCGCCGAACGGCCCACGGGCGAGGCTCACGTCTCTCGACACCGGCACCCCGGTTCTGCGCACCGAGTCGACCATCTCGGTGAGCTCCGGATGCACGAGACCCTGGTTCCACACGAGCCCGAACGCCAGCGCGGCCGGCGACACCTTGACCACGTTGTTCGACGCGTCGAGCACGACGCCGGCCGAATCGATGGCGTCGATCACCTGGTCGACGCCGTCGGGCACCGAGGGGTCGATGATGGTCGCAGCGCGTTCGCTGCGGCGCGCCGACACGACCAGGAGGATGACGAAACCCGAGCCGACGACGAGGCCGAGTGCCACAGAGAGCAGCACAGACGAGCCTGGATCCATAGCGACTACACTAATGACTCGCCACGGGCGCCGAACCGGCTTTGCCGCCGCAGCCCCGCCGGGCCGCGCGATGTTCAGTCGTTCGGCACCTTCTGTTAACCTCGGATTGGCAGGATGGCGACGTATGCCCGGTGGGCAGGCCCGAGGGCTGCCGTCGGTTCGGTGCACCCGCGCCACAGCTGCACGACGCACCGCAGAGAGGATCCATCACACATGCGCGAGGTATTCCAGCAAGAACTCCGCGAGGTACAGGAGCGCCTGGTCGAGATCAGCCGGCTCGTCGTGGTCGCCATCACCAACGCCACGGCCGCGTTCAACGAGTCGAACGTGTCTCTGGCCGAGCAGGTCATCGCCGACGACCCGAAGATCGACGCCCTCGCCTCAGACCTCGACGAACTCGCGATCAGCATCATGGCGCTGCAGCAGCCGGTCGCCCGCGACCTGCGCATCGTCGTGAGCGCCCTGCGCATGAGCGCCTCGCTCGAGCGCATGGGCGACATCGCCCAGCACATCGCGCAGCTGGCCCGGTACCGCTACCCCGAGAAGGTGGCGCAAGACCGCCTGCTCGGCACGTTCAACGAGATGGGCCGCCTCGACGTCGAGGTCGCCGAGAAGCTCAGCCGGCTCATCGAGACAGAAGACCTCGACCTCGCCGACGAGATGCGCGACATCGACGACCGCATCGACGAGCTGCACCTCAGCGTGTTCGAGACGGTGCTCAGCGACAGCTGGGCCGGCACCTCGGTCAACACGGTCGACGTCACCCTGGCCTCGCGCTACCACGAGCGTTTCGCCGACCACGCGGTGTCGATCGCCAAGAAGGTCAAGTACCTCGCCACGGGCGAGTGGACGGGCTCCGGCCAGCGCTGACCCCGGGCATCCGCCCGCCGCCGGTTGAGTAGCTCCGCAGGAGCGTATCGAAACCCCTCGCCGCACACCCGGTTTCGATACGGCGCTCCGCGCCTACTCAACCAGCGAAACGGGTCGCGACCGGTGTCGCCGGTTGAGTAGCTCCGCAGGAGCGTATCGAAACCCCTCGCCGCACACCCGGTTTCGATACGGCGCGCCGCGCCTACTCAACCAGCGACACGGGG